>JAZLCY010000021.1:0-24984 GCA_045614485.1 Eubacteriales bacterium
AGCCGACCAACGATCTATAAATACCTTAACGATTTCAGTCTAGGGAATTATGATGATATTCCTTATTCAATCATTAATCTATTCAAAATGGCTGAAACATCTACGAAGTCAGAAATAATTGCATATTGTAATGCTACGTACGGAACTACCTATGCAGATAATTGCGACGAGGAAGTCCAGGAGTTGATTAATTTAATCATTTCAAAGCAGAAAGAACTAAACGTATCTAAAATCAAAGACTTTATTATGGAGGAACTTAATAATGACTGACGCAAAAACAGCAAAACAGACTGACCTTTTTAAGAGCATGCAACTTCTCAGATTGCAGAATGATATGAAATTGGTGAACGAGAAATTAGAAAAGAACCGTTCTACACCAGTTCGTTCTGACGATAATTTTGTCAAGCGCTTTTTTGATTCTCGTAAAAATGATATAAAAGACTACAAGTCCTTCAATTTATCTAAGAGCAAAGATGCTATTCAGAGCGAGATAGACAAGTTTATGAACAACGTTAATGGCACGAGTGTCACTCTATATAAAGAAATGGAAATTCCCCATATTGCTGCCGACATTTTCTCCGATGACGAATATTCTCTTGAGAGAACTATGTTCTCAATTAGTTTGATTTTTGACGGTGAGTATAGTTACGAATATGAGCCTGAAGGTCTTGAATATCTTTCCTCGTTGTTATGGGGATCAAATAAAAAAGACAGATTTTCAAATATAAAAAATGGCATAGAGGGCTATTATAAGGATTTGGCAAAACAACCGATGAGTACAGAAAAAAAGTTTATTTTAGGAGGTATAGCCGCCCTCGCTATATTAAGTGTATCCGTTCCTGCGTTGGCTATTGGTGGTTTGGCAGCGGACGGAATTACTGGGGGAATGGCTGGTTTCGGTTCAGCAATAGGACTTGGTGGAACAATGTTAGAAGGTGCGGAGTTGTTTGTTTTAGCAGAGTATCTATTGGATGGAGTCTTAATCGGATTCGCCTATACTTTGTTTGATGCTCACAGTAGGATCGAAGTAAAAAAATCTTTTAGAAAGATGAATAGTAATAATATTGCTCAAATGCTTGCAATTAAATGCTATATTATGCATGTAGCTAAGCAAACTATGCCTAAATCAATATTTAAGGAAAAGACCAGCGAGCTTTTGGAAATGATTTCGGATTTGAAATCGGATACCGATTACGTTCTTCTTGTCGAAGGTGAGGACGTGGCTGAGAATAAGAAGAAAATCAACGTCTTTCACAATCTCGACAACAAACTTGGAAAAATGCTTTGCGTTTAATTGAGGACATCGCTTTGGAAAAAGAAATACAAAAATTTGAATATAGAAAAGGAATCTACGAAGGCGAAGCGATTGACAATATTCCTAACGGAAAAGGAAAACTTGTTAGTGGAAAAGATTGCTTTTATGAAGGTGAGTTTTTGAATGGCTCCTTTCACGGAAACGGCAAGTTTTTTTGTGATGGTTATGGATGCTTCGAAGGAAAATGGGTTAATCATTCGTTTGTCGAAGGTAAGGCCAGTTACCATTTTATTTATAGCGGTTATGAGATTAATACAATTTACGAAGGTAAGTTTGAGGATTTCTTTTTAGTTGGCAATGGTAAGATAACACGTGCAAACGGAGAAATCTATGAGGGCGAACTCCTTAACGGAAAACCTCATGGTAAAGGCAAACTCACACATAGCGACGGTACTGTCATTGTAGGCACTTGGACTAATGGCAACAAAGACTACGAATACACGGATGAGGACTACGAAAATGCTGGTGGTGATGAGAGGTTTGCAAAGCACAATTATACAGAATACATCGAATAATATTTGCAAGAGAGGACGTTATGAAAAAAGGTGATTTGTTGCTTTGTAATGATGGTGTGACCAGAGTCGAACTAATCGATTTTGACGAAACTAGCATCAGCGTTGTATACGAAGGAAAAATTCATAAAAGACCGCTAAGAAGCATAGGAAAAACATTGCATTGTATAAACCATTGCTGGAATTGTGGTGATGAAATTTCCACCTTATTTTGTGATAGGTGCAGTATTTGTGGATGGCGTGTGTGTCGCAAATGTGGCTCTTGCCAAGAAGGCGCTTGCGTTTATAAAGCGTATGGATTCGATGCTAATGGTATACACAGGAACGGCACGCGATATTCTGATGAAGGGTATGACGTTCTTGGCTATGATAGGGATGGCTATGACCGAAGCGGTTTTGACCGAGATGGATTCGATAGAGATGGCTTCAATAGATATGGTATTGATAAAGAAGGATTCAACCGTGACGGAGTAGATCAATGGGGATATGACAGAACGGGTTTTAAATACGGTTATGACCGTGACGGATATGACATCGACGGCTACGATAGACAAGGCTTTAATCGAGAAGGATATAGCCGTCAAGGATATGATAAGAATTGGTTAGATAGAAACGGTTATAATCCGATGGGGTTTGACAAAGATGGTTACGACATAGAAGGTTATAATCGCGATGGATACAATCGTAACGGTATAAACAGAGAAGGATTTGATAGAAACGGCTGTGATGCACATTGGAGAAGCTTAATAGGCAGGAAAATTGTGTACATTGGAGCGGATTCTAAAAAGAAAGGCAAGATAGTCAAATGCTATGTTGTGAACGAAGTGCATTATGTTGATGTGGAGTTTATCAACGGTGAGTTTTACAGAAAAATTAATTTCGTATTTGCGCGACAATCTGGCATATTAAAACTTTTGAAGAAAAAAAGCGCAGGCGAAACACCTAAAACAATTCGTCCGATTAAAAAAGTTGAAACTCAGGATGTGTCGGACGATGTCAGGGACATCTTCGCTGAATTGCAAGATGATTATGAACGTGATGGAGAATACCATACAGGTTTTGGTGGTTGTTATGGAGAAGACGATCGTGAATCCGAGTATTATAATCCTACGCATCCATTCGATGATTAATAACATTTTTTAGTTTAATAACAATTTCTTCCCCTTTATGTTTTTCTTTCTACATATCATGCATAATAGATGTATGAAAAATACGAAAGGAGAAGATATGAAAGCAGTTCGTTTAATAGCGTATCAACCGATTTGCGAATCCACATTAGAAGATTTGATTTGCTTGGACGCGATTTTTGTTAGTCCCATAGAATTTTTCTATAATAACGAAAGCGAATCATACATTTTCTATCGCTTGGAGAAAAAATATGCTTCCAGTATGGGCAGGTTGTTTAACGCTCAAACAATTTTGCACTTCATATAGTTTAACTAACCAATATTAAGTGCAAGAGAGGCGAGTCTTCCCGACTCGCCTTTTGTAATAAAAAAAGAACGTAATCCTGTTCGAATTACGTTCCTCTTGGCGCAGAGGGAGGGATTCGAACCCTCGTGTGGTGTTATCCACAAACTGATTTCGAGTCAGCCCCGTTATGACCGCTTCGATACCTCTGCATAGATATGATGCAATAGTTTGCATCATATATGCAGAGCCCTCTGAGAAGAGGCTCAATGAGCTGCGCTCATTGAATCCGCTTCGCATATCCCACCGAAGCGTGTCAAGCTCGCTTGTAAACGCAAGGTGTGGATATATTCACCGTAGGTGAAATACCTCTCTGTGATGCAACTATATACATTTTTGAATTGCGGAATTTTGATAGAAAACCGTCTGCGAAGACTTAAAAAAAGAATCACTGAAAAATTCGAACGGTGAGTGCTTAATTTTGCGATAGCAGACAGACCTCTTTATATTCGCTTACCTAGTATATCACAGTTTGTCTGAAAAAGCAATAGGGAATTGAATTTTTATCTAAAAATTGAAATATAAGAAAAAAGAGCGCCGATGTGGCGCTCTTTTTAGTTATTCAACGGTAACCGATTTTGCTAAGTTTTTGGGTTTATCAATGTCACAGCCTCTTTCCTTCGCTACGTAGTATGCAAAGAGCTGGAGCGGTATAATTTGAATAGCTGCGCTGAAGAGGGTGTCAATTTTCGGAATGCGTATGATGTCATCCGCGACAGAGGTAATTTTTGTGTTATCCTCAAATGCCATTGCCAAAACCTCGGCACCGCGCGCTTTAACCTCGACGATGTTGCTCATTGTTTTTTCAGTTACGTGCTCGTTGCAGCAAATTGCAACAACAGGCTGACGGTCGCCGATTAACGCGATTGTTCCGTGCTTAAGCTCTCCTGCGGCATAGGATTCAGCGTGTATATAGGATATTTCCTTTAACTTCAATGCGCCTTCAAGCGAAACCGCATAGTCTGTATTACGGCCTATATAGAACATGGAAGAGCATTCAAAATATTTTTTCGCAAGCATTGGAAGGTGTGAATTTATATCGAGAACCGTCTGCATGTTTTGGGGAATTGATTCAAGAGCTCTTATTAATTCACAGTGCTTTTCATCTGAGATGAGTCCAAGCTTTTCGGCTGCGTATATCGAGAAGAGATAAAGCGCTACAAGCTGCGTGGTGTATCCCTTGGTTGTTGCAACGGCTATTTCCGGACCAGCCCAGGTGTAGAGTGTATAGTCGGCAAGAGTTGCTACGGTACTTCCGACTACGTTGACTATGGCAAGCACCTTTGCGCCAAGACGTTGGCATTCCTTCATTGCCGCTATGGTGTCAGCGGTTTCGCCGGATTGCGAAAGCACAATAGCAAGTGTGCGGCCGTCAATTAAGGGGTTTCCGTATCTGAGCTCACTTGCGAGCTCTACGTTTACGGGAATTCTGCAAAGCTTCTCAATTGTGAGTTTTCCCGCACATCCGGCATAGTATGCCGAGCCACAGGCAACGATAACAATTTTGTTTAAGCCTTCAAGATATTCTTTTGTAAGGGAAATGCCGTCAAGGTTGACGTGTCCGTCTTTTATTCGGGGTGAAATTGTTGCAAGGGCGGCGCGAGGCTCTTCCATAATTTCTTTGAGCATGAAGTGCTCGTATCCGCCTTTTTCTGCTGATTGGATATCCCAGGTTATGCGGTCGATTGTATTGGGAATAAGCTCTTCCGCCGAATTGAATATCTCTATTGATGACGGAGAAATTTCGGCGAATTCGTCATCGTTAAGATATATTACAGACCTCGTATAAGATACAAGCGCGGTTACGTCTGAAGCAAAATAGTTTTCATCAGTGCCAACACCTATTATGAGGGGGCTTGACTTGCGTGCCGCGTAAATCTTCGCAGGCTCGTCAGTACAAAGTATACCGAGCGCATAAGAGCCCTCAAGTCTTGAAACCGTTTTAATAAGGGCCTTTTTGACGTCACCGCTGTAATACATTTCAAGAAGATGTACTACAACCTCGGTGTCTGTTTCGCTTTCGAAGATATATCCCTTTTTTACAAGTTCATCGCGGAGGGGCATATAGTTTTCAATGATTCCGTTATGTACTACGGCAAATTTTCTGTCACAGCTTACGTGGGGATGCGCATTTATATCTGTCGGCGCACCGTGCGTCGCCCATCTTGTGTGACCTATGCCAAGGTGTCCCGGCAATTTTGCGCCGTCCTCGGTTCTTTCACATAAATTTGAGATTCGACCCTTAACTTTACTAATCTGAATAGCACGCTCGTTCATAACGGCAATTCCCGCAGAATCATAACCGCGGTATTCAAGTTTTTTAAGTCCTTCGAGCATTATCGGAGCGGCCCCTTGAAATCCGCTATATCCTACTATTCCGCACATAAAATCCTCCAAATGCTATAAAAGTAAAAAATACATACCATATAATACCATTATACACATCCGGTAATAAAAAGTCAACTATTTTACAAATAATTTAACTATTTTACAAATTTAGACAATAAAATGCATGGTAGCGGCAGAAGGGAAAAAGAGTTGTCTTGCGGGGCAAGACGCGCCGCAATGTTGCGAATCCCTTCGTTCTGCGAACGAACGGGATGAATTCCGAGTAGTAGCAAAAAGAAAAAGCACCAGAGGGGTGCTCCTGCGGGAATATTGCGGCTGGTAGCTAAGCAGCTTTGGGGAAGTGAGTTGTCTTGCGGGGCAAGACGCGCCGCAATGTTGCGAATCCCTTCGTCTGCGAACGAACGGGATGAATTCCGAGTAGTAGCAAAAAGAAAAAGCACCGCAAGGGTGCTCCTTCGGGAATATTGCGGCTGGTAGCTAAGCGGCTTTGGGGAAGTGAGTTGTCTTGCGGGGCAAGACGCGGCGCAATGTTGCGAATCCCCTCGTTCTGCGAACGAACGGGACGAATTCCGAGTAGTAGCAAAAAGAAAAAGCACCGCAAGGGTGCTTTTTCTTTTTGGTGCTCCTGCGGGAATTCGAATCCCGGACACCTTGATTAAAAGTCAAGTGCTCTACCGGCTGAGCTACAGGGGCATATCAGTCACGCCTAAATATAATATCATATTAAGCGTGCTTTGTCAATAGCTTTTTATAAAAAAATAAAGGAAAAAATGCTTTCACATTTTTTAACTGTCCGATTTATAGTACATACACTGATGTACAATAAGCACAGAAAGATGCAAATCAAAACTAACTAAAGGACGGTAATCGATATGAGAATTAAATACGCTGTTGCATTAACGAAGGGAGAGAACGAGTCTATTCTTGGTGTATTCAATACGCTGAGGGAGGCAGATATTTTTGGCAACGGAACAAAAATCCCCAAGGAAGCGGGATTACACTACTGTTTTGCAGCTCCTTTTGCCAAGGGGAAGCCGGTAGGAAAAAACATAAAAATATACAGTTATTACAATTTTTGATTAATTTTCAAAATGAGGCGGGGATAAAACGGTGATTACGTTTGTAATTTTAGTTTTAACAATATTCTGCTGTACTGTATTCGGTTTTCCGATATTTATACTGGGGATTTTTGCGTTGTTAATAGCCGCTTCGGTAGTGGTGGTAATAATATTGTTAGAGAGGCATCACAGAGCGCTTATCGACAGGGTTACTAAGGCTGAGATAATAGAGGAAATTGCCGTATATAAGAAAACGCTGGAGCATTCGGGTTTTTCAATAGATTTTCGATGTCGCTTCGGACGGAATCATTACAAATACAAAAATAGCCTTGACCACTATGAATACGTATTCAGGGTAGTATACAGCGACGGAAGTGAGGACGTTATCCGATGTAAAAGGAACAGCACGCTGTATGACGGGTTAATTTCCAAGGTATAACTAAATAAAAATCTCCTGCTTTTGACGAAAGTCGATATCGCAGGAGATTTTCATTCTATTTTATCAGTTTACTCTTTTTTGCTTTGCGAGCCATTCCTTGTGGTATTCCATGGAAACTGTTTCATTTCTGAGGAAGTCGAAAGCATCGGCAGTATTTGAAACCGTTTCTTCTGATATTGCGCGTGCAATTCTCTCATTCATACCGTAATGTATGTCGCAGTCGTAAGAGTGGGGACGGTTTGCCATCCAAATAAGACCGGTGAAAATATTGTTCTTTGTGAACTCGTCGAAGCGTCCCGTTGAAGAGGGGTCGCGCGCATCGATAAGGTCAAGTCTCGTAAGGTCTGGGTAAAGGTCGTACATCATGCCGGTTTCCACAAATCCGCCGTGTCCGTCAACCTTCTTTTTAGCAACGTAGTCTTCAAGTATTGCCATATCCTCGTCGGTAAGATAGGAATATGTATCCTTCTTTTCAATGAGCGTGGAAACGAGCGGCAGCTTCTGATAGTAGTAATATACTACGTAATCATGGTGCTTCTGAAGCATATATCTTGCAAACGCCTGAAGCATAGCAGCGTTTCCGCCGTGTGAGCTGACAAGAAGAATCTTATTAAGACCGTTGCGGGCAATCTCATTACAGGATTGCTCAAGTATATCCCAAATAAGAGTTGTCGGGAAAACTATCGTGCCGGGGAACTCACCTGCACCGCTTTTTTCTCCAAAATACATTTCGGGGAAAACGATAACGGGCGATTTTTCGGCCGCCATTACGCAATAATCTCTTCCTTTCATCGAATCGCATCCGAGAGGGAGATGTATTCCGTGCGCTTCTACGCAACCTACCGGTATTACGCAAACACCCTTTGCTTTTTCAACTGCAGCGGGAAATTCGTCGCTGCGAAGTTTAATCCATTCCATAAAAACTCCTCATCTATTTATTATTTTAAAATGAACTTATTAAAGCTCTTCTTGCCGCGCTTTACAAGAACGCCGACGGAGAGCTGCTCCTTTGTGACGGCAGCCTTGACGTCGGAGACACGCTCACCGTCAACGGTAACGCCGCCTTGTTCGATTGCGCGTCTGCCCTCGGACCTTGAGGGAACCATTTTTCCGAGAACGAGCAGGGAATTAACATCAATCTTACCGTCAATAAGAGCGGATTCATCTACCTCAACAGAGGGAGTGAGAGCGCTGTCGCCCGCACCGAAGAGAGCGCGAGCAGCGTCACGTGCCTTGCCGGCTTCCACTTCACCGTGAACGAGAGCTGTAAGCTCGTATGCGAGAATATCCTTAGCCTCGTTAAGCTGTGAGCCTTCCCAAGAGTCCATCTTGTCTATTTCCTCGAGAGGAAGGAAGGTGAGCATTCTTATGCACTTAAGAACGTCTTTATCTCCAACGTTTCTCCAATACTGATAGAACTCGTATGGTGCGGTCTTATTGGGATCAAGCCAAACTGCGCCGTTTGCGGTCTTACCCATCTTCTTACCCTCAGAGTTAAGAAGAAGAGTGATCGTCATAGCATATGCATCCTTAGAGAGCTTCTTTCTGATAAGCTCAGTACCGTAAAGCATATTAGACCACTGGTCATCACCGCCGAACTGCATATTACAGCCGTATTCCTTGAAAAGATGATAGAAGTCGTAAGACTGCATGATCATATAGTTAAACTCAAGGAAGGAAAGACCCTTTTCCATTCTCTGCTTATAGCACTCAGCAGTAAGCATTCTGTTAACGGAGAAGCAAGCTCCAACGTCACGAAGAAGCTCAATGTAGTTAAGCTTAAGAAGCCAATCTGCATTGTTCACCATAATAGCCTTATCATCGCCGAACTCGATAAACTTCTCCATCTGCGCCTTAAAGCAATCGCAGTTGTGCTGGATAGTTTCGGGAGTGAGCATAGATCTCATATCACTTCTTCCCGAGGGGTCGCCGATATAACCTGTACCGCCACCCATAAGAACGATGGGACGGTTGCCTGCCATCTGAAGTCTCTTCATATGGCACAGAGCCATAAAGTGACCAACGTGAAGGCTGTCAGCCGTGGGGTCAAAGCCTATATAGAAGGTTGCCTTGCCGTTATTTACAAGTTCCTTTATTTCATTTTCATCCGTTACCTGCGCGATAAGACCACGGGCAACGAGCTCGTCATAAATCTTCATTTTCAACTATTGCCTTTCAATTTGTGTAAAAACATATAGAGTATACTATAATTTAGTACTTTTGTCAATGGTATTTAAATATTTAAGAGTTTTCAAGCATACTTACGGTGCGCGCGATCTCCTTCGGCAGATCGGAGGGGGTTACGCCGTAGGAAGAAAACTCACCTGCGAGGTTTTGGCCTGCAACTGCGTGCAGATAAACCGAAGCGGCGCTTGAATTAAGAGGTTCACCGGGCGCCTGCGCCACAATAGCACCGATAAGACCGGCAAGTACGTCTCCACTACCCGCCTTGGCAAGAGCGGAAGAGCCTGTGGTGTTGATAAAGGTTTTATTGCCGTCTGTAATTATAGTGCCTGCTCCCTTAAGAACGAGGGTGAGCTTGTTTTCAGCGGAGAATTTGAGTGCCGCCGCCATTCTGTGAAGCTGAACCGAATCAACTGCGGTCATAGAGATCCTTGCAAACTCAAGGGGATGTGGTGTTATGATGACCTCCCTTTTTGCATTCTTAAGTGCGCGGATACCGTCTGCACCTATAGTTGAAAGCGCATTAAGGGCATCTGCATCAAGAACCAACGGGCCACCCTCAGCCTCAAGGAGTGCAAGAGTGAGAGAAAGAAGCCCTGCAGTGTTATCAGAGCCCGAACCGATAAGGGTTGCGGTGTGCTTTTTTGAAAGCTCGACGATCTCGGAAATATCACCGTCTGTGGCAGTGGCAATATTCTTTCTGTGATAGATTATTTCGGGATACTTCCCTGCAAGCTCGGATACAAGCGCATCGCATCCAACGAAACTTACAAGACCGACACCGCCGCGAAGCGCCGCCTCCGCCGAAAGGTGTGCCGCACCGCGATATCTTTCGCTACCTGTTATCAAAAGCAGCTTGCCGAAGCTACCCTTATGAGAATTAGACTCGCGCTTGGGAAGATTCTTTGAAACCCATCCACCGTCGATCATAGAGTAATTGAAGCTGAATGCCTCTTCTATCTTGTCCATAGGCAAGCCTATGTCTGAATACACAATATCTCCAACGTAGGATCTGGCGGGATATGAGATTATACCCGGCTTTATAAAGCCGAGGCAAACAGTAGCAGTAGCGTTGATCACAAACTCGCTTATGCTTCCGTCATCCGGATTAACACCGAGAGGAACGTCAATAGCAACCTTCTGTATTGCCACCTTTTCACGGATAAAAACTGCGATAGGACGCAAAAACTCAGGCATATCGCCAAGAAATCCCGTGCCGAATATAGCATCCACGATGCATCCGCACTCATCAATATCACGGCATAGCAGCTCAAAATCCGAGTAAGGAATTACCTCAATGCCGGCTTGCTTCACCTCTTCCAAGAAGTACTTTCCTTCCTCACTTTTCTGCCCTGCTGAGAACATATCGTATATTTTGATCTCATATTCTTTGGCAAGTCCGAGTGCAGCGGCATATCCGTCGCCCCCGTTATTACCCTTACCTGCAAGCAGGATTATTTTTTTACCCTTGGGTGCGCGCTCAATAACTGCCTTCGCAACAGCCTCTCCACTGCGGCGCATAAGCTCCCTGTGGCTCAGCCCAAGCTTTTCAGCGGCAAAAGCATCAATTTCGGGTATTTTATATGAGAGTGCGAGCTTCATATACGATCCTCCTCGCTAAAATAAAAAGATGTAGATATTGTAGCACAAAGAAAGCAATAATTCAATAATTTTGTTCAAAGTATATTAAAACTATTTACAAAAGCCTCAGTTTTTGTTATAATAGGCTCACAAGGATAGCAAATGCCAATACAGAAAAGGAGAAAAACCTATGGCAAAGAAGATAATAATCACAATAGCGCGCCAATACGGAAGCGGTGGCAGAGAGATCGGTGAGCGCATTGCAAAGGAGCTTGGAATTCCGCTTTACGACAAGGAGATCATCAACGACGCGGCGGCAAAAGGCGAGCTTAATACCGATATTATCAAGAAGGCAGACGAATCGGCGGCGAACAGCCTGCTTTACACACTTGCTATGGGCTCGAACGTTATCGGCACAACAATGCACTTTGGCTACAAGATGCCGATAAATGACAGACTCTTTCTTTTGCAGTCCGAGGTTATCAAGGGTTATGCGGCTAAGGGTAGCTGCGTTGTTATAGGACGTTGCTCAGACTACGTACTGCGCGAGGAAAAGAACATTTTGCGCCTTTTCATATACGGAGATATTGAGCACAGACAGAAGAGGGTCGCAGAAAGGCACCCTGAGCTTAAATCTTCGCAGATAATAGACACTATCAACAAGACGGATAAGAGAAGATCATCATACTACAACTTCTACACCGGCAACAAGTGGGGCAAGTACGACAACTACGATATGGCTATAAACTCATCCACACTTGGAATTGAAGGCACGGCGCAGATAATCGTGGCAGCGGTAAAGGATCTGATGAAATAATTTTTTGCTTATAATAAAGCGATACCGTGAAGGGATAAAATCTTTGTTTTATTACAATTTTTAGCCCTTTAGGCAAAAAGCACGGCGAGATATCTCGCCGTGCTTTTTATTTAAGTGTTAGGGCGCTGCATGATTTCGGGGAAGTCGCAAAGCACCTGCATATAAAGTGCCTGTGCGCCGCGCTCAGCAGGGTGGACATTATCGGCAGAAAGCATTTCGGGATACCAAACTGCCTCCTTATCCGCACCAACGGCGCGGGCAAAGTCAATATATCTGTAAGGCTGAGAGCGAACCCACTCATTCTTATACCTGTTCTCACGCTCGGTTACAAGCGGAATTGTTGAAAGAATGGGAGTTATGCCCTTCTCCTTGCATATCTCAAGGAATCTCTCTGTTGACTTAACGTAGATCTCGCTTACCTTACCGTCAAGGTCGGCATTGTTCATTCCAAGGCACCAAACGGCATACTCGGGAGTGCCGCAGGCCGAGATATACTCAAACTCTGCTATCGCCTCGTGCGCAGACATTCCCGGAAAGCCGATAAGCATATTGTTATTAAAACCGTCGCGGTAGAGGTAGTAGGGCCATCTTGCCGAATGACCAAATCCGAGATAGGAGTCGCCAAGAACCCAGATCTTGCGAGAAAATCCGTCGCTGAACCAATTGAATTTGCAGTTTGTTGCACTAAAGCCTTCCACCTCGGCGAATATCTCGCCCATACATCCGTCCCAGCCGCCAAAGCTCTGCTTTACCATACCGGTGGCAGTTGAGATAATAACAGTTGCCATCTTATTCAAAGGATTAACGTCTATCACAAGGTTGAAAACATCCTTTATATCAAGGCCGTGCTCAACAGAAAGCAGCTCTCTATGAGTGGGATTGGTGTAAGAATAATAGCTATATGCCTTAAGCTCGGTTGCAGTGATCTCCACCCAAGAACCACTCGAAACCTCTATGCCATGGCCGGCAACGATCTTGCCATCGCCGATCTTATCAAGATCAAAGGAGAAGGTGAGATGCTTTTCGGTTTTTATCGCATGCGGCGGGAGGGTTATCTTCTCGCCAGACTCAAGCTTTTCTTTATAAACTGTATAAGGCTTTGCAATGCTTTTCATACTATACCTCTTTAGTTTTCAAAATTGTGTTCAACACATCAAGTTGATTATACCACACCGCGACGCGCTTTTCAATCGCAAAATACAACAAATTTTCACTTGTTTTTTTATCCTATAAGACTTAAAAAGGGCCGCAAAAGCGACCCTTTATCTTTTATTTGAATTTAGTATCCAAAAATCTCATATAGGCCTGCCAATCCACACTCAGTTTTACCAAGGAACCGCCACCAAACAGGAGTCCTCCCATATTGCCATTTCCAAGAGGGATCGCTTCGTACCACTCTTCTATTTTTTCTTTATTGAAATTCAAAAAATTCACTTTCTTTTTTTCATTGCACGCAGAAACAGAACAATTTACGCATCAAAAATCGGATAAAAGCGCTTTTGCTATCTTCTGTGCCAATTTTTCCTTATTCGCAGGGTGGATGGCAGTATGCTCGCAAACGTCCTTGCTCGTTACGACCGAAACACCCGATATAACGTTCACAATATCCCTCTGGCACTTTTGTATCATATGCCAGCCATCGTCATCGCGCGGATCAAAATCACATATTTCTATTACGATAAATTTAAGATTTTCATCACAAAGGTCCTCTCGCCACGCAACTATAAGACGGCGCAGAAGCTCTGTGTAAACGCGGCTTTCCTCCACCGTTGTGTCACTCTCTCCCTGATACCATATCACACAGGAGAAGTTGAATTTTGAGATCGGCAAAAAGCTCCTTTCGTAAAGGTATGAATCCTTATTTACTCCGCTTGGCGTAAGATAATCTTTATGCCTTAATTCAAGTGGGATAAAAACTTTTTCATCAAGAGTGCGCTGTGGCAACCAGCTCCTTATAGCCGACGTGCCGCGAAAGCAACCGACAAGACCTACAAAAACGTCCTTTTTCTTTCTGTAATCAACCGCCGTGTGAAGTCCTATCGCGCTCCACGCACCGACCTCTCCCTCGCGGCAGATATGCCATTCTCTCACGGTATCCGCAGTATCAACTGCCATCATACAAGAAGAGAAAAAACGTATTCTTTCGTCACACGGGGTATATGAAGTGTTCCTTTCATCCGAAATTTTAAATTCTATATTCGACTGTCCCGCCAAAAGAAGCACGTCGCCGAATGCAACGTTCTTTATGACCTTCTCTTCTCCGTCAAGATCAAGCATTATATCGTATGGGCCGCCGTATTTCTGCTTTGGAAGCTCCCATACCCACTCATCCTCTTCAAACTCTGCACGATAGACTGCCTCGCACAATGAAAGCGATATTTTCCCCTTGCCGTATCCAAATATTCTAAAGGGCTTTTCCGCCTGGATGACCATATTATCCGAAATAATACTCGATAACCTCATATTTTTACTCTCGCGCTATATATAGTGATTTTAAGTTGATTATACCACACCACGACGCGCTTTTCAATCGCAAAATACAACAAATTTTCACTTGTTTTTTTATCCTATAAGACTTAAAAAGGGCCGCAAAAGCGACCCTTTATCTTTTATTTGAATTTAGTATCCAAAAATCTCATATAGGCCTGCCAATCTTCACGCGAGAGGTAGTGCATTCCTGCGCGGAGGTGGTAGAGTATATTGCCTTCTGCAAGATAGGTTTTGGGCTTCGGCATTTCATCGCCGACAACAAGCCCACGCTCGCCAAGTAGCTCCCAAGCGGATGATGCGTGCAGGGTTGTCAAGAATTCGCTCTCGGGATCTGCTCCCTTATCGAGCGCTGCCGAACCAACGAGCAAAAGCCTTGGTGCTATAAGGGAAAGAAGCATGCTTTGGTCGTACGGTTTTTCGTCTTCCTTCTCACCCGTGTAATTTTTAAAGTTCTCGCAGAACCAATCCCACGAGCCGAGGCGGAGGAAGTCGGTTATTCTCTCGCCGCAGGCACGCTTTGACGAGGAAGCTCCACCATAGCCCGAATTATTGGATATTACGGCGGCAAATCTTTCGTCCTGCGCGCCACACCAAAGGGCCGTTTTACCAAGGCGGGAATGACCGATAACGGCAACCTTATCCGTATCAAGATCGCTCCTTTCGGCTATAAGGTAATCAAGCACGCGGCTCGCACCCCAAGCCCACATTCCGATCTTGCCCCATTCGGTAGCCTCTCTCGGATCATCTGTGCCAAAGTGCGCAGCTATGCCGTCGGAATAATCACCGTAATGTGCATCGTTCACCATATCCTTGTAGTCCACAACAACAAGCGCATATCCGCCGTCAATAATCTCCTCAACAGGAATATATTTATGCGGTGCAAGGCCGAATGCAATATGCAAGAATACAGGCGGATGCTCTACTGCATTTGGAGTGAATATCTGCACAGGGAAGCTTCCCTCACCTTTTTCGGTTTTATAATAGAGCCTGATAAACTGCTCGGTGCATTTGCCGGCGCAGTGCATAAGGCCGTTTTCTGTAACCTCAGCTCTCACCTCAACCTGAACGTCGGGCGTTTTTCCATATGAATATTTTTCAAGAAGCTCGAGCATCTCGCCGCGACGCTTTTGCCAATTCTCACGCGTTACAGCATCTCCGTTATTCATCCTGAGGATCGGAATATACTCTCTTTTTTTAAGAATATCACGCACCATTTCGATTTCTCCGAGTATTTGTAATATGGATCGTTCTCATGCCATTTTAACACATGTTACCTTCAATGTCAATTACAATAAAAAGAACAACGCAGCGAAAATATCGCTGCGTTGTGCAAGTTATTACTGGAACTGAACAGTCTGGAAGGAGTCTGCATTTTCGGGAACTTCTATTGCAACGTCCTTGATGTCAACATATGAAACAGACGTACAGTCAGCGGTTCCGGCTACACCGTTGATCACATAAGACATGGTGAACTCTGCGGTGTACTTAGTGAGATTACCTTCGCTGTCAAAGTATATTTTATAGATAACGTCATCGCCGATAGTAAAGTCGTAGCCAAGGCCGGCAAAAACATTGCCGAAATACTCAGTGTATTCCTCACCGCTAACAGACATGTTGAGAACGTAAGTTCCCTCTTCTGCTGCTTCAAACTTGATATCATTGAACCAGCTCTCGGGAAGATTGAGAAGAGTGGATTCCTGGGGATCTTTGCCCATATAATCCTGCATGAACTTTTCCTTATCAAGCTCGCCCTTTATCTTTCCTTCATTTGAGATAGCATAGCAAATGCCGTCAACGTGCCAAACCTCCATGGGATTAAGATCACCCATCGGAACTATCTGGTCCTGATACATCATTGTAGAAGTGGAGCCGGACTTCATATATGAGTCATCACCGTTTATCTTGCTGGTTGCCCACTGCTTTGTGATAACGTCAACCTGCATGCCGGAAACGTTCATCTCCATAATTATTTCGCTCTCGGTGGTAACCTCAAAAGAACCTGCCATAGCAAGTGCTTCTACAGAAGCATCGTAAAGCTGCTCGGGAGTTTTACCTGCAAGAGTTTCAAGGCCGCTTGTGCCGCCCTGTTCACCTTCAGCGCTCTCGCCACTGCAAGAGGTCAGGAAAACAAGAGAAAATGCCAGAACAACTGTTAAAAGCAATGCAAAAATCTTTTTCATAATGATTATTCCTTTCAAAATAAGTTGTTAACCTCATTGTAGCACCATCTCCTTTAAATGTCAATATAAAGAGAGAAAAAGTTGGCTACAGCAAATAAAAATCCTCGATCTTTAGCGTGATGTCCTTAACGGACAAATCACGCTAACTTATGATTGCCCTTGCGGGCAAGTTATCAGTTTAGAAATGCTACGCATTGTTATGATTGGCTTCGCCAAGTTTATGATTTGATGGGCGATCATATCATAATTTTATAGTTTTGTCAATGAAGCATTTGCTTTTCCGTGTTCCGAAGGCACACTTCATAGGGCGAAGCCCTGCTTCATTTTTCATGCACCGTAAGTGCGCTTCATTGAAAAAAGCCTAACGCAAAAGCGTTAGGCTTTTTCTGGCTCCCCCTGCTGGGTTAGTAAAGAAAAAACGATTGATTATCGTTTTTTCAAACGGTGTCCGACCAAGCACGAAAAAAGTGTTGCGAGTGTATCGAGCCAACTCTTTTTGACTTGCGACTCGGACCGGCGCGTAGCGGAACCGGCAAGCTCGACAGAGCTGACTGGCGAGAGCCCCGGGGGAAAATAAAAAACCTCGCTCTTTCGAACGAGGTTTTTGGCTCCCCCTGCTGGGCTCGAACCAGCGACATCATGATTAACAGTCATGCGCTCTACCGACTGAGCTAAGGAGGAATATGCGGCATTTGCCACAAGCGATACTTATTATAACATATCTTTTTTTGAAAGTCAACTGTTTTTTTAAAAAATATTTATTTTTTTATACAGCGATAATTTTAATAAAATTTATTGCCTTTTTTCTATACTTGTACAATCTCTTATCAGCTTAATAATTGACATAATGGCAGAGCTGCGCTATAATAGAATCAAAGAAAGGCGGTGCGTTATGGAGAATACACCTAAGACGTTTGGTGCCATAGACTCGTTGACCGAGGAATACGTAAATATATGGGAAGATGCCTGCAACATCGAAAGCCCCTCCAAAGACAAGGCGGCGGTTGACCGCGTTGGAGATTATTTTTGTAATCTTGCAAGGGAGCATGGCTGGAAAATAGAAAAATGCGCGCAAAAAGAGTTTGGCGACGTTGTTTTTATTACAATGAACGAGAACTCGGAAAAAGCACCGATAACCCTATCGGGACATATGGATACCGTGCATCCTATCGGGCTTTTTGGCACACCTGCCGTTAAGCGCGAGGGAGATCGGATATACGGCCCGGGCACTGTTGACTGCAAGGGCGGTGTTGTGGCAGGATTTCTTACGATGCATGCGCTTGAGCTTTGCGGATACAAAGACCGACCGATAATGATGCTGCTACAATCAAACGAGGAGATCGGAAGCGGAATAAACAACAAAGAACCGATAAGATGCATATGCGAGAAGGCGAAGGATTCTGTGGCATTCTTAAACCTTGAGGGATATGAGGCTTACTTCAAAGGTAGAGCCTGCCTTTCAAGAAAAGGAATTGCGGGATTTATCTTTAAGATCCACGGCATTTCCGCACATTCCTCATACTGCGCGACAGAGGGCGCAAGCGCTGTTTGCGAGGCCGCGCACAAGATCATTGAGCTTGAGAAATTCAAGAGCGACGGCGGAATTACCTTTAACGTTGGCAAGATAACAGGCGGAACGGCAAGAAACACTATCCCCGGATACTGTGAATTTGAGCTTGACTGCCGATACACAAAGGCTGAGGAGCTTGAAGAAATAAAGAAGGCTGTTGAAAGGATTGCAAGCACCACTACCGTTCCCGGTTGCACCTGCGAAGTAAAGCTCGTTAACTGGCGCGCACCAATGGAGCTTTGCGCAAGAAACAAGGAGCTTTTGGATATTGCAAACAAGGCTTTTTCCGAGAACGGACTTTCTACGCTTGAAGCCGGATTCAGAAACGGCGGATCGGACGCGGCAGACGTTACGGCATTCGGCATTCCCTGCATCGACTCTATCGGTGTTTGCGGTGAGCGAGCACACTCGAAGGAAGAATACGGCATTATCACTTCACTTCCCGAGGCGGCAAAGAGGCTGGCATCTATAATTTTAGCACTTTAATAATAATTAAAATAATGAAGAGCTCCGCTTATCGCGGAGTTCTTTTTTGCATAAATTACCCCTGCCGGTGAGAAGATAGGAAAAAAACGAGGTTTTTATGTGCACAAGCATTGCATTGCATCTTGACAGATTTTATTTTGGAAGGAATCTTGACCTTGAATACGATTTTGGCGACGGCGTGGTTTTAATGCCAAGGAGCTACCCCTTGAAGCTGCGCGAGGGAAGGATAGTGGCGCGCCACTTTGCCGCATTCGGTATGGGGATAATTAAGGATGGCTTCCCCCTGCTTGCAGAAGGGGCGAATGAGGCCGGAGTTTGCATAGCCGGGCTTAACTTCAGAGGTAATGCTCGCTATACGAGTTTCAAGACTGAAGGACGGCTGAACCTTGCGCCGTTTGAATTGATCCCATTCCTGCTTGCAAAGTGCCCTACGGCAGAGGATGCCATAGAGCAGTTTTCAAAGATAAATCTTGTTGACGTGCATTTTGACGACAGCACGCCAAACACTCCCCTGCACTTTCATTTAGCTGACAGGGAGAGATCCTATGCGCTTGAATTTACAAAAGGAGGCGCTTTTGCCTATGAAGATCCATACGGAGTTTTAACAAACAATCCGCCTTTTTCATATCACAGACAAAATGCAGAAATGTATATGCACCTATCTTGCGAACAACCGAAAGAAGAGGGGCTTTTTACAGGCGGTGTTGGAGGAGTCGGACTGCCAGGAGATTACACCTCTCCCTCTCGCTTTATCAAAGCCGCCTGGCTCGTGAAGATGCAGGACGGATGCAAGGATCTTTCCTACCGCGACGTTCTAAGCACCCTGAACGCCGTTGCACCGCCAAGGCGCGCCGTGATAACGGAGGACGGCAAGGAGCATTATACAAGATACACTGCCTGCATCGACACAGAAGAGCTTGTATATTACTGCAAACGGCACACGTCCGCTGACACTGTAAAAATCAAAATAAGGCGCGAATTATTTGACACGGATAGGGTGATACTGCTTGATTAAACAAAAAAAGCATTTGCAAACGGGTTGCAAATGCTTTTTATTTATGCCTTTTTCCTAAAGAGCTTGCGATATATTTTACCAAGTAGATTTCTCGCCTTGAACATCACAAATCGAACAGGATAAATGAGATTCCAGACTCTCGAATACACCTTAAATGAAAACTCATCAACCGTGTGATGCTTGCCATTGCGGTTGAATTCGGTAAGGATACCGATAACGCGCGAGGTGGGAACGTATTCCTTAACGTAGGTGTTATCACCCCTGATCACAAGAGTGTCGCCCTTTATTGCGATTATCCTGTGCATCGTGTACTTATTACCTGCGCCGGTATATAAAACTACGTCGTACTTTTTAAAAGCTGCGGTAGGCTTTTTGATTATAACCATATCCCTGCTCGTTTTAAAAAGCGGCCGCATACTCGGTCCGCGGGTTACAGATGCGTAACTACCGTGGAGCTCAAGCTCACGCTCGATCACACCGACAGAAGAGGCACAGTTTACCTTATTATCTGTATTCATTCAAGTATGCCGTTATCCCTGAGTGTTTTTTCAAAAGCAGCGATATCGCCCCTTGCCTGCTCCTCGGCTACTTCATATTCAGAAAGAACCTTTTCGAGAAGCTGCTCGCTTGTCATATCCTTATCCGCGAGCAATCCCCAAAGGAATGCACCGGTGCCGTTCATTCTGACAAGGCCGTTAAAATCCTTGGTTCTTGATCCAACGGCAACTGCAAGATACGCACCGCCAACCTTTTCAAGAACAAATCCGCTTTTTATCTTCATAATCCGTCCTCCGACGTGTTGTTTTCAAATATTTTATCACATATCGAAGGTATTTTCAAGTACATTTGTATTAAAAACCGTATTCTGCCGAAAAAAGTTCGCGTTCTATCTCCATCAGCCGATTATATTTTGCTACGCGCTCGCCCCTGGCAGGCGCACCGCATTTTATAAAATGAGTTCCGAGGCCAACCGCGAGATCGGAAATAGTGGTGTCCTCCGTTTCTCCGCTCCTGTGGGACATCACCGTTTTATAGCCGTGAAAATGGGCACATGAAATAGCCTCTGCCGTTTCGGTGAGCGTTCCTATCTGATTTGGCTTTATAAGGGCGGCATTGGCAATTTTGCCCCTTGCCCCATCGTCGATCCTTTTCGTGTCGGTAACGAAGAGGTCATCTCCAACGAGGATCGTCCTTTTTCCAAGCCTTTCGGTAAGCAGCTGCCAGCCCTCATAATCCTCCTCTGCCATTCCGTCCTCAACCGACAGTATCGGATACTCGCTGACAAGCGATGATATATGATCACAAAGAGCCTCGCGCGACATCACCCTGCCCGATTTTTTCATCCTGTACTCGCCCGAAGAAAACCACTCGCTCGATGCAATATCAAGGGAGATCATCACGTCGTTACCCGGGCGGTAGCCTGCCTTCTCGATTGCCGAAATTATAAGCTCAAGCGCCTCTTTATCCTCCTTTAGATCAGGCGCAAATCCGCCCTCGTCCCCGACACCCGAACAACCTCCGGAGTCTACTATTATACCCTTAAGCGCCCTGTAGACCTCGCAACCGCACCGAACCGCCTCACAAAAGCTTTCAGCACCGACGGGCACTATCATAAACTCCTGAATATCAACGTTGTTTGACGCATGGGCGCCACCGTTCAGAATGTTCATCATCGGCACAGGCATACGCGAGCAAAAGGAACCGCCAACGTATCTGTAAAGAGGAATGCCGAGCGCCGATGCCGCCGCCCTTGCCACTGCCAATGAAACCGAAAGAATTGCATTCGCACCGAGATTCGACCTTTTAATACTGCCATCAAGTGCTAACATAATAGTATCTATCTCGCGCATATCCAATGCATTTATGCCGACAAGCGCCGGGCGAATGATCTCATTAACAGAGTCTTGTGCCGAAAGCACACCTGCGCCGGAATATCTTGATCTGTCATTATCCCGCTTTTCAAATGCCTCGTTCCTTCCGGTTGATGCACCGCTTGGCACAGATGCGATTCCGACAGAGCCCGAATCAAGAGTTACGCGCGCCATGACCGTTGGAGTGGCGCGGGAGTCTATGATCTCAGATGCAATAACGTTTTTAATCTTCATATTCTTCCTCCTTAAGATTTATACTGACTTATTTTTACCGAGGTAACGAAAAATACACGCAGAACATAAAATTAAATCAAAAGGAGGAATATATATGCTGATACATACAGTGAAGGCAGGAGAAACCGTTTTTGATATTGCGAAAGAATACGGCACACCGCCCTCCAAGATCGTTGAATATAACGGGCTGAAAAATCCCGATAAATTAACCGCAGGGCTTGAGTTGATCATCGTTATACCAACAAGGAGCTACACCGCAAAAAGAGGAGAAACGGCAGAAGATATCGCAAAAAGATTCGGGGTTGAGCTGCGCCGGCTAAAAAGGGCTAACCCCGAATTTTCTCAACGAGGAAAGACACTTGACAAAGAAACCCTTACAATAAAGTGCGATACGCCGAAGAACAGCACGATACTGCTTAACGGCCACTTATATCGCGGATATGATACCAAAAGACTGCGCCTCGCCACCGAATATGCAAAATACATCACCCTCTCTTCTCACGCAGTAAAGGGAGGCGAGCTGGCAAGGATCTTTGATGACAGAGGGGCATTATCCGATATAAAGGCGGCAGGCGGCGTGCCGATAATGAGAATCTATGCCCCGGATATGCCGGATTTGATAAAAAACCAGGGTGAAAACTTCACACGGGATGCTATTAGGACGGCAAAGCGGCGCGGATACCGCGGAATCACCCTGACTGTTAGAGGCGGCGGAAATGATGAAGAATTTTGCCAAGGCCTTATCAAAATGAAAAAGGATATGATAGAAGACGGGCTGTTCTTATTTATCGAGGGGGACGAATACACAAAGGCGCACGATATTGCCGACGGAGTGATCTTAAGATATGAAAAATGCCACCTTAAGAGTATTCCGACGTTTGCACTCGGTGAAGAAAAGCACTTTTCAGATTATGCACAAAAAGGCGAGAGCATCAAGACCTTTATCGATATTTCTCCCTTTGCCTTTTCGGGCGGGGAGCATATTGAAAGGCGGGATGCAATATCCCTTGCCTGCCGCATGGGTGAGGGGGTCGCTTTAGACGAGGACACCCTTGTTTGCTCCTTTAACTATGGGAATGCCCGAAACGCAAGGAGCTGCCTTTTTGAATCGCTGAAAAATATAAAAGCCAAGCTACAGATCATCTCTGAGCTTGGCTTTATGGGAATGAGCTTTGATATATCAAGGTGCCCTATCGAATACCTTATAATGTGCTTTTCGGAATTTTCGCTTTGCGATTACTCTTCCTTTGAGATATAATCCCTGACTCTGATATCCACACCGACCTCTTTGGCAATATTTCGGCAGGCCTCGACATCCTCGGGAGAGAGAAAATCTCCAACTACCGAGAATGCCACCTTGGGAACGAACTCCTTCACGTTTTTGGCAAAAGAAAGTATTGAATCAAATGCACTCTTGCCGTAAACCGAATGGCAGATAGCATCATATCCTTCTGCCGTGGGAGCGTTTAGGCTTATGGAAACCGAGTCTATCACACCGGCATACATTGGAGCGGTGCTCTTGCCGTGAATAAGGTCAGACTGGCCGTTGGTGTTAACGCGGATCTTTACGTTGGGGTAGCTTTCCTTGATAGCTCTTGCAACCTCAAGCATAACCTTGAGTCTTGCAGTGGGCTCTCCGTAACCGCAAAAAACTATCTCGCGATAGCTCTCGGGCCCCGAATTAATGATCGATGCGATTATCTCGGACTTTGATGGCTCCTTTGCAAGCCAGAGCGAATCAGAGCCGTAAGCTCCGTCTGCATTATTTCTGATACAGAAATCACACCTATTGGTGCAGGCATTGGTTATATTAACGTAGAGAGCTCCCTCTACCTCATAGGTAACGGTCATACTCTTTTTCATACTATTTTAAAAAATCTCCTTGCGTTTTCGCCCGTGATCCTTGCACACTCCTCTTCGGAGATACCCCACGCAGCACTGAGTGCGGCATTCGTGTAAACAAGGTTGCCGGAATGATTGAGAGTGCCCCTTAATGGATGGGGTGCAAGATAGGGGCAATCGGTTTCGATAAGAACGGACTCCTTTGGGATCGCGGCGGCAACCTCAGCGGGCTTCTTTGCGTTCTTGAAGCTTATAGTTCCGGAGAATGAGATCATATATCCGAGTTTGACAAGCTCCTTAGCCATTTCAACAGATCCGGAGTAGCTGTGAAGCACTCCAACCACACCCGTGTGATTTTTTATCACCTTAAGTGTGTCCTCGTGCGCATCTCTGTCATGGATAACGACGGGAAGGCCGAGCTTTTTAGCAAGGCGCATCTGCGCGTTGAAATAGTAATCCTGCACTTCCTTATCGGTGTCGGGATAATGGTAATCAAGCCCTATCTCGCCGATAGCAACGCACTTATTTTCCTTGTCGAGAATCATTTTCTCGATCTCGGCGATAGCCTCATCGGGCGAGGAGGTTATAAACCTTGTATCACTCGGATGAATACCGAGGGCGGTATACATATTGCTAAACTTTTTTGCCTGCCCGATTGCGAGGCGGCAGGTTTCGGGCGAAGTGCCCACGTTTATAATATGAGATACCTTATCTTCAAGAAGAGCGCCGATAAGGTCCTCGGCGCTCCCATCATATTCGGTTACAAATCGCTCATCGTAATAATGAGCATGCGTATCGAAATATCGCATCAGCGAATTCTTTCTCCGCACTTAACGGAATCGTCTATAAATACGACCTTAACGTCTTCCTCGCCGGACGCAAGAATCATACCGAAGCTATCAACTCCGCAAAGCTTCGCAGGCTTAAGGTTAACGATAACGCACACCTTTTTTCCGATAAGGTCGGCAGGCGTGTAGAATTTTGCGATACCGGAAACAACCTGACGTTGCTCGTAGCCGAGGTCAACCTTAAGTTTAAGAAGCTTCTTCGCCTTCGGAACGGGCTCACATTCAAGAATTTTCGCAACGCGAAGCTCAACCTTCATAAAATCTTCAATGCCGATAAGTGCAAGGCCCTCGGGCTTTTCGATTTTGGGCTCTTCGGGTGCAGGAGCAAATTTTGCTTTTCTCTTTTCTTCAAGCTCTGCGAGTTTTTTTACTTCGTCAACGCGGGCAAAGAGAACCTTAGAATCGCAAACGCACTTGCCTGCTTCAATTCCGCAGAATTTTTCAAGTGTACCGATACTGTCAAGGTCGCACTTGTCAGTTCCAAGCTCTGCAAAAATCTCCTCACTTGTTGCAGGAATGAAGGGAGCAAGCATTGCAGCACCCCAACGGATCGTTTCAAGAAGGTTGTAAAGAACTGTTCCAAGTCTTTCTCTCTTGCTCTCGTCCTTAGCAAGAACCCAAGGAGTTGTTTCGTCAATATATTTATTCGCTCTTGAGAACATTTCAAAAACGGACGTAAGCGCATCTGCAAGGTGATAATCGTCCATATTAGCAATATAGGAG
>JAZLCY010000022.1:0-13533 GCA_045614485.1 Eubacteriales bacterium
GTATTTCCCTACGGCTTGACGACATACACACCTGCTACGTTATTGGAGTGTGAAGCGCTTGAAATCTTGACATGTTTGTGATATAATACAGATAGTGCAAATCAAAATAGAGGTGCGGTATGTTTGAATTAACAAATGAGCAAAGAAAATGTTTTGCTTTACCACCTGTGCTCGATACATGGAAGAAAATAGAGGTAAAAGCAGGACCTTATGATCAGTATACCACATACGCTTTTCTTGAAGGAGAAAGAATTGTCAAAGTCATTCTGATCTCAGAAAATCCCGAACAAGAGCTGTATCATGAGTACGGTGTTGACCAATTGCTTTCTTTGGACGGTACAAAAATACTACCCAAAACAGATAAAGGTAAACCACAGAATTTCACAGCTCCCAATCTTGTCAAAAAAACTCCTGTTGGAATGGCACTTACATATTCTCGCGGATATATTTCTGTAGTCAACAACAACGCCGAACAATGCTATTACCGTTCCTCATATAATTCTGTTAAACCGGAAAACCTACATCAATTCTCAACTTGGGTAGATAAATGGTGCGATAAAACAGGCGAAAAAGAGCTTATTGAGATTAACGAATTTGCCAAACGCGTGAAAACTCATCAAAAGTTCAAGGAAGGCGATTTTTTCAAATTCCGTATAAATCGCAGTTTGTTCGGATATGGACGAATCCTTGTTGATTATACTAAAATGAGAAAAGAAGGAATTCCGTTTTGGGATGTGTTTATGGGCAAGCCCCTTTGCGTTGCGGTGTACCATATTGCTACCGAGGACTCAAATATTGCTCCCGAACATCTTGTTCATCTGCAAATGCTGCCGTCACAAATGATTATGGATAATATTTTCTATTACGGAGAGTGTGAAATTATAGGCAATATGCCAATTTCCAAAGACGAAGATAATTATACTGTTCATTACGGAAAAAGCATTGATATGCGCAAACCCAATTGCGTATGTTATCAGAGTGGTAAAACCTTTCTAACGCTTGAAGGAGAGTCGGCATTCGATTTTAGCAACAACGGCATAGGGTGGGACTTAAGTGTCAAACTTCCTATATTGCTTGAATGTATAAGAAAAAAATCGAACTCTCCTTATTGGGAAATGATAAATTCGTATCAAGCGGAGCAAGATTTGAGAAATCCGAAATTTAAGAAAGAACTAAAACAAATCAAAAAGCAAATGGGAATCGAATAAAGCTTACGAAGAATAATCAAGTAATCCACTTGGTATACTTTTGGTCGTTCTTACCCCACTTTACGCACCTTTTAGTCGCTCTCCGCCAACATAAAAAGGAACTTTTGTCTACCAAAAGTTCTCTTTTTGTTTATCCAAGCGCAGGCTTATTTAAGTGTTTTTGTTATTTGTTGAAAAAACCCACACTCAGATGTTCTGAGTGTGGGTTTTGATTTTGATATTACTGATTGTTTTTCTGTGCTTCAGCAACTATCTTGTCGGTCATGCTCTGGGGAACTTCATCGTATCTGATAAAGTCGAAGTCGAAGCGACCTCTTCCCTGTGTAGATGCTCTGAGGGCAATAACATAATCCTGCATTTCAGCGAAAGGAGCTTCTGCAAGAACTACCTGCATTCCGGAGCCATCTTCAACGGGTTCGATACCCATAACTCTACCGCGGCGCTTGTTAAGATCGCCCATTACGTCACCAACGTAGTTCTCGGGAACGTAAACCTTGAGTGCGCCAACAGGCTCGAGGAGAACGGGGTTTGCCTTAGGAAGACCTTCTCTATAAGCGATTGCAGCTGCAAGCTTGAAGGAGATTTCGTTAGAGTCAACGTCGTGGTAAGAACCGTCGTAGAGGTTAGCAGCGAGGTTAACTACAGGGTAGCCTGCAAGAACGCCCTTCTGCATGCACTCACGAAGACCGGTTTCTACCGCCGGGAAGAAGTTCTTAGGAACTGCGCCGCCGAATACGGACTCGGTGAACGTAAGACCTTCATCTTCTCCGGGGGAGAATTTGATTTTAACGTGGCCGTACTGACCGGAACCACCGGACTGCTTCTTGTGCTTACCTTCTACCTCAACACTCTTCTTGATAGTTTCTCTATAAGCGAGCTTGGGCTTGGAAAGTTCAACAGAAGCACCGAATCTTGTCTTAAGCTTGTTAACAACGATATCAAGGTGAATATCACCGAGACCGGAAACTGTAAGCTGCTTGGTTTCTGCATTGTTAACGTACTTGATGGTAGGATCTTCTTCAAGAAGTCTTGCCATACCTGTTGATATCTTATCCTCATCACCCTTAGCCTTGGGCGAGATAGCCATTGTCATATAGGGCTTGGGGAACTTGATAGGAGCATACTTGATATCAGCAGATCCCGTTGTAAGTGTATCGTTGGTGTTGGTGTTTGTAAGCTTAGCTGTTACACCGATATCACCGCAAGAAAGGCACTCAACGTCTATCTGTTTCTTACCGCGCATTATCATAAGCTTGTTGAACTTCTCGTTTACGCCTGTGGTGGTGTTCTTGAGAACGGTATCTTTATTGAGCTCACCGTTCATAACCTTGAAGAAGGACATCTTACCAACGAACGGGTCTGCAACAGTCTTGAATACGAATACGGATGTTGTGGGGCTTTCCATTTCAATAGCGATATCGTAGGTATTGCCCTCTGCATCAATTCCCTTTTCAAACTTACGTGCCAAGGGGCGCGGGAAGGATTCTGCAATAGTATCAAGGAATGTCTTAATACCCCAGTTCTTAAGAGCTGCGCCGCAGAATACGGGAACGATATCACCGGAGATGATACCAAGGTGGATAGCTTCAAGAGCTTCTTCTCTTGAGATGGGCTCTTCGTTAAAGAACTTATCCATAAGATCATCCGAGGTCTGAGCGATAGCTTCAAGGAGTATGTTGTGATATTCATCAAACAGATCCTTAAACTTCTCGGGAATAGAAGAGCGGATATATTCACCCGTCTGGCGCTCGAAAGTATAAACGCACATTTCAACAAGGTTTGCAAATCCGATAACTGTATCGCCGTCTATGATCGGAATCTGAATAGGACAAACTGTGAGGCCGTACTTCTCACGAAGTGCGCCGAAAACCTTATAGAATCTTGCTTCGGGATCATCGAATCTGTTGATGAAGAATGCCTTGGGAATTCCTGCTTCGGTAGCAAGGTTCCAGGCAAGCTCTGTGCCAACCTCGATGCCTGCCTTACCGTCAACAACGATAATGGCTGCGTCTGCAACTCTTGTGCACTGGCGAACCTCTGCCTCGAAGTCAAAGAAACCGGGTGTGTCAAGTATATTTATCTTCGTACCGTTCCAAAGCATGGGAGCTGTTGCAGCGGATACGGAATAACCTCTTTTAATTTCTTCGGGATCATAGTCACAAACGGTGTTGCCGTCAGCTATGTTACCAAGTCTATCGGTATATCTTGAGATATAGAGCATAGACTCTGCGAGTGATGTCTTACCGCCCCCACTGTGTCCTAAGAGGGCTACGTTACGAATACTTTTCGTATAAACCTTTTCCATAATAAAAGATTCTCCTTAGTGGTATTGGTGCCAGATACGGCGTTGCCGTACAAAAAACCTACGTCTATTATACTATAAGGAATAAATATTTTCAATAAGTTTATTTGAAGAAAATGACCACATCACGTAGAAATTAAAAGGAAGGTTTTGTAAAAAACATACAAAATCTTCCTTGAAAACTAATTATTTGCTTTTGTTTACCATATGAGGAATTACCTCATAGATATTGCTTACTCCAACAAGCTCAACACCCGAGGACACCTTAAGCGCCGGGGTAACGTTTTTCTTGGGGAGAATAATCTTGGTAAAGCCAAGGCGCACCGCCTCTTTTACCCTGTAATCAATGTGTGAAACTGCTCTTACCTCACCGGAAAGACCGATCTCGCCGAATGCGATTATTTCATCAGAAATAACCTTATCTGTTATGCCGCTTATAAGTGCCATTGCGATAGAAAGGTCGGCGCTGGGCTCGTTAAGATATATACCGCCTGCAACGTTAAGGTAAACGTCATTCTCATAGAACTTAAGTCCAATTCTCTTTTCGAGAACTGCTATCAGAAGCGCCATTCTGTTGTTATCAAATCCGTCGCAGGTTCTCTTTGCAGTGGGATATGCAGTTCTCGTAACAAGAGCCTGGATCTCAGAGATTATAGGTCTTGTTCCCTGCATTACACATCCTGCACAAGATCCGCTTGTATTAGAGGGGCGCTCTGCTATAACGACCTCGCTCGGATTTGGAATCTCTGCAAGTCCGGTATCTCTCATTTCGAAAACACCGATTTCATTAGTTGAACCGAATCTGTTTTTGATAGCGCGGATTATTCTGTATGAGTTAGTTCTTTCGCCTTCGAAGTAAAGAACTGCATCCACCATATGTTCCAGGATCTTCGGGCCGGAGATACCGCCGTCCTTGGTTACGTGGCCAACGAGAAACACCGATGCGCTGTTGCGCTTAGCATAATTAATAAGCTCCATTGCGCTTTCGCGAACCTGAGTTATGCTTCCTTGCGCGGACGTAAAACGGCCGGAAGAAAGGGTCTGTATGGAGTCTATGATAATTACGTCGGGCTTGAGTCCTTCACACTCTGCAAGAACGGAGTCAACGTCGGTTACTGTCAGAAGATAAAGTGTTTCTCCGCCTATACCAAGTCTTTTTGCGCGAAGCTTAAGCTGTCCCTTCGATTCCTCTCCGGAAACGTAAAGAACACTCTTGGATTTGGATATTACGTCGCAGATCTGAAGTAAAAGCGTTGATTTTCCTATACCCGGCTCACCGGAGAGCAAAACAACAGATCCATCCACGAGTCCGCCGCCAAGCACTCTGTCAAGCTCGTTCATACCGGTTTTTGCCCTGAGATATTCCGGGAGAGTCAATTCCGAGAACTTCTCTGCTTTATTCTGATATTGCTTTGTAGGTGTGCTTTTCTTTTCAATAGCTATTTCATCAAAAGAATCCCAGGAGCCGCAGTCCGGGCATTTGCCAAGCCATTTTATGCTTGTTGCTCCACACTCTCTGCAAACAAAGGTTGTTTTTTGTCCTTTCATTTTAAAACTGCCTTTAAACTGAATTTTTGTTTTCTGTATATTCTATCATACCACACATAATTGAAAAACACAATTCCTTTTGATATTCTTTTTGCGAAAGTTTTTCACATTCTTCGGGATTTGAGAGAAATCCGCATTCAATGAGTATAGCAGTGTTATCAATGTTTTCAAGCACGTACATACTCTTTCCGGGTTTGATTGCTCTTGTATTGTCTTTTTGGAGTGTGGAAACTACTTTTTTCTGCACCTTTTCTGCAAGTTGGCGCGATGAGTCGTTGTTCTGCGAGTAATAAACCTGTAGGCCGGAGTATTTTGAATCGGTGAATGAATTCATATGTATGCTGATGAATATAGAATCGGGATATTCCTTTGCAATCTTGCATCTGTTCTTGAGGTCTGATATTTTACGGATCCCTTTAATGTTTTCGGCTTCGGTATAAAGAAGTTTATCGTCTGTACGTGTGTAGACAACAGCATAACCTTTTTCACTCAGCATTTCGCCGAGCATGAGTGCGACTTGCATATTCAGATCCTTTTCATACGCACCATTCTTACCGATCGTACCGCAGTCCTCGCCGCCGTGGCCGGCATCAATAATTACCGTGTTCCTTTCTGTTATGGCACTTACCTCTTCTACATAAAGGGACTGATCAGAAAATATTTTAGATGAGGATTGCAAAGCAATACCAAGGATAACAATGAAAATGGTTGCGTAGAGCAAAAGCTTCGACGCCTTTATGTATTTTTTTGCATTTATCGTTATGATTTTCAAAATAAAATCCCCCGATACAGTTTTTACAACTATATTGGGGGAACGTTTATTTTATTCGTACTTTTTGGGTTTGATTTTGATAAATCCGAATATTCTTTTCTCCTTGAGTCCAAGTGTGTATCCAAAGTGGCACACAAGCACGGTTAAAAAGAAAAGGAAAATAAACGAAGTCATCTGTACAAGGTCGTATACCGAGTTGTCAGCACCTTCGGCAGTATTTCTAAGGAAATAAAAGATCTCTGAGGTAGCTCCGTTGAACATATTAGATGCAAGACGGAGAATAATAGCTGAGATCGTTCCTGCAGCATAGAATATAAACTTTATTCCAAGGGAGCTGAATATAAGGCAGAATACAGAGATAAACGAAAGTAAAAGGTTGGGTGCGTTTGCGATCAGGGACATAAGAAGCATTTTTGCGCCGCTACCGGTCATTCTTCCGGCATCGATCTTGATCTTATCCTTGGCACCCCAGTCCCAAGCGGTCATATACAAGAGTACAAAATAGAATCCGGTTGAGAAAACGGAAATAGCAACGTTACCGGCAATAGAGCCGAAAGTTTTCTCATCGGGTGTGATCTGGCTGAAAGATATAGACATTGTCAATGCGAAAACAGAAATGCCCAACTGAGTGATGAACATTCTGACAATGTCGTAAGAATTCTTTTTTAAAAAGTCCATAATAACCTCTTATAGATTGTTTACCCCATTATTTTATCATATATAAAGAAAAAAACAAGGGTTATGGCGAAAAGTTTACAGTTTATCCACTAAAAGAAGATAAGATTTTGTATAATTATAGGTGGAAAAACAAAAGGAGGTCGTTCTTGTGGCTGTATTGACACTTAAAGGTGAAGAGATAAAAACGTTTCCGCAGGTGCTTCGCGAATATGCTTCGCATCTTGCTGTTATCAAAGGTAATAGCGAAAAAACCGTGTGCGAATATCTTTTAGATTTAAGAACCTTCTTCAGATACTATCTTTTGAGCAAGAACCCTTCCCTTTATAATGAGGACGAGTTCGAAAAGATTGATATAAGCCGTATAAACGAAGAGGACGTTAAATCTATAAATACTCAATTTATTATTGAGTATCTTATGTACACAACGATACAAAGAAGTAATAACACAACTACGAGAATGCGAAAGCTCTCGGCCATAAGATCCTTCTTTCAATATGCACAGACAAGGCGGCACATTATAGAGGTTAATCCCGCTGCAGATATTGATTCGCCTCAAAAAAGCAAAACTCTTCCCAAATATCTTACGGTTGAAGAGTCTGTAAAGCTATTGCAGGCTGTTAAGGATGATACATATTCCAATACTGTTATAAGAGATTACGCAATAATCGCCCTGTTTTTGAACACAGGAATGCGTCTTTCGGAGCTCGTTGGTCTTAATCTTGATAATTTTGACGCAGATCTTAAAAAAGTAGTTGTTTTGGGTAAAGGAAGCAAAGAGCGCGTTATATACCTTAACGATGCGGCAAGAAGCGCTGTTATAGATTATCTTAAAGAGAGGCTCGATCCAAAGAGAATACTTACATCCGATAAGGCGTTTTTCCTCAGCAAAAGGCAAAAACGTATATCTAACAAGACTGTGCAGTGGATGGTTGGTAAGTATATTGATATTGCAGGGCTTGGCGGACGTGGACTTTCCGTGCATAAGCTCAGGCACACTGCGGCAACCCTAATGTACCAATCCGGAAAGGTTGATATAAGAGTTCTTAAAGATATTCTTGGACACGAACAGCTCAATACTACTCAGATATACACGCACGTTGTTGACAGAAATCTTGAAGAGGCAATGAATAACAATCCCCTCTCTGAGATAAAAATTAAGACTTCCCCACTTTATGAGGATGATGACTGATGAGAATTGGTGAAAAGATAAAATCAAGAAGAAAAGCATTGAAGATGACACAAAGCGAGTTGGCCGGCGATTTTGTTACCCGAAATATGATATGCAAAATCGAAAGCGGAAGCGCTAATCCTTCACTTGAAACGATAGAATATATCGCACATAAACTGCACACACCTGTTTCATATCTTGTTTCGGGTGATGATGATCTGCATTTTTACGAAAAAAATGCCATTCTCAACACGCTATATAATGCGTTTGAGCACGGAGAGTTTAATTACTGCATAAAGAAAATCATTGAGTTTGATTCGCTTGATAATGAGCTCGCGCTGATCCTTGCAGAGTCGTATTTGGCAGAAGGCAAGAATGCTTTTGCACGCGGTTCAATGAACACAGCTGTCAAGTTGTTTAATTCTGCGATAGATACGGCTGGCAAAACGGTATTTCAAACCGGGCACATAGTAGCTATATCAAACATTTATAAGTCCTGTGCAACGAACGTTTGTTCTCCTCTTTTTGAGTTTAGCAAGGATGATTATTTCAAACACATGCACGATGAATTTGATATGGATATGTATAGATATCTGCATCAGGATTACAGCCATGAATATAAAGATGAGTGTATGGGATGGCATATAAAGGCCAAGCGAATGATCAAGGAAAGGCGTTATTCGGACGCGATAGTTATATTGCGCGATGCTGCTGATTATGCTTTGAAAAACAAGTACAATTCCTTTGTTGTATTTGGTATATACACCGATCTTGAATTTTGCTTTAAGCAGATGAATGACTTTGAAAGTGCATACAGATATTCAAGCAAAAGAATGTCTATGTTGGAAGGATTTAAATCATAAACAATACATAAAACAAAGCAGAACACGGAGCTGTACATAGTAGCAAGCTCCGTGTTCTTTGTGTATTACATTATAAGAGATGCAGCACCAAGCGTTCCTGCGCGGTTGCCGAGTGTTGCTACAAGCACCTCTACCTTAGGGCCTGCAGAACCTGCAAACGTTTCCCTGTCTACGATTTCCTGAATAGGCTTGATAAGGTTATCACCCTCAGCACAAACACCACCTCCAAGAAGTACAGCTTCGGGGCGGAATATATTTGCGTAGTTTGTTATACCTGCTGCAAGATTTTCGATATAGTTCCTAACAACCTCAGCAGCTGTTTTGTCCGTATCCTTGTATTCGAATGCGGTTTTACCGTCAACGTCATCAAGTGAGCCTACATTCCACATAAGGCTGTCAGGTTCATTCTGCATTGCCTTTTTGGTCTCTCTGATAAGTGCAGTTGCAGATGCATAAGCCTCGAGGCAACCTCTTCTGCCGCAGGTACAGGGTTCTCCGTCCTTAATTATTACTGCGTGTCCAAGCTCAGCGCCAACGGAAAGATTGCCCTCTATCAGCTCGCCGTTTGCAATAATTCCGCCACCAACACCTGTGCCAAGTGTGAGCATTATAACGTTTTTCTTGTTCTTTGCCGCACCGAACTTTACTTCGCCAAGCGTTGCAACGTTAGCGTCGTTGGCTATTTTTACGTTAAGCCCGGTGAGTTCTTTCACCTTTTCTGCAATATGGAAGTCGTACCACTTGAGGTTGTTTGACATTATTACAACGCCATTCTCACTGTCGATCATTCCGGGCACACCCATTCCGATGCCTTCAACGTCATCTGTGCAAAGTCCCGTACCCTCAAGAAGCAGATCAACGAGCTTTGCGATATTCTCTGCTACGCCGTCCTGTCCTTTTTCTGATTCGGTTGCAACCTTTGTTGAATAAACGATGTTTCCGAGGTCATCAACGATTCCACCCTTGATAAACGTACCGCCAAGGTCGATTCCAACGTAATATTTTCTTATCTCAGTCATAATAACTGTCATTTCTCCGTTAATTTCAAATTTTCCATCTTCAGCGGTGATCAGCCTTGAATATCCTGCCTTTATAGGCTCGCTTTCAACTGTTCCCTCGCCTTTTACACAGGTAAGGCACTTGAAGGATGAGCTATCAAGCTCAATTTCTGTTTTACCTGTTATATTAAGCTCTGTAACGGTAAAATATTTACTTAAACCAAGGAGCTTGCCGTATGAGTTGGTAAGGCATTTTTCCTTTGGTGAGAATGCGTTAAGATTAGTTACTTTCAATGCCTTTTCCACGTGAAGCTCGCGCTCATTACCGTTTTTGTCTTTTCTGCCGTAGTCATACACGCGGTATGTAAGGTTACTGTTCTGTTGTATTTCACAGATAAGGCAACCGGGACCGATCGCGTGAATTGTACCGGAAGGAATAAAGAAGCAGTCGCCGGCTTTTACATAGTAAAAATTCAACAGATCCGTAAGTGTATTGTTCTTTATTGCTTCAACGTACTCCTCATGCGTAACGTCATTTTTGAAGCCGAGGTAGATCCCCGCTCCTTCGTCTGCCTCAACAATATACCACATCTCCGTCTTTCCAAAGCTATTCTCGTTTTTGAGCGCATAGCTGTCGGAGGGGTGAACCTGAACGGAGAGGTATTCCCTTGCGTCGATAAACTTGATAAGAACCGGGAAGAATGAGAAGTTGTCGCAGTTTTTACCGATATCTGTGTTTGTCAAAACGTCGGGCAAAAGGCTTCCGTCCTCTGTTTTTGTAACTCCGTCCTTATGGTATGAGAGCTCCCAGCTTTCAGCCACTATTTCTTTATCGGTCTTTTTACCGTAAATATCCTTTAATTTTGTTCCGCCCCAGATGTTGTCTTTGAATTCCGGGTAAAGAGCTATATTCTTCATATTTTCTCCTTAATCAACTCTGTTTAATCTGTCGCCCGAGATAAATGAGGCGATATTGTCTGAAATAACGTTAAGGCATCGCATTCTGGACTCATATGCAGCCCAGGCTGCGTGCGGTGTTAATATAACGTTGTTCAGGTTAAGTATCTTGTTGTATGGGTGCGCCGTGTCAAACGGTTCTGATGAATAAACGTCGCATCCGAATCCACCTATTTTACCGTTTACAACTGCATTTGCCACCGCTTCTTCATCAAGAACGGCACCTCTTGCTTCGTTAACGAGTATAACGTCTTTTTTCATATAGCTAAGCCGTGCTTCGTTTATCATGCCGCGTGTTTCTTCATTCAGCGGGCAATGAATGGTGATTATATCGCTTTCCCTGCACAAAGTATCTATATCCACGGTATCAACGTCGCTTGAGGGGGTACGTTTACATACGATCAACCGCGCTCCAAGTGATTTTGCAACCTCTGCTACCGCGCGGCCGATATTACCGTATCCTATAATTCCCCACGTTTTGCCGTTTATCTCGTTGAAAACCGGTGTGATCTTATTTGGGGCGGATGATTTGGAGTAAGCGCCGTTTTTTACAAAGCTTGAATATTCAAATAACTTAGATGAAAGCGCAAGAACGGTTGAAAGCGTGAAAAGAACCACACTGTTTGTTGAATACGACGGCACGTTGCAAACGGCAACTCCGTGTTTTCTTGCGGCATTCAGATCAACGTTATCATATCCGGTTGCAAATACACACACTAAAGAGAGCTTTCCCTTGTTCTCGAGAAGTCGGTCGGTAATTTTGATCTTATTGATAACAACTACATCCGAGTTCTCTACACGTAGCGGCAGTTCTTCATCTGAAGTTGAGTCGTATATATCAAGCTCGCCGTATTTTGAGAGAATCTCAAACGGTAGGTCGTCGCCAAGCGAACATTTATCAAGCACGGAAATTCGCATTTTATCACCTCTTTGCACTACATTTTAGCACACAATTTTAAAAAATACAATATATTATATAAAAATATAAAAAAATACTTGACAAATCGCACAATCGGTGCTATAATTGACGTACCTCTTTGTCGGAGGTCTTTTTTGTGTGCTCATTTCTGGGACGAGCACAGCCTTCACCATTGAGGGAGGTATTTTACGGGTTTACCCGAATTTCTATCAGGAGGTGCCGATATGAGAGTCAAAATTACTTTGGCATGCACAGAATGCAAGCAGAGAAATTATGACACAAAGAAAAACAAGAAAAACGATCCGGACAGACTTGAAATGAACAAGTTCTGCCGTTTCTGCCGCAAGCACACTTTGCACAAAGAAACCAAATAATTACTGAGAGGATCATTTAAAATGGCAGAAAAGAAAAATAAGGTTGACGCTGCTTCTTCCAAGAAGAGCAAGAAGGCAACTGAAAAGCCAAATTTCATAATCCGTGCTTTCAAGAAGGTAACTAAGTTCTGCAGAGATGTTGTTGGAGAAATGAAAAAAGTTGTCTGGACATCTAAAAAGGAGCTTTTCAAAAGCACTAAAATCGTTCTTGTAACAGTTGTTGTGGTAGCAGCCGCTATCGCAATCGTTGATACCGCGTTCTCGAATGGTATTAACTGGTTCGCAGGACTGATTGGATAAGGTTATAGGGTGTATGAGTAACATAAACGAGAAGAACCTCGGTCCCAGATGGTACGTCGCACATACCTATACAGGATATGAAAACAAGGTAAAAGTCAGCATCGAAAAGATCGTTGAGAACAGAGGACTCCAGCACTTGATTTACGACGTGCAGGTTCCTGTTGAAACTCACACCGAGACAAACGATAAGGGTGAAGAAAAGGTTATCGAAACCAAGCTTCTTCCCGGTTACGTTCTTGTTAAGATGACTATGACTGATGAGAGCTGGCACGTTGTCAGAAATATTACCGGTGTTACCGGTTTCGTAGGTCCGGGATCCGAGCCTACTCCCCTTTCACAGGAAGAGCTTGAAGTATTTAACGTTGATTCGCACAGCGAGGAGTTTGAATTCAAGGTTGGTGACAGGGTTGAAGTCGTTGCAGGCATTTTTGCCGGTTATTCAGGCGTACTTCATGAAATCAGTGAGGATAAGAAGCAGCTTGTTGTTCTTGCCTCCACCGAAAGACGTGATATTCCTATCATGGTCGAAACGCAGGACGTTCGTCTTGCACAGTAACAAGCATTTCCCTGCTTCGTTTTGAAGCAAATCCGTGGGAGGGAGAAAAATTCTTTACAATTCTCCCGATTAAATTACCACATTTGGAGGTTTAAACATTATGGCAAAGAAAATAATGGGTTATATCAAACTGCAGCTTCCTGCCGGCAAGGCAACTCCCCAGCCCCCCGTAGGTCCTGCTCTTGGTCAGTACGGTGTATCTATCCCTAACTTCACCAAGGAATTTAACGAAAGAACTAAGAATGACATCGGTCTTATCATTCCCGTTGTTATCACTGTTTACGCAGACCGTTCTTTCACTTTCATCACTAAGACTCCCCCTGCAGCAGTTCTTATCAAGAAGGCTTGCGGTATCGAGACCGCATCTGCTACTCCTAACAAGACTAAGGTAGCAGCTCTTACTAAGGAACAGCTCAGAAAGATCGCTGAAACAAAGATGCCCGACCTCAACGCTGCAACTGTTGAAGCAGCTATGAGCATGGTTGCAGGTACTGCACGTAGCATGGGCGTTACTGTTGAAGAGGAATTAAGGAGGACGTACAGAGATGGCAAATATGAGCAAAAAGTATAAAGCAAGCGTTGAGCTCATCGATAAGTCTAAGCTTTACGATGTAGACGAGGCTATGGGCCTTGTAGCTCAGACCGCTAAGGCTAAGTTTGATGAAACTGTTGAAATTCACATTCGTTTGGGTGTTGACTCTCGTCACGCTGACCAGCAGGTTAGAGGTGCTATAGTTCTCCCCAACGGTACAGGTAAAACTGTTCGTACCCTTGTTATCGCTAAAGGCGACAAGGCTGATGCAGCTCAAGCTGCAGGTTCTGACTATGTTGGCGCTGAAGAAATGGTTGCTAAAATCCAGAACGAAAACTGGTTAGATTTCGATGTTGTT
>JAZLCY010000023.1:0-15088 GCA_045614485.1 Eubacteriales bacterium
TGATCAAGCGGTATTACCTTATACTCAACGATCTCGGTCTCGGAATAGCTGATAGAGCAGGTGCCTGCAAGAGAAGCATAGGTGTTGATAAGGTTGTTATATCTTTCCTTCTTAACGATGCTTCCGTTCTCATCGTAGAAATACTTGCACATAGAGTCGGTGGTGCATATGGTCTCGTACGATGCGAAGGAGAACTCGGGAAGGTATGCATTCTTAACGCCTGCCTCCTCGGTTACAACGCCGATCTTTACGAGCACGATGGGGCCCATAAGGCTGCCGTAGTGATAATATCCGTCTGCTTCGTTGTAAACGATCTTGTTCTCTGCCGCAGTTACGTCGATATCAACGTAGGTGCCTGCCTCGGCAACGTATGCGCCAAGGTTGGGATCTGCCTCTATTTCGGTATAGGGAACGCCGGGGTTATAGTTGCCGGTGCGCTCAATAACGATAACAGCCTTCTTTGCATCGGTATCGGAAACGCCGAGAACGATCTGAACGGTACCGCCCTGTCCTTCTCCGATACTGGAGTTGGGGATGATCTCCTCAAAGGAGCCGTCCACAACATCGGTTGCACTATGGGAAAGCACGAAGTGAGGCGATCCGTAATTACCGAAGGTTGCCTCGCCGTCAACGATAAGGAAGATCCGGTAGATACCGCCGCGAGTGGGGGTAAAGATGAAATAGGATCTCTCGTCACGGTCAAGCTCAACGAGCGTTGCGCCCTCACTTACCGAGTGTGCGCCGTACTCGCCAAGACCGCTCTCTCCGAGTGCGATCTCAATACCGCAGAAGGAGCAGTAGATGTCCGAATCACCGGTGGTGATATGATTTGTACAGGGAACGTAGATAGCCTGAGTGCTATCGGGGGTTGCGGAGTATACGCCTATCACCGCTACTGTCTTAGAAGCAGTAAACACAGCCTCAGACTCGTCATATACGTAGGATGCCTTAGCATCAAGGAACTGTATATTTACCTTGTAGTTATCGGGCATCGCGTTAAAGATTGCGGTGCCGTCCTGCCCTACTCTCTTTTGTTGAAGAACCGCACCGTTTGCATCAACAAGCTCTGCGATAGCAACGGTTACGAAGGCCTCGCCCTTATAGTCAACAAGCTTTACGGTGTAATCAACGGGAGTCTTGGGATCGGGTGTATTTCCGTCACCGCCGCAGGCCACGAGCGCATACGATGCGCCGAGAAGAAGCGCCACGGCAAGCAACATAGATATAATTTTTTTCATAGTAAATCCTTCCCCACGGCATAGCCGTGTGAAATTTTAGGTGTAATGTGCGGCAAGAAACGATTCCTGCCGCACGTATTTTATTTATGCGTTAGGACCAAGGTACTCATAGTAGTAGCAAAGCTTTGTCCATGAGTGATCAACACCGGGGAAGGTGTACTTATCCATAAGGAGCTGAAGGATCTCGGCAAGTCTTGCATCAACTGCAACACAACCCTGTCTTTCAGGATGCTCAGGATCGTACTCGATGTTAGTCTTGCTGTCATCGGTGTACTTGATGTTAGCATCGTAGATAGCCTGCATTTCAAGAGTGTAGTTAGCGCCCATGCCATGGAAATCACCTGCAAGAACGTCATCTACCATATGGTTCTCCCACTCTGCCTCAAAGTCTGCGCCCCAATAGGTGCGAAGGCCTTCGATACCGAACTGCTCATACTTTCTTGCGATCTCGGAGTTGTAGTAGGTGCCGGTGTACATACCGTCTGCAATCTGCTGAAGCTCGGGAATGGAATTCCACATTTCCTCATTGAACTGTTCAAGATAGGTATTCTTAACCGATTTAAGCCTTGCAGCTACGCGCTCCTCGATATATTCTGCCTTCTTATCCTCGCCGTAGATAGCTGCGAGGTTCTTATTGTTCCACTCTGCCTCGTAGTCAGCATTCCACTGTGCTACCTGAGACTCGATAGCGGGAAGGATTTCGTTAGTCCACTTTTCCTCAAACTGAACAGCCCACTCGTCGGTAAAGCCCTTCTTAGCGTAAGTGTTATAGGTTGTAAGAACGAGAAGGTCGGTAGAGGTCTTAGAGAAATCAAATGCGTGAGCATTGATAAGTTGAAGCATGGTTCTGGTGGTGAAAATGTTGGTTGTCCAGATGAAGTCAGCGTAAACCTTAGAGCCGAGAATTGCATTACCGTCTCTGTCAACGCCCTTCTTGTGGTAGTAGTAACCGTCATCACCGAGAACAACGTCGATACCGCCGGCGATGGTGTCGCCCATGGTGTAATCACCGTTAGCATCGGGCTGGCCAAGCTCAAAGGTGAAGGGACCGGGGCTCGCCTCACGGAATACACCGTAGTTTTCGCCCTCGTATTTTACAATAAAGTCAAACTCACCAACAGTATATACGTCATAGAATGCAAGTGCGATGTAGTAATCCTTACCCTCCTCCATGTATGCTACCATGGTGCAGTTGAGCATATCGCGTTCAAGGATGCCGTCACCGTTGGAGTCCTTAATAAGCTCGGGAACGAATCTCTCGCCCTGCTCGGTATCGGTGTAAAGGGTTCTCTCGCCGTTTGCATTAAGCGCCCACTGATCGTGGTTGCCGGTGAATATCCAACCGAGAATACCGTTAAGCTCGCCGTCAGTACCGCTCTGTTCAAGCATAGAAAGAACGCGGTAAACGCCGGACTTGGTAGGAGTAAACTTGTAGAAGTAACCGCGAGGCATAATTACGCGGTTGTACTCAACGTGGTTGAGAACGTAGTCCTTGATATTGCCGTTCTCATCGAGGTTGCCATCAACGGGAGTTTCAAATGCTTCATAAGCAGAGAAGCTCGTAAGTCCCTTGATAGGGTCCTCCATCTGCTTGCCGTCGGTGCCGTATGCATCGTGGTAAGCACAAAGTGTGAGCCAGAGATTTTCATCAGCGGAATAGCCGATCTCGCTCCTGTACTTCTCAACGTAAGCCATAAGGAGCGTTTTGAGCTCGGGAGTTACGCTTGCGTAACCGTAAATCTGTGAGTTGGAAGCGTAGTTACAGTAAAGTTCAAGGCTGTTGAACTTATCAACGCCGTTTACCATAAATACGGTATCGGAATAAAGTCTGTTAGATACGAAGTTGGTGCTCTCAAATCTGGTGTAACCTATAAGGTTAGCAAGAAGAATGGGGCCGTTCTTGGTACCTACGTGGTAGTATCCGTCGTCACCGAGAACGATGTCAACGTACTTCTCATATCCGGTGTGGTACTCGTTAAGCTCGTTTGCAGCATATCTGTATACGTAGCTCTCAACGTCAACCTCGGACTGATCTACAACGCGGATATTATCAAGGTATACGGTATCGTCACCCGCCTTATCTGCGGTGTCCTTTACGTAGCAGAAGGCGATGCTGTAAGTGCCGTCTTCAAGTGCAACGTAGGGGCAGCAGGAGCGCCATCCGTCATCAGTCTCGGAAACCCAAACGTCCGAAAGACCGCCGATGGAGTACATATCCTTGCCGTCAACGATAACGTAGAGGATATCTGCACTGCCGTTGTCAACGTCATAGTGAGTAGACGAGAAGTAATCAAACATAACCGCCTGGCCTGCGCGCAGGGTTACGTCCGCGTAGATAATAGCGGAAGAATTGTCTATATCGTAGTTAGAGGGCTTGATAACGGTCTTATCACCCTTGGTTGCGGTGATGAAGGGCCAGATGTACTCAACGTTGTTACCCTCGGTCTCAGGACGGTAGGAAACGGTGATATCACCCTCGCCATTAAAAGCGCCTGCGATCTCCTCTACGGGAGACATCTCAACGTCGGGCTTAATCATGGGAGAAACTGCCTGAATGGACTCAATAACGCCACGCTGATAGTCCTCGTCAATGAAATAATCAAATCCGTTGGTCCAGTATCTGGTACCGAGAACCGCACCCTCCTCGGTAAGAGCGATCATAGCATATCTGTCTATGATAACGGTTGAGGGGGTACCCGAGAAGCCAAAGCACTCGAAAAGACCGATGCTGTCCTTAGCTACGGGGAACGTAAGACCAAGCTGATCACGGCAGGCTCTGACGGATTCAAGAGTATCGCTGGGAAGCATATTTACCGCGATAACCTCAATATCATCCTTGTATGCTCTCTTGGAGCCGTCTGCCGCAGTATAGGTGGACTCATAAGCCTCCTGAATGTAGGGGAACTCCTTGATACACCAGCTGCAACCTACGTACCAGAAGTTGATAACGATAGCCTTCTTGGACTCAAATATATCAGCAAGTCTGATAACGTTGCCGTCAATATCGGTAAGAGTGATATCACGCATCGTATCTCCTGCCTTGAACTGCTCGCCGGTAAGGCTTGCCTCGGGAAGAAGAGTGGTTGCAAGAGTAATTGAAAGAGTGGTCTTACCTGCCTGGAAGTTATAGCTGTCACGAACTACGTAGCCGGTAGGAACATTGTCTATCTGCACGTAGTATGTAGCAGAATAATCGATATCGAACGTAGCGTTACCGCTCGCATCGGTTCTTGCATATTTCAAAAACGCATCGTTATTAGAATCGTAGATGAATACCATTACGTCACGTAATGCCTCACCCGATATCGCCTTTACGTTTACGGTGTACTTCACCGTTTGGTCAACCGGAGGGTTGACTGTAACTGCACCGCCGCAGTTATCACACTTGCCGTCATTATTCGCATCAACGCATTTGGTGCAATCATCGCTTCCGTTATCACCGCACGAGGCGAGAGGAAGAACGAGCGAAAGCATCAATGCCATCACGAGAAAAAGCGCAAGCAATTTTGTGAATTTCTTCATTTGATTTCTCCTTATATAAAATACAAAAAATATTTGGTGCGAATATTTTATCATATTTTCGCGCGAAAATCAAGTGTAAACTACGTTTTTTACACAATGTTCTTATTTTTTTCACAATATTCTGCCCCACTTACCGAGATGGTTGACAAATCGGCTATTTACAAACGTTAAAATCTGAGGTATAATATACTTGAATGACATATCGGGGGAGAAATTATGAACAAAAAAGTTTTTGGATTTCTTGACACGGGTGCTACCGTACACAAATTTACAATAAAAAACTTGGACACAGAAGCTACCGTTATGACCTACGGCGCGACACTTACCGAGCTGAAGTTTTTGGGCCGGGACGTGCTTTGCGGCTACGATACGCTTGACGACTACGTTATCGACGACTCCCACCAGGGCGGAATTATCGGAAGAGTTGCAAACAGAATAAAGAATGCTGAAATAACCGTTGACGAAAAGCTTTACAGCCTAACGAAAAATGACGGTGAAAACTGCCTGCACGGCGGCAACGGCTTTGACAGAAGGGTTTGGAATGTTGTTGATTTTTGCGACACGGGTATCACCTTATCCTATATTTCCAAGGATTTTGAGGAAGGTTTCCCCTCATCGGTAGAAGCGACGGTTACCTACTCGATAGACGAAAGAGGAGCTTTGAAGATCGACTATCTTGCAATCCCCGATGGCAAGACCCCAATTGCGATGACAAACCACGCATACTTCAATCTTAATGAAATAGGAACAGACGTTCTCTCTCACACGGCTATGATATCGGCCGACAGATACACAGAGGTTGACACGACTCTTATCCCCACCGGCAATAGACCCTCTGTGGAAGGCACGGCGCTTGATTTCAGAAAGGAAACCGAGATCGGAAAAAGGATAGGCGAGGTTGGCATGGGATACGACCACAACTTTATTCTTTCCCATTCCCCCGAAAAATACGACTCACTCCCCCTTGCAGCAAAGGTGTGCGGCGAGAAGATAAAAATGTCGGTTTACACCGATCAGCCCGGAATACAGTTTTACACCGGAAACTTCCTTTGCGGCGAGCCCGACTTCAAGGGCGGAAGAAAAAGGATCAAGCACGGTGCATTCTGCCTCGAGGCACAGACCGAGCCCGGCCAGGCCAAGATCTACAGCGCCGGCGAGGAATACAGACAGACGACCATATACAAGCTTGAAAAGAGATAATTATGATCATAAGATTACTCGGCACAGGATACGGCGAGTGCCAACTTAAGAAAAAGAACTCGAAGGACTACCGAGGCAGAGGCGGTGTGATCCTCGATGAGAATATTCTGATCGACGCGCCCGACGACATTTTTCAGGTTGCAGAAGATCTCGGCTTTTCCGACGTATTCAAAAAAATAAGCGACGTTATAATCACCCACTCACACAAGGGACATTTTTCACCGAGGGCGATAAACAGGCTTGCGATGAAAAAGAAGATAAACGTTTTTGCAACAAAGACCGTTCTCGATATGCTTCCCGAAAACGAAAACATAACAAAGATCGAAATAAAGCCTCTTGATAAATTCAAGGTGAGCACGATCGACGTGATCGCACTGCCGACAAACCACAAGACCGAAAACATCACCGAAAAATGCCTTAATCTGCTTCTTATGAAGGACAGGACGCTTTTCTACGGCCTTGACGGAGCATTTATAAACGGGACTGCGTACAATATACTTTCACAGATCACTATTGATGCAGCCTTGATCGAAATCGCACTTTCGGATAAGGCTCCCTCCTCTTCCCTGCTTATGCACAATGACATAACCGCGGCGGCAAGGATAAAGGCGATGCTCGATGATGATGGCATATCCCACGAGAAAACAAGATTTATACTGACACACATTCCGACAGATAAAAAGAGAGATCTTCACGAGGAGCTTTCCCAAGAGGTATCAAAGCTCGGTATGACACTGGCATACGACGGATATTATGCAAGAATTTAATAAACAGTGCGGCAAGCGAGGTAACGAAAAAGCTTGCCGCACTGTGCTTTTTATTGGCAAAAAGTTATATTTTCTGCTCTACCGTCAAGGAACAAATTCTTTGTTTTATTATATTTTCCAACTTTTTTCGACAAATTTTAAGCATCAAAATATATTGGGGGTTGTATTTTAGAAAAATATGTTATATAATGGAGTTGGCTAATTATTAAAAAATATTAAATGCCAAAAATCGCATATACCTGCGAGGTGCAGTATGAAAGCAAAAAAGAGAAAAAAGAAATGGGTGCGCTTTCGCCACCTGTTCTTCAGAAACATTCTGAGCCTTTTCCTTGGCCCGTATTCAAGAATCAAGTACGGCATTAAAATAGAAAAATTCAAGCCCGAGAAAAACAAGAGATATCTCATTCTCTACAATCACCAGACCGCGTTTGATCAGTTCTTTGTTGGCCTTGGATTCAAGGGCAAGATATATTACGTTGCATCCGAGGACATCTTCTCCAAAGGATTTGTTTCAAAGATCATCAAATTCCTTGTTGACCCCATTCCGATCAAGAAGCAGGCCTCCGACATACGAGCTATCCTTGACTGCATGAGAGTTGCAAAAGAGGGTGGCACGATCGCTATCGCTCCCGAGGGCAACCGTACCTTTGACGGAAGAACGATGTACATAAACCCTGCGATCGTTCCCCTTGCAAAAAAGCTTGGCCTTCCCATAGCACTGCTAAGAATAGAGGGCGGTTACGGTGTTCATCCGAGATGGGCAGACAAGGTGCGCCGCGGAAAGATGAGATCCTACGTTGCCGAGATCATCGAGCCGGAGCAGTACGCCGCTATGTCCAACGACGAGCTTTACGCAAGGATCAAAGACGGCCTTTACGTTGATGAAAACTGCGTTGGGGGACTTTACAAATCCAAAAACAAGGCAGAGTACATCGAAAGAGCGATATACGTTTGTCCCAAGTGCGGACTTTCCACGTTTGAGAGCCACAGAGACACCTTTGAGTGTAAGAAATGCGGCCTTACCGTAGAGTACGGCGAGGATAAAAGACTCAAGGCACTGAAGGGGGACTGCCCTTTCGAATTTATTGGCGACTGGTACTCCTATCAGAACGACTACGTAAACTCGATCAACACTACCTCTTATACCGATGCTCCCATATACGTTGACGATGCATCGCTTTTTGAGGAAATTCCGTACAAAAACAAGAAAAAACTTATTGACAGCGCGAAAATCTCCCTTTTCGGAGACAAGATTACCGTTACAGGAAGCAACGAAGAATATATTTTCCCGTTTTCCGAGGTAAATTTTGTTACAATTTTAGGTAAAAATAAGGTTAATGTTTATCATAATAAGAGGATATTTCAAATCAAAGGCGGCAAAGGATTCAATGCCGTTAAGTACATAAATATCTTCTTCAGAAGCAATAACATACTTAAAGGAGGGGAAAATTCGCAGGATGAGCAATATAAATTTTTGGGACTCTGATGCCTGGAGTATCCTGCTGATCTTTTCGTTGCTGTTAGGTAGCTTGCTTACAGCAAATATACTTAAAAAAACAATTCCATACCTTCAGAAAACGCTTATTCCCACCTCGGTTCTCGGCGGTTCGATACTGATGATAATCGCGGCGGTTTACAAGCTTATAATGAAAGAGGGACTTTTTGACTCTCCTCTTTTCGGATTGGGTTCAACGGGCGAGCCGATAGGCCGCGCAAACCTTGAGCTTATAATTTATCACTCACTTGCGCTCGGCTTTATCGCTTCGAGCTTGAAAACATCAAAAAGCAAACTCACCAAGCACCGTGCAACAGAGGTTTTTAACACAGGCTTAACAACAGTTGCTACATACCTGCTCCAAGGTTCTATTGGCATTGGAATAACCATTATCGTAGCTCTCGTTATCCCCGGATTTTTCAAGGCGGCAGGAATGCTTTTGCCCTTCGGATTCGGCCAGGGTACAGGACAGGCGCTCAACTACGGCGCAATGTACGAGGGTATGGAGTCAGGTGGCTTCGGCGGCGGTACAAACTTCGGTATAACCATTGCGGCGCTCGGATTTTTGTGCGCAAGCATCGGCGGCGTTATGCACCTTAATATCCTCAAAAAACGAGGAAAGCTTAAGACGGCAGACATTGAAGAATGCGTGCACACAAGCGAAGAGATAGAATCTCCCAACGAGATCCCCATGCAGGAAAGCTGCGATAAGATGACTATCCAGATTGCAATCATCGGTGTTGCATACTTCCTTACCTATGCGGCAATGTGGGGGCTTGGCCTTCTTATCCCCGGAATGAAGTCCACCATCTACGGCTTTAACTTCATTATCGGCGTTTTATCTGCTGCACTCGTTAAATTGGTTATGAACACGCTTAAGCGTGTTAACATAATCAAAAAGGAATACACGAACAACTTCCTTCTCACCCGTATCAGCAACCTTTTCTTTGATATAATGGTCGTTGCGGGTGTTGCGGCAATCGACCTTGGCGCATTACAGGACTACTGGGGCGTTGTTATCATCCTTGCAGTGGCCGGTCTCTTTATTACATACGCGTACAACAGATTCGTTGCGAAAAAGTTGTTCAGAAGATACTCTGAGGAGCAATTCCTTATGATGTACGGTATGCTTACCGGTACAGCCAGCACAGGTACGATCCTTTTGAGAGAGATCGACGGCTCATTCAAGACGCCTGCGGCGGATAATATGATCTACCAGAACCTGCCTGCTATCGTATTCGGCTTCCCCCTTATGCTTATTGCCGGTGTGAATTTCGCACCCGTAAGACCCGGGCTTGCCTGCATAGTTATGGCGGTGGCGTTTGTAGGTATAAACCTGCTTCTTTTCAGAAGCCTGATATTCAAGAAAAAGATACGCCACAGAAGAAAAAAGAAATAATCAAAAAGCGCGGATTTCACAATCGGGAGTCCGCGCTTTCTTTATAAAACACAAGCTTGACAAGTGCATTCTTTATTGATACAATAAAGGTATCTGAATTTTTTTGAGGTAAATATGAAAAAATTACACCTTATATGTAACGCGCACATCGACCCGATATGGCAGTGGACGTGGGACGAGGGCATCTCGGCAACCATATCCACATTCAAGTCAGCGGCGGATCTGTGCGACGAATTCGACTATATATTCTGCCACGGAGAATCCATTCTTTACGAGAAGATAGAGGAGCACGCACCCGAGCTTTTCGAAAGAATAAAAGCGCACGTTAAGAGCGGAAAATGGGTTATCACGGGCGGCTGGTATCTGCAGCCGGACTGCCTTATGCCAAGCGGCGAGACATTCATAAGGCAGATAGCCGAAGGACAGAGATATTTCAGGGAAAAATTCGGTGTTTCCCCCACTGTTACTACCAATTTTGACAGCTTTGGCCATTCAATAGGCCTTGTTCAGATACTTGCAAAAAACGGATATTCGGGATATATGGCCTGCAGGCCGAATCCCACGCAGTTTGACTATCCTTCAAGATTTTTCGTTTGGAGAGGGCCGGACGGATCAAAGATCACGTTCACAGAAACCTGGTCTTACAATTCAGCACTCGGACACGCGACAGAAAAGATCGCAAACGAGCTTTTTGAGGGCGGCGCAAAGATGCTCGGTTCTACCGGAAAGGCGGAAACGAAGCTGCAGGACGTTGACTACATTCTTTGGGGTGTTGGAAACCACGGAGGCGGCCCTTCAAGAAAGGATCTTAGGGATATTGAAGAGCTTAAGGTTGACGGTGTTGAGATCATACACAGCACCCCGGAAAAGCTTTTCAATGACGGCATAAAGATTGAAGGAGAGGTTGAGACCTCCCTTGTTACCTGCATGCCGGGTTGCTACTCCTCCATGGCAAGAGTGAAAAGCGCCTTCAGAAGATGCGAAAGCCTGTTTTACTCCACCGAAAAGATGCTTGCCGCGGCGGCTCTTGCAGGAATGAAGGTTGATTACGCCGAGATGAAAAAGGCAGAAAAAAGACTGCTTCTTGCAACCTTCCACGATATTTTGCCGGGAAGCTGCATCAAAGATGCAGAAGATGAAGCTCTTGCGATAATAAAATCCTGCGAGCAGACGGCAAGAGATTACAGAACGCAGGCACTCCTTTATCTTGCGATGGGCGATGAGGTTGCAGGCGAGGGTGAATTCCCTGTTTTTGCATTCAACTGCCAGCCCTATGAGGTAAACGCTACCTGCGAGGTTGAATTTATGCTTCAGGACCAGAACTGGAGCGACGTTACACACTACCATCCCGTTGTTTTCGATATGCAGGGCAACAGAATTCCTGCGCAGCTGGTTAAGGAAAACTCAACGCTTAACCTTGATTGGCGCAAAAAGATCGTTTTTGATGCAACTCTCTCCCCACTTGGATTGACCCGATTCACCGTTAAGGTAGAGGGTGTTCCTGCCGGTGTAAGAGCTAGTATCGGAGCAGACGTTAAAACGGCTATAAAGGATGCAAAAGAGATAGGATCTCCTATCGAATTTGAGCTTTACGAGGACACAGCAGACCCTTGGGGAATGAGCACCGAAGAGCTTAAGGCGATCGGTAAAAATCCCACACCTTTCCGTCTTATGACGGAAAAGGAGGTTGACGAGTTCACTGCGACGAGCGGTGCAACCCCTGTTCGAATCATTGAGGACGGCGACGTTTATACCTCGGTTGAGGCACTTTACACCCACTCCAAAACCAATGCGGTGATAGAGTACAGGATGTATAAAAATCACCCTTACACCGACGTTAAAATCACGGCCGAATTCGCAGAGAAAAACAAGCTCATGCGCGTTAAGATTCCGATCCCCTCCGATATGGTGGGAGGATGCACCGTAGGCGACGGCCCATACGTTTGGGAGAAGAAGCCAGCAGGATGCGAAAACTCCTTCCAGAAGTGGTACGGAATTATGAAGAACGACACCTGCTATGCCGTTATCAACGACGGTGTTTATGCCGGAAAATGCGACGGAAAATTCCTGCATCTTACCCTTTTGCGCGGAGCGGGATACTGCTTCCACCCGATCAATGACAGACCCCTTTATCCGACCGACAGATATCTTGCGAGAATCGAGTGCGGAAGATATGAATACACACTGAGGATTTACAGAGGAAATATAACCGAAGTAACCCGCATGGCAGAGGAATTTGCGCATCGCCCCTACGCCGTTAATATATTCCCGATCGGAAGCGGCAAAAAGGGAGATGAAAGGATCGAAGTTTCGGGCGATATCGTGGCTGCGGCCGTTAAGGAAGGCGAAGCCGAGGACTACGTTATCCGCCTTTACAATCCGAAGGACGAGGCTGTTGAATTTTCGGTTAAGATCGGCAATAATTCCACGTGCGACACGGCAGAAAAAAGAGCCATCGTTACAGTTGGATATACCGACGGAAAGTTCACGGTTTACAAGGACAAAACACCTGTTTAATACAAGAAAAACGAGGAATTTCAAGCCAAAATTCCTCGTTTTTTTATACCTTTATTTCCTCTGAAACAGAGTACGTTCCAAGTGCGCCCGTTTCTGACGTGCCGATAACAAATCGGTTGGCAACAAGCTTTGCGGGAATATTAATATTCCCGAGCATAGAATATTCTGCCCTTACCTCGTCCTCTCTACCCATAAAAAGAGTTGAATGGAACTTGTAATCGGTGTCGTATTCGTGCAAGGGGATTCCAAATTTACAGAGGAGCATTGAATTAAGCTCATCCGATAGAGAGACAAGGCTTTCCGACTCCTTCATTCTGACCCAGGCGATACTGCCAAAAAACTCGATCCCCGAGACCTCGATTTCAAAGGCTTTACGGCGCTCGAACACGTCCTTTATTGCGCTCATTATTTCCCCGGAATCAGAGTCGCTCACAGGGAAAGAGATCTTAAGGGAAATATGCATCGGCAGGGTGTAACAGAAGTTGCGAAATCCGAGCTTTTTCTCTATTTCCCGAACTCGCTCGCCGACGGCAGAAAGCTGAGAATCAACGTTAATTCCAACCCAGATATACATGCCTGACCACCGCGCTTATTTAAAAATCCCTTCGCGCTCGATAACGCGGATAAGCTCTTTTGCCATTGAGAAAAATCCGTAATCCGTGGGGTGAGTACCGTCTACAGTACCGTCATTCTTAGCCAATTTCATAAGATCGCGGCCATCGATAAAATAAACGTTTTTGTCGCCTGATGCAACTGCGTTCATATATGTTTTTCTTATCGTTCCGAGGCGCGCGACGTTAGTGCTGTCAAGATAATATTTCGGCTTGGACATTATGATTATGGGGAGGTTTGGATTCGCTTCGCGAATTTTTTTGAACATTCGCTCGTGAGTTGCCTTGAGATGCTCGTGGTTGGGCGCGTTAAAGTCATAGTCGTAGACAAAAAGGGACATATCAAGGCCCTTTATGTAGTCTGCGATCTCATCCTCTCCCTTTGCGTTTCCGGAGAAGCCGAGGTTAATATGATCGGCATCAAAATGGCGCGCAACGATGCTTGTGTATGCATTTCCGGGACGGGATGCGCATCCGCCCTGGGTGATAGAGGAGCCGTAGAATACGATAGGCTTTTCTATTCTGTATTTATCCGCCTTCTGTATCTCAGAATCAGCGGCAAGACCGATATACAGCTCGGAGATCTCACTGTAAAGGGGGAGATTTATGGTTATATCTCGCATCTTTTTAACGCCGAAGTCGTAGATGCCCTTGTATTCATCCTTTACGTCAACCGGGGGAAGATATGACTTTGCAAACTCGCCGTCGGCATAAATATCAAAACCGCCGGATCCACAGAGAGTAAAATGCGCCATCTTATAGATTACAGGCATTTTAGCATAGATCGCAACGTAGGGTGAATCGGTTCTGAACCTTACTCTACCGCCTGCGGTGTGGGCATGGAGCTCATATACTCCCGCGCTGACAGTTTTTGCAACCGCCTGGGGAAATCTTCTGAACTGTCCGTTCTCAACGTAAACACCGTAAAGGGCGAAATTTTCCGAAGGAACAGGATAAAAAACAACGTCATCCTTTCCAAGATCTGCCTGCACGGTAAAGTTTTTATCTATTTTGCTGATGTCACTCATTATATTGCCTCTCTTATTTCATTATAAATTCATTCGCCTTTGTCAAAATGCTTTTGATATCGGCAAACTGAAGCGTTTTTATCGCATCATCATAGCTCATAAGGCGCACGCTGTTAAGCTCGCTTTCCTGCACCTTTACGCTTTGGCGTGAAAACTCCGCCAAGAAATAAACGACGTGCTTGCTTATTTCCTCGCCGCCCCAGGTGAAGGTATAAAAGCTTTCCTCACGGAATCCGTCTTTAAGATCGACGCATAGGCCTGTTTCCTCAAGGATCTCACGCACTGCGGTCTCGATCTCAGACTCGCCTTTTTCCACGTGTCCCTTGGGGAAGCCGAAGCAGCCGTTCTTAGTTTCGACTATAACGTATTTAATGCGTCCGCCATCCCTTGTGAAAACAACGGCACCGCAGGATTTTTCGTTTTTCATAGCCACCGCCCTTCAGGCAACGACAAATCTTTTTGCCTCGTTCATTCATTACCAAACATTATACCACGCAGATAACGAAAAATCAATGGAAATATACATTGGCGGCGAAAAAAACGAATTTACAGACTGAGAAAACAAAACTGCTAAAATAATTTTATAAATGCTATTGACAAACCAACAAAAATCGGGTATAATACCCTTTGTGCATAGGGGTGTAGCTCAGTTGGTAGAGTACTGGTCTCCAAAACCATGGGTCGTGGGTTCGAGCCCTTCCGCCCCTGCCAAAAAATTCGACAAGTTTCGGCTTGTCGAATTTTTTTATCCATTGCGAAAGCAATGGCATATCATCACGCTTTAGCGTGTATCTCATCACCGAAGGTGTATATCATCAGCCCATTTGGGCTGTATACTCTTTCGCAATGATGATATCCAGACCTTTGGTCTGATGATATGCAATTCCTTGCGGAATTGATGATATACAGGGCTTTCGCCTTGATTTATTTACGAGAAAGTGATATAATAGACTCACCGAAAATCCAGAATTTGCAGGAGGTTATCTATGCTTGAAAAAATGAGCGATTTCTTTGAAGCACGGCTTGACGGATATGATGAGCATATGATGACCAACATTGAATCCGCAAACGAGTTCTATCCCTTTACGGCAAAACAATTGCCGTCCTCCGAAAGCTGCCAAATACTTGATTTGGGATGTGGTACGGGATTGGAACTGCAAGAATATTTTGCGTTTAACCCAACAGCAAGGGTAACAGGAATAGATCTTTCGCAAGGAATGTTATCTGAACTCAAACGAAAATTTGTTGGCAAGGATATAACCTTGATACATGGATCATATTTTGATGTGCCTCTCGGCAAGAATGTGTTTG
>JAZLCY010000024.1:0-3058 GCA_045614485.1 Eubacteriales bacterium
TGAAAACCGTTCTATCACGCGCGACGTTTCCGGCGAGGGTGTCCAGCAGGCACTTCTCAAGATCCTTGAAGGAACTGTTGCACACGTTCCCCCGCAGGGTGGCAGAAAGCATCCCAACCAGGAGTTCATCCAGATAAACACCAAGAACATTCTCTTTATCTGTGGCGGTGCATTTGACGGCATCGAATCCATTATCGAGCAGCGTAAGGGCAGCCAGCAGATCGGCTTCTCTACCGACAAGGTAACAAAGAAGGAAAAGGTTGAAAAGGGTGTATATAAGGACGTTATTGCGCACGACGTTGTAAAGTACGGAATTATTCCGGAGCTTGTGGGCAGACTTCCTGTTATAGTTGCACTTGATAATCTTGACGAAAATGCTCTTGTAAGAATTCTCAAGGAGCCTAAAAACGCCGTTTACAAGCAGTATCAGAAACTGTTTGAAATGGACGGAATGAGCCTTGAATTCGAGGATGAAGCATTCAATTCTATAGCAAAATTGGCCATAGAACGTAACACGGGTGCCAGGGGACTTCGTTCAATCATCGAAGGCATAATGATGCAGCCGATGTACGACCTTCCCGGAAGAGATGACGTTTCGGGCGTTATCGTTACCCCCGGTTTTATCGAAGGCAAGGAAGAACTTAAGCTTATTTTGAAATAAAAGCAAATAAAAGAAAGCCACGCGGTACGAACATTCACACCGCGTGGTTTTTTTATCAAAGAGTGCTCTTTCTGTATGCAAGAGGGCTCTCGTTTATGTACTGCTTGAATATCTTGTGGAAATAATTAGGATTACAGAAGCCGATTTCATCAGCAATCTCAGCCATTGATTTTTTGGTTTCAAAAAGCATCTGCATAGACTTGTTGATCCTGAGGCCGTTAATATATTCGATCGGAGTTTTACCTATTGAATCCTTGAACATCTTTGTGAAATAGTCGGGCGATACGTTAATCATATCAGCAAGCTTCTCTACGTAGATCTTCTCGCAGTAATGCTCGGATATATACGCAACAACGGGTGCAAGGCGCAAAACGTTGTGATATATCATTCTATCCGACTCATCCTTTGAGCCACAGTAATATCTGAGAAGTGCCGTCATCATAAGGTAGATATTCGCTCTTATGGGGAGCTTATAGCAGACGTCCTTGCAAACGTATTCATCATACGACTCGGACATATAGTGTGCAAGAGTTTCATATACAGGATGCCCCTCTTTGAAAAGAGAAATCTTGTTTCTTGACTGAACGTCAAACATATAGAAGATCTCCTCGTCAAAGTTTTCCATATTATCTCTTATAATAGCGGAATCAAACACGATGGCTCTTACGGAAGCAGACTCGGTTATAGAATCAATGCGATACACCGTCATCGGAGGAACGTAAACGAAATCCCCCTGCTCTGCTTCTAAAATCTCAGTTCCGATCTGTATTTTTACAGTACCGGCAAGAATTTCGATTATCTCCATTGACTTACCGTGCACACACGAGTTGATCAATCTGCCGCTACCGTTTTTTGCATACATTCTAAAAGGAAATTTATAACTGTTACTCATAAAACACTCCAAAAAAAATTAATAAAACGTCGCAACCTCCTGCTCAGGTTTATCAGAATAAGATATCTTTTCAACCGTGAGCACGGGTCCTTTTGCCAGATAAAGCTTAGAGTATTCCTCGTTCAGAACTCCCTCAACAGTGAGCCAATCGCGAGTTTTGATCTTAAGCCCCCCCATTCCCTTTGCAACAACACCGCGGTAGGCAATGTCATCCGCGCAGCAGGTCATAATATGGCGGCCTATTGCAAAATGAGAGTTTGGAAGAGAAGAATCTGTTGCCGCAATGCCCTTAAATTTTACACGCCTGCCACTGTACTTGGCGAAATCCTCTGTCATATCGCGGTAGAAGATCGCAAAATCAATATCATTTATCTCGATAATTTCAGCGTCCATATCATAAGGAAGCGGATCTTCTATGGTGTCAAACTCTATCTCGCCGTCCATATCCTCAAAGCAGATCTTAGAGTTTCTTGATATACCTCGAACAAGCTTGTGAAGTGCTTCCTTATCTGTGAGTGCGCTTACACGGTTGAAAACAGCCATCTCACAGCTTGTGAGCTTATCAACAACGATCTGGCGCATATTTGCATTATAGGAAAGTATGGTGGTGGAATCTGCAATAAAGATTTCCTGATACACCATCCAACCTTCAGGCATAGCATTATAAAGCTTATCTATCGCCCACATTCCGTTATACTCGATAACAATAAGGTCTGCACCTGCGCGCTTTTGCATTGCGCTGAGTCTGTCCGGTGTAAGTCTGTCCTCTGCGTCGAACGTAGCAAGCTTAACGTTATCGCCAAGGATATCAGCAGAGTACTCCTCTTCTCCGTCCTCACACCTTATGATCAGGATCGTGCGGCTTCCGTCATTGAATCCGGGATCCTGGAGTGTTTCCATTATGAATTTTGTTTTACCGGCCTCAAGAAATCCGGTAAAAAGATATACTGCTGTATTAGTGTTCATTTTATCCCTTTCATAACCTCAAAAATGAGATTACAATCTATTTAACGATCAAACTCCGAAAAGAGCCTTTATTTTATCCTTATCGATGCCGGAACCGATAACGCAAAGTCTACCGATCACGCCTGCTGAACCGTATCTTACGTCTGCACCGTCGGGAACGTAGTCAAAATGGATCCATCTGCCGTCATCAGAAGCAACTATTCCCTTCGCTCTGAGGATCATGCCACAGTCAGTACCCTCGTCAAAGGACTCCAGAACAGCCTTGATCTCCGCCTCGGAGAATTTCTTTGCGGTTTCAACACCCACACTTGAGAATACCTCATCTGCGTGGTGATGATGGTGATGTCCATGGCATCCGCAGTCGCAGTGCTCGTCATGGTCGTGATGATGATGCTCGTGATCGTGGCATCCGCAGTCGCAGTGCTCGTCGTGTTCGTGGTGGCGATGCTCATGATCGTGGCATCCACAGTCACAATGCTCGTCGTGGTCGCGGTGGTGATGCTCATGATCGTGGCATCCGCAGTCACAATGCTCTTCGT
>JAZLCY010000025.1:0-6885 GCA_045614485.1 Eubacteriales bacterium
CGAACGCCATAGGCGTATATCGAAAATCCCGCGAGGGATTTATCTCGATGCGTGATACTTCGTTAAGAGTATCACGCTATCTCACGTTCCTTTTTTATTACTCCTCGATCATAAGATCGTATATTTCGCTTTTGGGAACACCGCGCTCCTTGGCAACCGCCTTGATTGCGTCCTTTTTGGTCATTCCGCCTTCAATATATCTTTCAACGTGCTCCTTGGGATCGAGGGATAAAAGCTCGTTTTCTTTACACGGGGTGAAGCAACCTGCCTCTTCAGCGCCTTCAAGCACCAAAACGTACTCTCCCCTCGGCTCTTTTTCATCGTAGAGCTTAACCGCGCCGTCAAGCGTGGTTCTTATAACCTCTTCGTTAAGCTTTGTAAGCTCGCGGCAAAGGGAGATCTTTCTCTCGGGGCCAAATGTATCTCTCAGGTCCGAAAGCGTCGTCTTAAGCTTGTGAGGTGCTTCGTAGAAGATAACGGTGCGTCCCTCACCCTTTATTGCGTCAAGTCTCTTTTTTCTATCCCCTTTGTTTGCGGATAAAAATCCCTCAAATGCAAATCTCGTTGTTGCCAGGGCAGAGAGTGCCAGGGCAGATACCGCCGCGCTTGCACCCGGGATAACGGAAACGGTTATTCCTGCATCGGCGCAAAGCCTTACTATATCCTCACCGGGATCGCTTATCGCAGGCATTCCTGCGTCGGTAATGAGAGCACAGCTCTCGCCGGAAAGCAGCCTTGCAACAATTCTTTCACCGCTTGATTTCTTGTTATGCTCGTAGTAGCTCACGAGCTCTTTTTTTATTCCGTAGGAAGAAAGCAGGCGCAAAGAATTTCTCGTGTCCTCTGCGGCAACAAAATCAACCTCACCCAGCACCTTCAAAGCTCTTTCGGTTATATCCGCAAGATTGCCAATCGGGGTTGCAACAAGATATAAGGTGGATTTCAAAACCTTATTTTTTTCACAGCCTTCCATCTTTAACTCCTATCGTTTGTACTCCTTGGGGAAGGAGCCGTTTTGCATAATGTAATCCATATCCTCGCCGTAAGCCGAGTGGGTTCTGTCCTTGTATATGATAAGCGGTCTTGTCAGCTGCATTCCACAGCCGCCGCCTCTTTTGCCCTCTATCAGCACCATTGATGACTCGCTTACCTCGTCTGCGTGTACGAACGTCATTCTCTTCGGCTCGATCTTCTTCGCGCGCATTGCCGCGATTATGTCTGTCAGCCTGTCGGGGCGGTAAACTGCGGCAAAAGTACCGCCGTATTTAAGCATTTTAGCCGCCGCGCCTATAAGCTCGCCTATATCTCCGTTAACCTCGTGCCTTGCGATATTCTTCGCATCGGTGTCATTTCTCTTACCGCCTCCGTCCTTCATATAAGGTGGGTTTGAGAAAACGAGATCAGCCTCGCTGTCGGGTCTGTATTCTCTTGCATCCATATGCACGGCGGCAAGCCTTATTTCAAGATTGTTGAGCTTTGCATTTCTCTTAATAAGCTCGGCATACTCACCCTGAACCTCGATAGCGGTGATATTTTTCACCTTTTCTCTTGCAAGCAAAAGCATTGATATTATACCGCTTCCACCGCCTATCTCTATGCCCGTGTCAAATTTTCCGCTGATATATGCCGCAAGCAAAAGGGCATCGGTGCCAAATGTCAGCCCGTCGGTTTTTTGTATAAGAGAGAGGGAGTCGTTAACCTCGTCCACTCTTTCGTTTTCATAAAGATTGATCATAAGATTCGTCCTATAGCTTAGTTAAAGAAAAAAGCGGAGAATATTGCTCCGCTTTTTTCTTGTATTTTCTGCTGAATTAAGCTTCAACAGGAGCGCCAACAGGGCAGTTCTCTGCGCAGTTGCCGCAGCTGATGCATTCGTCAGCGTTGATAACGAACTTATCGTCACCCTCGGAAATGCAAGAAACGGGGCAAGCGTCTGCGCATGCGCCACAGCTGATGCAATCGTCGGTAATCTTGTATGCCATGTTATATACCTCCGTGAGTTTTTTATGGATGTCTCTATTTTACCATAAATAAGAAAAAAATCAATAGTCTTTTATAAAAAAGTGGAAAAATGAGAAAAAATATTTAATCCTCGATAATTTCCTCTTCGATCTCCTGCTTCTCTGCCTTGCCGGGAAGCTTCAGCACCTTAACGTCGCGGCACTTGTAAAGCTTGGGTGCATCCTTCTCATTATCGTTGAGTTTAACGCGCACCTCTGCCGCAAGGGGCTTGGTTTCGGTAACCGTGCCAACACCGTCGGGAGTCTTAACGGTGGAGTTAACAGGGGGAGTAAGCTTGATAGCTTCCTCGTATGTTTCGTGCTCGTATCTCAAACAGCACATAAGTCTGCCACAAGCACCCGAAACCTTTGATGAATTGAGGGAGAAGTTCTGCTCCTTAGCCATCTTGATCGAAACCTGCACAAAGTCGGTCAAAAATCCTGCACAGCAGAACTTTCTGCCGCAAATTCCAAGGCCGCCCATCATCTTCGCCTCATCTCTTATTCCGATCTGGCGAAGCTCGATCCTGGTGTGGAACGTTGCCGCAAGGTCTTTAACAAGCTCTCTGAAGTCTACTCTGGATTCGCAGGTAAAGTAGAATATAAGCTTGGAATTGTCAAAAGTGTATTCAACGGCAACAAGGCTCATCTCAAGCCCGTGCGTTGCGATCTTCTTCTTGCAGATGATAGCCGCGTCCATCTCTGCCTGGCGGTTCTTGAGATCCTTTTCAAGATCCTCCTTGGTCGCAGGGCGGATTATAGATTTTAAGGGGGGAACTATCTCTGTTGCAGGCACGGTCTTGTTTGCGATCTTAACCGTTCCTATCTCAATACCGCGCGCAGTATCCACGATAACGCGCTGGCCAACCTCAAGGGTGTTCTTGCCGGGAGCGAAATAGTATATTTTTCCTGCCTCGCGGAAGTTGATTCCTATTATTTCAACTACCTCGGGTGTAGCTGTATCTTCCTTCTTGATTTCTTCGTTCATTGTTATTACCAATCTTCAAAAATTATATAAGTTTTATTCTTGCTCCGAGATTCGCCAGCGTTGCCTGTGCGTTTGCATTGCTGGTAAGGCTGTCGGTCGCGTCGTTTATAACGTCATAGATAGCAAGCAGCCTTTGTGCGCTTATTCTATCCGCCTCTTCAAGTGCCACTTCGCGTGAGGTAAAGAACAAAAGCGGCGCATTCTCAGAGAACTTGATAAGTATCAGGTCGCGTATTGCCACCGTCAGTAGCTCAAGTGCCTCTTGGAGCTCGTCCTTCTTCGTCGGCAGTGAGTGGATCGTAGGGTAAAGCTTGGAGTAGGGAATGCCGTCCTTCAGAGATGAAACGATAGGCTCTACCACCTCTCTGAGCTTCGTTGCGTCCTTGCCGCCGCTCTCGATAAGTGCCTTTGCCCTGCCTATCCTTCCGTCAGAGCACATAAGAATGCCGCTCAGTTCGTCCTGCGGGAGCATTGCGGGAACAAGGCCCTTGCCCTTTAAATACTTCTCAATATCGCACGGCTCGAACTTCTGCATTGCAATATGCTGTGCACGGCTCTTTATCGTTGTGAGAATGCCGTCGCTCGATGCGGTAAGCAGGAATATAACAACGCCCTTCGGCGGTTCCTCCAGCACCTTTAAAAGTGCGTTCTGTGCGTTCACCGTCATCTTCTCGGCATCAAGTATAACGTAGATTTTGTATTCGGACTCGGTGGAGGATAAGAACATATCCTCTCTGAACAGTCTTACCTCGCTAACACCTATCGTAGCCTTGTCATCCGGCTTCTTAAGGTATTTGATATCGGTAAAATTGCTCTCGGCGATCCTACGGCAGTTGTTGCATTTGTGGCAGGGAATTGCATCCTTGTCATCGCTCTCGCAGTTAAGCGCGGCGCACATCTCTTTAACAAGCGTTCTCTTGCCCGATCCCTCGTGGCCCGAGATAAGAAACGCGTGCGGAATAGTGCCATTCTTTATCGCCTTGCCAAGTCTTTCTTTTGTCGGCTCATTGCCGAAAAGAAGTGAAAAATATTTACTCATTCGGCACGTCCTCCGTTACAAAATACTCCGATATTAATTATAACAAAAATATATAGAAAAGTCAATTCTTTTTATTTTGCATATCCGCCGGAATTTCACCGCACGGAAAAAGAAGGACAAATATTCTTTACCGCATAAAAAACACCCCGACCGCTTAGAGCAGTGGGGCTCACCCTCAAATTGAGCAAAAATTCAAAAATATATTGTAATATTTTAAAAAGTGTGGTACAATTATACGATATCAAATGCGAGCGGTTCCATTAGCCGCTTGGCAGAGGAGGAAATTATGGAAAAGTTTTATATGACAACGGCGATCGCGTATGCATCAAGAAAGCCTCACTTCGGCAACACCTACGAGATCATTATGGCAGATGCCTTCGCAAGATTTCAGCGCAGAATGGGCAAGGACGTTTTCCTTTGCACCGGTACTGACGAGCACGGTCAGAAGATCGAGAATCTTGCAAACGAGGCAGGCATAACCCCTCAGAAGTACGTTGACGGAGTTGCAGGGCAGATCAAGGGTATCTGGGATCTTATGAACGTTCAGTACGATCATTTTATCCGCACCACCGACGATTACCACGTAAGCGCTGTTAAGAAGATATTCAAGAAGTTCTATGAGCAGGGCGATATTTACAAGGGATTTTACGAGGGTTGGTATTGCACCCCCTGTGAGTCCTTCTTCACCGAAACTCAGATAACCGACGGCAAGTGCCCCGACTGTGGCAGAGAGGTTTCACAGGCAAGGGAAGAGGCATACTTCTTCAAGATGTCCAACTACGTAGACCGTCTTATCAAGCATATTGAGGACAACCCCGGCTTTATCGAGCCCGAGAGCAGAAAGAAGGAGATGGTAAACAACTTCCTTAAGGCAGGCCTTCAGGATCTTTGCGTATCAAGAACCTCTTTCAAGTGGGGTATCCCCGTTGAGTTTGACGACAAGCACGTTATATACGTTTGGCTTGACGCACTCACCAACTATATCACCGCGATCGGATATGACCCCGATAAGTCGTTTGACGAGCAGTGCGAGCTTTTCAAGAAGAACTGGCCCTGCGACGTTCACATTATCGGTAAGGATATTCTGAGATTCCACACTATATATTGGCCCATATTCCTTATGGCGCTTGGCCTCCCTCTTCCCAAGAAGGTATTCGGCCACCCCTGGTTCAACTTCGGTAACGATAAGATGAGTAAGTCCAAGGGTAACGTTGTTTTTGCAGACGAGCTTGCAGAAACCTTCGGTGTTGACGGCGTTAGATACTACGCGCTTTCTCAGATGCCCTACAATGCAGACGGCTCTATCACATACGAGAACGTTATCAATTCCTACAACAACGATCTTGCTAACAACCTCGGTAACCTGGTGAGCCGTACTCACGCAATGACCAAGAAGTACTTCGGTGGCATTATCCCCAAGCCCGATGTGACCGATCCTCTTGATGATGATCTTAAGGCAACCGTTAAGGCGGCTATCGAGAAGAGCATCTCTCTTATGGATACCTATCACGTTGCAGATTCTCTTTCCGAGATATTCTCAATGCTCAGAAGAGCAAATAAGTATATCGACGAAACTATGCCTTGGGTTCTTGCAAAGGACGAGGCGTCAAAGCCCAGGCTTGCAACCGTTATCTACAATCTTCTTGAGGTTATCCGTACAGGTGCAGTTCTTCTTGCGCCCTATATCCCTGCAACCGCTGATGCTATCTTCAGCCAGCTTGCAACCGATAAGACCGAGCTTTCTACAGTAGCAGAGTTCGGCGCGCTTGAGAGCGAGAAGCCTCTTGGCGAGGCATTCACCCTCTTTGCAAGAATCGATGAGAAGAAGTTCCTTGAGGAGCTTGAGGCAAAGAGAGCGGCAGAGGCTAAGGCTGAGGAAATTCCTGAAGAGCCTGAGCACGAGGAGCCTATCGGCATCGATACATTCGGCAGTGTTGAGATCCGCGTTGGTAAGGTTATTGACTGTGAGCCGATTCCCAAGGCAAAGAAGCTTCTTAAGCTTCAGATCGACCTCGGCTACGAAAAGCGTCAGGTAGTGTCGGGAATTGCAAAGTTCTACACCCCCGATCAGCTCATCGGTAAGAAGGTTCCCGTTATCGTAAACCTCAAGCCCTGCAAGCTTTGCGGCGTTGACAGCTACGGTATGATCCTCGCATCCGGCGAGGAGGACGTAAAGGTCGTATTTATCGACGAGTCTGTAAAGAACGGAGAGCGTATCCACTAATGAAATACTTTGACTCTCACGCGCATTATTATGACGAGAGATTCAAGGGTGACGAATATGCAGGGAGCGTCGATGACCTTATCGGCGCTCTCCTTTCGTCAGAGATAGACGGCATCGTAAACGTCGGCACCTCCCCCGACACCTGCCGTCAGGCTATCGAGCAGGCAAAGCGCTTTAGGGATATGTACACCGCTCTCGGTGTTCATCCCTCCGACGCACAGGCACTCGACATCCCCCTCGACCGCGCACTTTCCGATATTGAATCTCTTATAAAAAATCCCGAGAGCAAGTGTGTTGCTCTCGGTGAAATTGGTCTTGATTATCATTGGCAGCCCGTAAACAGGGAACTGCAGATGAGATATTTTGAAGCGCAGATGCAAATGGCAGCCGAGCTTGACTTGCCAGTCGTTATCCACGACCGCGAGTCGCACGAGGACGTGCTTGATATGATCAAAAGGCATAAGAACGTGCGCGGTGTTCTCCATAGCTTCTCCGGCTCTGCCGAGATGGCAAAGGAGGTCGTCAGGTGCGGCTATATGATCTCATTCTCGGGTACTCTCACCTTTACCAACGCGCGCAAGCCTCGTGAGGTTGCTGCTATTCTTCCGCGCGACTCTGTGCTTATTGAGACCGA
>JAZLCY010000026.1:0-11165 GCA_045614485.1 Eubacteriales bacterium
ATCCTGCCCAAGCTTGAAGGTTATAACGTTCTCCGCTGTTGATCTGTTGATAAGCGAATACTTGAGCGTATGCACCTGAGAGGGAAATACGTTCTCAAGCTGAACGGCAACAAGCTGATTTAACGCAGACTGCTCGGAAAGTGCGAACACCTCACTGCCGAGTGCGGAGAACGAAAACTGCTCCATGTAATAAACTGCCGACTCGGTTGCCGCGAGCTTATCCGGAACACCGTTAAAATTGCTATCGTTTGCCTTGTAAAGGCGTACCGAAGAGTCTATCTTTGCAATTGAATACGTAATGCCCGAGATAGCATCTCCGTTATAGAACCAGGCATATGAAGATCCTATCACTGTAAAAACGAGCAGAAGCGCGACTATTATGGCGTAGGCTTTGTTTTTAATCATTATCCAACACCTCGATTCTAAGCGCACCGATAGAAAATCCCTTTTCAGAAAGCTGGTTTGTTGCAGTGAGCAGCTTTGTATACTGCTCGAGGTCAACTTCAAGGCGTACGGTAACCGTTTTATATGCCCCTGCCGCTACGTCTGCCGTGCTCCAGGTCGTGCTATCAATTATATCAATACGGGTAGGACTTGTATCTTCAGTACCCGATACGCTTGTAACCACCCATTCGGGAGCAGAAAACTCCACGTCGTCTTGATTTGCAGATATTTTATACACGCCAAGTACCGAGTGTGAGGTGGAAGCGCCGTCCATCTCGCTAAACGTATCTGCGACAATACGGTCAAAATAAATTGCAAGAGATCTTCCCTCAAGCGAATCGGTGCAGATGTAGCTGAAGGTAAGATCAACCGTTTCACCCGGTAACAGTCCCGCTATTGAGATAGGAATTTTTTCCCCAACATCATCAAGAGCAAAGGCGCCGCCCGTGCTATCCCAAAGATAATACTGCGAGCTGTCGGGCTCGTCATCGGGTACTCTGAACTCAAGCTCCTCGATAACGCAATCGTCTATAAAGCGCTTTACTGTTACAGACGAACCGAACTCGACACGCCCGTCTGTTGCGGATATCGTCATACCTGTAGCATTAACACGATCGTTCTCCGAGAACCATGCGAGGGAAATAGAGATTAGGAGAGCGCCGATTATAATTAACATAACAAACGATGATATAAGACTATAGTTAATATGTGCTATAACCTTTTTCATTTGCACTCTCCTTTCCGTTTTTTATCAGAGTCTTATTATTTCGAATCTTACCGTTACAACTACGGTTGTTGTGTTTGCTGTTATTGTATCCGTGAGAACAAAGTAAGTAGCATTCTCGGCGCCGACGCTTGTATCATATCCAAATGAAATAGTATGGCGCACGTTTGTTGCAACCGTTGTTCCCGCGGCATCCGTGTAGCTATTAGAAAGACCGTAATCCGCTGCATTTGTACTGAGAGTTTCATAAAGTGTTTCAATGCTTACGCCACTTGCGAGCTTTTTCTGGTACTCTATGCTGCGCAGTCTTACGTAATCATTTACCTCTGCGCTCTCCTCAAAGATGATAATGTTATCGCCGGAGAAATCGTTATAAACCATAACGCCCCTATCGGTAAGGTCCTGGAACATCTGAAGATTTACAAGACCGAGCGAGCCGTAGAACACCGACTCAAGTCCACTAAACGTATTGCTGTGTACGTAAACCTCAAGCAGCGAGGTCATATCTTTAAGCCACTCAAATGAATAGATATTGTTTCCGTTAAGATACAGATATCTGAGATTGGGTAAAGCTGTCAAGGCGCTTACCGTGCCAAGATCTGCACCTGCGCCGTTTGCTCTGTCTCTGAAGGCGTTGTTTGAGAGCTTCAGAGTTTCAAGCGAGGTCATTTTTGATATTACCTTTGCAGCTTCGTCTGCTGTTGCAGCATTCTGCAGGGATGCATGCCCCGAGAGATCAAGATACATAGTACCGATCAGATACTCCATTCCCTTGAAGCTTGAAACGTTGGTTGGGAAGGTTGAACCGGCGGCAGTTATATCTATCATTACGTTCTGTTTAAGCCAGTCTGTAACCACGAAATCACCCTCATCATAGCTTACGTAGGTATCTCCCGTGATATTAAAGCTGTTGTATATCCACGCATAAAGCCCTGCATCGGGTACGTCTGTACCGAGATGGAGTATACCAAGCAGCGTCATACTGCTCGTTATAGGCGTTTCGGTATTGGGATAAGTTGCCCAATCGGTAGACGTAACGTTCATCTTGTAATTATAAACAAGCTCTATTTGTGTGTTTGTAGAGGGCGATGTTGTTCTATCTATCTCATATACCCATTTAGCATCACCCGCATCGATAATATTTTGCAGGGTGAGACCGCTTTCCTCAAGGTACTCATCAAGCAGTACCGTCATAGATGTTTTAGCATCATAGGGGAAGAGGCACTGATTTGCGCCGTTGTAATAAAGTGATACTCTAAGGAATGTCGGGAATCCCGGCTCGGTCTCACCATCACTATTATACATAAGCGTATCATAGCATATTATAGGTCCTGACGTACCGTAGCAGAATGCAACCTCAAAGCTTGTTGAGGTAGAGCCCGCATAGGTACCGTAAAGAATGTCATTATAGTAGGTGTAGTAAGGCAAGAAGCCGTTAACGTTATCACCGGACTCGCTATCGTCATAAATGATGGGAACCTGTATCTGTTCCTCGGATGCCATACCCTTGGAATCGTCAAATACAAAGATACAGTTTACAACAACGTCCTGTACGTAGTCTCCCGGATGCTTGCCGGGCACAACGCGCAGCGTAAGACCGCCGGGCGTTTGCGCTATCTCGTACACGCCGTTGGTATTATTCATAAGCTCGTAGGTAACGCTTGTTATACCGTACTGCTTGTGCAGGCTATCTGATGCCTGAATAAGGATATGCGAGGTGTAGCCTGTTCTTACACCCGAATCAATGATCGGGTTTATAACGAACTCGCCGCTCTCATACCAAAGCTCAACAACATTCATCGCGGTGGATGCATTTGTTGTGATAAGACCGGTGTTGCCGCTTATCATCGGCACCTTTATAACCTTTTTGGTGCCTGCCTTACCGGTTATCGTAGCCTTGAGCAGCACCGCCTCAACGGTAGGCTCAAAGTTTACAACGTAACCGTCTGTAAGAACGGAAAATGCGCCCGAAAGCTCAACGGATGCATCGTCCTTTGAGTAAACGTTATAGCTGAACGTGGCATCTCCTACCGCCAAAGGCAGATGTATGCTTCTGTTAAAGATGTAGAGATTGCCGCGATTGTGATCGGAAATTGTTGCGTAGAACATCGCTTCTGCCACAAGCAAGGAATCGGACTCAATGGCAGGATCGTACACGTGCACGGTAACGCTGTCCGTAACCGTTGTACTGCCTGAGGTAACGGTGATGCCTAGCTCAGCGCCCGTAACCGATGCCGCAGGAGTAACGTTTCCCGACTTGGAGAGCACTGCCTCATTACTGCTTGTATAGGTATAGGTAACCGCCGTGCCAAGATATGCTCCCGGCAGATCTATATCCGAATAAACGTAGGTGCACTCGCACTTATCGGTGCAAAGTGTGCAGCTATCTCGCACGTTAAGCACTACTGACATATCGAGAGCCTCAAGTGCCGCAACCTCGCTGTATGTAAGGCGAGAGGGGCGAGAATCGTACTCTGCAACAAGCACGTTGGCAAGATTCCAAAGCGCATTGTATGCATTGTACTTATCTGCATTTGCATCGGTGGCGTCCTGCCACAAAAGCTTTACGTAAGCCGATGCATCTGCTATATTTGCACCTGTAGCATCAACATACGTAACACCGTCGATAACTACCTTTGAGCTTGGTGTATCAAACACAAGCATACCGGGTGCCGCAGGTGTTACAGTACCGTCAGCAGCCTTTGTTTCCTCGGAATAAAGATCAACAGTACCGTCCGATATTACCGTGCTGCCGCTGTAGCCGTGTGTTAAGGTAAGCGTTTTGCCGTTGAGATCAAGGGTGTGTCCATCCAAGTCTATATGCACGTCCTTGGAAATAAAGATATCATCAGCAAGCGCGATATCTGCGGTAAGCTTAAGCGTTACGCGGTTTTCCGCTGTGCTTGCGCCTGCACCGTCGTTATACACGGTGGATGCGGAATACTGATACAGCTGCGCGTAGCTGCCGATCTCAACGGTAGTGTCCGCAGAATCAACGCCGAACGTTTTATCTGCATTTACTATCGCGGTAAAGTAGGCGAAAACGCCTATCGCCGAAGCCAGCACAAGCGCAAGCGCTACTGCCGCAGCAATAAATATTCTTCTTTTAGCGGTCAAGCATTTTCGCCTCCCTTCTCATTGGTTTAGTTAATTATCCAACAACGGTAACGAGGAATTTTCTTACGTATTCCTCGCCGTCGACATAAACGGTCGCGCTGATGATTACCTCATACGTACCGCCTGTACCGCCGTACGTAGTGCCGTAATATAATCTTTCATTCGACAGATTCAAGAAATTGTCCGATGCATCACCTACGTCAATTGCGCCAAACGTATGGAACATATATTCTCCGGTGTCGCTGAAAACAAGCTTGTAGAAGCGGTCTCCCTGATGGAAAAATTCCGGGTCTCCATCATAATAGTATATTGCTCCCTCGTTTGCGGACGTTGCATTCTGCGCAATACTCAGCAAACCGTTTCCGTCAATTGAATTTATAACCTCAAACTTATTTACTTTAAGCTTCAGCTTATCAACGTCATCATGCTCAAAGTAGAACTTACCCTCGTTATTGATTAGCAATCTGTATATGCCATATTGCTCGTAGGTGTTACCTGAAATCGTCGTAAACGTAACTCCTGCATATCCGTAATACATGCCGTAATAAAGCAGCATATTGGGGGTACCGAGCGTTGCATTGGCTGCTTCAAGAATAGAATCAAGCGAGCCTTCAGTTCCAAACCCGATAGGGTCTGCAACTAGTGTAAGCTGATAGCCGTTAGCTCCGAAGGATAACGAATAATACGATCCGTTAGCATACGTTAATCCTAAATCCGAGCCGTCTAGGTAATACGGATACGTACCGTCATTCTGACCCGTGTAACGATAGTAAATTGTAGAATTATCGGAAACTGCAAGCGCGGAGCTTTCTATAGCCTGCTTATTTTCAGAATCCAGGCTTCCGACGTAGGAATACATGGTAGTTAGGTCCGCCGTGTTTGTAACGACCACAGGTTGATCATTAGTTTGGGTATCTGTTTCGTCAGTGGTCGCGTCATTAGTCAACTCAGGCACATTTTTTGTTTCTGATAATGTGTAGGTATAACGACCGGGGTTCCCACTACGCGTATAAATCTCAACCTTAGACCAATCCTCGCCAAATTCTATATACGGATAGTAATCGTTCGGAGTTTGACGCGCACAATAACCAAGAACAGCTACCTGCTTGTTTGTTGTTACGGTTTCGGTAATCACAGTTGTCGAGGTAGCTCCAACGTAATGATAGTCCACTCTAACAACAGTGTTAGAATTTAACACCACTTGTTGACCACCTATACTCACAGTTTGTGAATTTTCAGTGTAATAATACTCCGTTTTGTTGATATCAACATAACCGTTATAAACAGTAGTAACAATAGACTCAACAGTTCTATACTCATTAATTCGATATCCTATATATCTCGCGGTTATATAACTATCGGAATTTGAGACTGTTCCATCAGCCAAATATATTTTCAAATATCTGTTGCTGCCGTTAGAAAACAACTGTTGAATTTCTTCTCCCTCGCTAATAAGTTCGTTTTCCAAAACAGACGGTGTTCCTACAACTGTATTGGTTCCTGTAGGCGCCGCATTAATATCCGCCTCCGGCATAAATGAATCAACATCCGTTGCATTATTTACAAATCGAACAGTTAATCCGAGATCGCGATATGCAATATCATCACCACTCAGATATATCTGATAGATATGCCCTGCCACAAGACCGCCAACACTCTCGGAGCAATAGTAGTAGTTAGCAAGCAGCTGATTCATGCCGTCTGCAGTATTTATTTCCGGAACGCCGCCAGCCGTAGTAACGTACTGGATCATATTGCCTGACTCAATACGCCAGATAATCTGATCTGCGGTATTGGCGCCGGTTGCTATCTGCTGGCAAAGCTGAAGATATTCCGCCTTGATCTGCCCTATCTCATTTAAGAAGGTAAGGCTCTCCGCAGGTGTGCCTGTTCCGCTGTACTGCACGGGGCCACCGCCCTCGTCAGGCGTATAAAGTATTACCGCAGAATTATTCTTAGCATAAATGTTTTCCATAACGTACTTGGAGAACTCATACGTTACGCCCGTACCCGTTATATTTACGTAGGAAAGCTTATCCATAGGAAGATTTACGAGCGGACCAACGTTCGTTATGCCGGAGTTGGCGGCATAATTTATGCTTGTAAGATTCGTTAATCTTGACGTAAACTCAACGTCAAACTTAACGTAATTTCGTGCGCAAGCCACCATCTCAAGCGTGGTAAGCTTGGTATTGTGAGTTGTCGTCTGATTGAAGAAATTAAGCAGAGCCGAGCTTGTCAGGAATGCAGATGCGCCGTGCTCCGAGGTTTCACCGTTTACCTTAAGCGACGTAAGATTTACAAAGTGTTGCAGACCGATGAGAGAATTATCGAGAACGGTAACAACGGGTAGACCGTCCCCATTGAGGGTTGAGGTAAAGTCAGAGGTTGTAACGGTAGCACCGTCGAGCCTTGAGCCGCCTGCCCCGAGAGCCTTGTACATAGTATTAACAAGGTAACCTACGCCACCGTTAGAGATAAATCTCGGTATAATTGTTGCAGCATCAAATGCCTTAACAAATGCCTCACCTGAGTTCGATATGTACGTATTTCCCGATTTGGTGTGATTAAGTATGAATGCCTTTATAACTTCTGCTTCTTGGACAGAAATATACGGAGAACTGTCTTCTTCATAAGTTTTGTAATACTTGGTGCCGGTATATCCTTTGGAAGAAGCACCGGAAACGCCGCCATTTCCATCAAAAGTGTATTCTACCGTAACGTTACCAAGACACGGCGCTGTTCCATCATTAGGGGGGTTGCCGCTAGCTTTACCGTAATTCTGCTTGTCAAGAGCCCAATATAAAACTTCTGTGTATTTGAAATACGAAGTATCAGCATTAATTGTAAATGAGCAATTCTTAACAGCCTGAACGATAGCGTTACCGTCCACGATAACCCTACCCGGTGCGCTTTCAAACGCGGTGTTTACAACGCTATCCCAGGATACGTCGGGAACGGTTGCGGTCCAATAGCTTTTTATGACCGCAAGCTCCGCATCTGTGACGTAATCCTTTCCGTCGGAGGTAGTGGAGCCGCCTCCCGCCCATACCGCGCTTGCCGCATAAGCCGTGTCAGCCGTTGCCCATTCGAGCAGTCGGTTGAAGGTATATACCTTGCTGTTCACCGTATCGGTTGACACGGGAGCTGCAATATCAAACACAAGGCTTGTAATGCTCTCATGCTTCGCATCGCGGACGAGAATATATTCGCCCGTCTTGTTTATCAACCTTCCACCGCTTACGGTAAAGCCGCTTGCGGCATCGGGTCCACGCTCGTCTGTCGGGAGCTGATTATATATCTGGTACTTAACCGAGTTGAATACCGAGAGATTTACAAAGCCTGCAGAATCCGGCTTGATAACAGCAGGCGTATCGAAGAACAAGACGCGCGAGGTTGAGTTAGCGATATCGGAGTCCTTGCGGCTTATACTGACCTTAATGCCGACCTGCGAATCTATGGAATTGAAGTACGCAGGATCTACGGATATGATATGTCCGCTCAAAACCTTATCATCGCCATCGCCGCTGTAGGTGGGCGTTATGGCGCTTATGGCGTTTGCATTTTCGTCATTCTCCGGCTTGGAGTAGGTTATCTCGTAGGTCATATAGCCGATGGGGAGAGTGAAATCACCCTTCTCGTTCGCCATGCCGTAGGTCTTTCTCGTTGCGAGGATATTAGCGAGTATGTCCTCATTGTTGAGAATGTTTTCAACGTAGCGGAATACCATATTCTCAAGATCGGTATTATCACCGAGAGATATGATGACGTTTACCGTATCGGTGTAATACTCTTCTGCGCTGTAGTAGCCGGTTATCTGTATCTGTGCATAGGTATAAAATACGGGAGTGTTAAGGTAAGCATAGGTGGAGGGCACGGTGCTGGTAGCATCGTCTTTAACCGTCTCGCCAATGCTTATGTAGTTATAGGTGTTGGTAACGTGATACTCAAGCTTGATAATGCCGATATCCTTGTATGCCGCCCAGGTGAAGTTCGGAGAATCGGTAGGAGTGGTAAAGCTCTGGCGGTAATCGTAGTCCAGTCGCTCCGAATCTACGATCGGGAGATGGTGGAATGCGGATTTGCTGTTATCCTTTGCAGGATCGTAAACGTTGGTAAGCGTTATGGGGCTGAGCTGAGCCACGAGGTAGGAGAACTTGGTTTCGTTATTCTGGCTGGAAACACGGAATGAGAACTCCTTTACGTAAACCTCCTCGTTTATGCGGATGGTAGCAAAAAGGGAAACCGGTTGATTATCGTTAACAACGTCGGAAATTATACCGCCGTGCGAGATAACACTCTCGTCTGCGCTCGACCAGGAAATGGTTGCATTCTTGGCCTCGATAGCCTGAGGCAGGAACAGATCCGAGGTGATCTTGGTTGTACCGTCCTGCGGAATATGTGCAAGCTCGTTTTCTATGATGCTCTCAAACGCCTCATCGTCTTCGCCGATAACACGGAATTCCGTGGTAACGCTGCCAATTGTGATGGGTGTAACAAAGCTTACCTTCGCTGTGGGAACGGAAATATAAGGTGCGCTGAAGGTAAGGCCGTCGCTTACCGTAACCGCCATATCATTAAAATAAAATAGAAGCGATCCAAGAGGCGCAATTTCAGAGTCCGAGTAGACTGTCTCGAGGCTTGACTTAAGCTTTGACTCTACAAGAGCTGCCGCAGCACTCTCATCATACGCCGTGAGGGTAACGAGCTCTGCAAGAGGCAGAGTTGCATTGCTGCCGTCCTTTGCCATAGCGTCATGAACGTTGAGCGATAGCGCGGTATTGTTCAACACTATGGAGCCGGTGAGCGTGGGCGATGCTGTGTAATATGCGTTGCAAGAGATAACGCACTTGCCGCCAAATGAGAGGGTGAGCGTGTTGCCGCCGGGATTGAGGGCCTTGCCGTTCAGCTCAATATCAACGGGCGAGGTAAGCTCGTAAGATTTCGTGAGGGTGATATCGTTGCCAAGCACGATAACGGGATCGGTAAGCATGCCGGAATTTACGTCATCAACCGCGCGGGAGAACTCCTCCTCGCTTGTAACAAATATATAACTTGAGTAGTCTATATTCGCGGTAAGTGCAGTGAGCGTTACGGTGATACTCTGCCCGTCATAGTAACTATCGGGGGCAGCCGCGTGAAGCTCAAACACGAGCGTATGCGAGGAATCGGTTGTGCCGCTTGCGGCATAGCCGCTGCCAAGGAGCGCTGAGGTCTTTGCACCGTCTCCCACAGAGCAGATAGAGGCAAGCGTGCCGAGCAGCTCGCCATCGTAATAAACAAGCACAGCTGACGCAAGAGGGCTGTCGGCGTATCCAATCTCGTAAGAGTAGCTTAAATGGCTCTCGGTGGTGTTGTTCAGCTCGAGCGTGTACTCTCGTCTGTCGCCGCCCTCGGTAAAGGTAAGGCTCGCATCGGTTGATGTCATATGCATCTCGATCGGGATATCGCTTGTAAGCGTGCCTGTATTGGCGCTTGCGCCGCCCAAAACGAATGAGGAGAACAGTACCACTGCCGTGACAGTTATTGAAAGTATAAGGAAGAGCACGACGGGCAGCACGATCTTGTGACCCGCAAAAATTCTACGCTTGGACATGGTATGATCTCCTTTCCCAAAAAATAAAAAACAGTTACCTCTTTAAAAAAGCGGCAACTGGCTGACTTTGAAAGCCCCTATAGCTTTGCGTCACTGCATCACTGCAGTTTTGCTATTAAACATTTTCTAGTATATATTATAAAACTTAAAAATATGAAAGTCAATAGTTTTTTGTATTTTTATTTTTTCCGTGTGAGCGGTGAAAATGACCGCGATATCGTATTCCGTTTAACGAGAATTATTTCTGCTATTTGGCAGACACACCCCTTCCGAGAAGGAAATACGCGTACCGTTATCGTCTTTGCGGTTCTGCTCGCAAAGCATCTTGGCTTTGAGGTAAATCACGAACTGTTCAAGTTGCATTCCTCGTACGTGAGAAATGCTCTCGTGTGGGCATCACAAGGAATCTATTCGGAGTATAAGTATATCGAGCGTATCTTCTTTGATGCTATTCTTGGCGAGGACTCGAATGATGAAAATGTTGCTTCTTCCGGTGGCGATTCCAAGTACGAAAAGATTGGTGACTATAAGGTAAACGATTACGTAGAAAGGCCGCACGAATACAAGAAGTGATACGGATACTTTTAGCTTAAAGTGCAACGGGTTTTATTGTTGCACTTTAAAATTGCACTTTGAAACACTGCCTGATAAAAACAATAGAATTGCCGATGAGCGTTTTATCTTTCTCATCGGCAATTTATTTTGTCAGTCCTTTCCGTAAATGCTCCTATATTTTTTGAGAGCAAAATAGTAATAGTTACGCATAAATATACCCAGCTTTTTGGGCGAAAGTATGAGAGCCTCCGAGCCGAAACGCTCAAAATAATAAAGCACTTGATTTGCAGAACAATTGAATATATAAACGTCACCGTCAATTTCCATTGGAATTGGTCTGTAAAGATAAATTTTATCGAAAAGTTCGCGTCCTTTTGCGCTTAACTGAACATGTATCGGCTCGTTATCCGTTGAATAAATTGGATATTGAGCACCGGCCGCAATTTGACGAGCAAACATACACTGTGATTCTTCCGGGATTTCTGCGTTTTTAGCAAGAAGAGAAACCGTTTTAATTTTAGCTAGACGTAACGTTCTGTTTTTCTTATCACTAAAGCAAAGTACATAGTTGAAAAGTTCATCCTTGGCAGGCTCTATTGCGTATACCGAAACATCATTATAAACATGACCGTTATCTAACGAAATGCAGACCTGCAATTCTTTTTTAACAGCATTAATCAAGAGCTCGTAATTTTGTTTATGTATAATTTTTTCTCTCTCGTTTTTTAA
>JAZLCY010000027.1:0-17067 GCA_045614485.1 Eubacteriales bacterium
TCAGGAAAACATTTTTTTACATAATAGTAGATAGCTTGTTCTGGAAAGGAAGTTGAATGTGCCTTAACACATTTAGGACAATCAATAGGCTTGTGAAATTTTGTTCTTTGAATAACCTTTTTCTTATAAGAATGTCCTTTAGGACAAATCCACCAATAAGTATTATATGTATAGGGAGATATGTCTTGTGGCAGTAATCCGTCGTTTTTAGCTGTATCCCACTCTTTTGCGATATCTGGAAAAAGTGTTTCTAAGTCATTCTCACCAGCAATTGACTTTCGACCGGTGCAATAAAAACATTTATGCTTTCTCCTATACATTACATTGATTTTTTCTTGAAATGTATGTTCGTTTTCACATTTCCAATTTATCATTTTAGAAGAATTAACATATAATTTGGTGATATCAATGCCTTCTGCAAAATTTCTATTGTTGTCTACCATAGACATCAATTCTTCAATCTCGGTAATTTTTATTCTCCTAACCATCTTAATACTCACTAATATTTTATAATTGCAAAAATGCCAAATATTCAAAAGGGCTTTATTTATAAAATCAACTGAACGTTTTGGGTGATAACTAATTTATTATATCACATTTTAGGCTTATTTTCAATACTATGTATGATTGATATTTTGAAGTATATACAACCAATATCGTCCACAAAAATAAAAGTCCGATTATATGGTGTAAAGGGTATGACCGCAGGCGCAGCGAAACGACATGAGGGCACTATAAAAACATTGTAAAGTGATTTTTTATGTTTCTTTACGAAGCTATCTCAATTGACAACTCACGCATCACATGATATAATTCCCTTATAAATAACTTCCGAGGTGAATATATGTATAAAAATATTGGATTGAAAATCAAGAGAATTGCGAAAGTAGGTTTTGTTCTTGGCACGGCATCCTCTCTCGTTGCAGGAATTATACTTCTTGTTCCAAGCACAGTTACAGCTATTCTGATTATAGTTTTTGGACCGCTTGCTGCATTTATACAGTCATGCTTTATTTATGGTCTTGGTGAATTAATAGATACAGCGGTAGATATAGAGAAAAACACACGTATAACTACGTCAATAAAACTCCGCGAAGCAAAGAAGCAACTTACAAAAGATGAATTGAACGAGCTAAACGAATATATAAAGGATATAATAAGCGAAAACAAATAATACTGCAGCACTCCCCCCCATTGACAACGCTCCTATCCCGTGATATAATTTGCTTATCAAGCTTTGAGGAGAAACTATGAGAAAGATTATCATTTTGGGCGGTGTTTTGGCTGCAGGAAAATCAACGTTTTCGCGAATGATTGGCGAAAAATTCGGCGTTACCGTTGTGAATAAGGATAATCTAAAGGAAATCCTTGGAGATACAATACGCGTTGATACAAGAGAAGACAATCTTAAGCTTTCTGTTGTTTCATTCAACTTGATGTCATACCTTGTTGAGAAGAACTACGGCACACTCGTGCTTGAATCAAATTTCAAAGCACACGAGCTAAAGGAACTAAAAGAACAGTGCCAGAGGCTTGAATATCAGGTATTATCACTCATATTCGATGCCGAAAACGAGGTTTTGCACAAGAGATTTATAAATAGGCTTGGCGAGAACAGGCACTACGTACATAAATCACAGGACTTCTCAAAGATAGAGGACTTTATCCCGACGCTTGATGCCCTTCGCGGTCTTGATTACTTTGGCGAGATCATAAACATTGATGCCACAAACTTTGATTACCAAAAGGACGCTTCCCTTTTCGCTAAGATTGAAGCGTTTATAAAATAAAAAATGCACACGGGTGCATGATACTCTTAACGGAGTATCACGCATCGAGATAAATCCCTCGCAGGATTTTCGATATATTGCTTATGGCAACTATGTGCCATAAGCAACTCGATATGTGCTGACGCACTCGATATGCTTTTGCATACATCGCCAACGGCGATATATGTCAAAAGCGAGAGGGATTTATCTCATATCGAATTGGCGCGTAGCGACAATATATCGAGTTCGAGCAAAGCGAGAACATATCGAATTCACTTTCGTGAACATATTTCACGAAAGTGAATATATTTCACGAAAGTGAATATATCGACGAAAGAAAAACAAGAGCAAGAATAAGAGGAGAAAATCCTTCTATTCTTGCTCTTTCTGTTTGTAAAAGGGTGCATTTTTTTACTGAGCATCTGCTCTCTTCTTATCAAGATATTCTTCGTAAGTACCGCGATAATCGGTGTAAGAACCGTCGGGATGAATTTCAATAATTCTGTTCGCAACGGTGTTTACGATCTCGTAGTCGTGAGAGGAGAAAAGGATATTACCCTTGAACGCCTGCATACCATTGTTGACAGCGGTGATAGACTCAAGGTCGAGGTGGTCGGTAGGCTGATCAATGATGAGCATATTTGAGCCGTACATCATCATTCTTGAGAACATACATCTAACCTTCTCACCACCGGAAAGAACGTTTACAGGCTTAAATACAGCCTCGTTAGAGAACAGCATTTTTCCAAGGAATCCGCGAAGGTAGGTTTCTGTCTGATCCTTGGAATACTGACGCATCCAATCGATAATTGACTCCTTGTGGCCCTCGAAATAGCTTGAATTATCGTGCGGGAAGTAAGAAACAGTGATAGAAACACCGATCTTATAATCACCCGAATCCGCAGTTTCCTCTTCGTTAAGTATCTTAAAGAGGTTTGTTATAGCAAGCTCATTGCCAAGGAATGCGATCTTATCATCCTTGAACACGTGGAAAGTGAGATCCTTGAAGAGAGTTTTCTCACCGAGGGTCTTGGTAAGGCCTTCAACGTGAAGAATCTCCTTGCCGGGCTCTCTATCCATATCAAAACCAATAAAGGGATATCTTCTGCTTGATGCAGGAAGCTCCTCTACCGTAAGCTTATCAAGAAGCTTACGACGCGATGTTGCCTGCCTGGACTTAGACTTATTTGCCGAGAAGCGCTGGATAAAGCTCTGGAGCTCTGCAATCTTCTCCTCATTTCTCTTATTCTGCATCTTGATCATGCGCTGAATAAGCTGGCTGGACTCGTACCAGAACTCATAGTTACCAACGTACATCTTAATACCGCTGTAGTCAATATCAACGATATTGGTACAAACGTCGTTAAGGAAGTGTCTATCGTGTGATACAACAAGGACTGTACCAAAATAGTCGGAGAGGAAGTTTTCAAGCCACATAACTGCGTCTATGTCCAAACCGTTAGTAGGCTCGTCAAGAAGGATAATATCGGGATTACCAAAAAGCGCCTGTGCAAGAAGGATCTTTACCTTCTCGCTTTCCTTAAGCTCCGACATCTGCATGTAAAGATAGTCATCAGTGAGACCGAGGCCCTGGATAAGCTTAGATGCATCAGACTCTGCTTCCCAACCGTTAAGTTCAGCAAACTCACCCTCAAGCTCGGACGCCTTGATTCCGTCCTCATCAGTGAAGTCCTCTTTCGCATAAAGAGCATCCTTCTCCTTCATAACGTCATAGAGGCGCTTATTACCCATAATAACTGTATCGAGAACAGAGTATTCCTCGTACGCAAAGTGATCCTGCTTGAGAACAGACATTCTCACTGTTTCGGGAATGAATACGTCACCACGAGTGGGTTCAAGCTCTCCGCAAAGAATACGGAGAAAGGTGGACTTGCCCGCTCCGTTTGCTCCGATAATGCCATAGCAGTTACCGGGAGTAAACTTCAAATCAACGTCCTTAAAAAGAAGCTGACCGCCAAATTGAAAGGACAAATTACTAACTGTTATCATTTTTTATTCCTTAAATTATATATTTCTGCTTAAGATTATTTTTCTGTTTATATATTTTATCAATTCATAGATTAAGACCTGCGGTTGCAGGTCTTATCATTTTATTCAGTGTATCCGTCAGGATTTTTTCTCTGCCAATTAGCAGAATCAATGCACATCTGCTCAAGGCCGCGCTCTGCCTTCCAGCCAAGAACTTCATATGCCTTGGTAGGATCTGCATAGCATTCTCCTATATCACCGGGGCGGCGGGGAGCGATCTTATACTTAACAGGACTGCCCCATGCATCACCGAATGCCTTTATCATTTCAAGTACAGAATAACCATTTCCTGTGCCAACGTTTACATAGTCAATACCGTGCATTCTGCCGGTATAATCTATTGCCTTAAGGTGAGCAAGCGCAAGGTCTACAACGTGGATATAATCACGCACTCCGGTGCCGTCCTTTGTGTTATAGTCGTCACCAAACACGCTAAGGCACTCAAGCTTACCTGCTGCAACCTTTGCAATATAGGGCAAGAGGTTGTTGGGAATACCGCGAGGATCTTCTCCGATAAGGCCGGAAGAGTGTGCACCAATGGGGTTGAAATAACGAAGAACGCATACAGAAAGCTCGGGATAAGCAACTGTGCAATCCTTCAAAATGCGCTCTATCATAAGCTTTGTTTCACCGTAAGGATTAGTTGTAGAAAGGGGGAAATCCTCTCTGATCGGAACAGACTTAGGCAAGCCGTAAACCGTAGCGGAAGAGGAGAATACAATTCTATACACCCCGTGTGAAACCATTGCGTCCAAAAGAGTGAAGGTGCCGGTAAGATTATTATGATAATACTTAATAGGAAGCGAAACAGATTCGCCAACTGCCTTAAATCCTGCAAAATGAATTACAGCAGTGATGTCCTTGTGAGTATCAAAAACCTCGTTAAGCTTAGCCTCGTCAAGCAGATCACAGAGAATAAACTCAGGGCGAGCGCCTGTGATAGTCTCAATTCTGTCAAGAACGCAAAGCTTACTGTTAGAAAGGTTATCAACGATAACTACCTTCTCGCCTGCATTGATAAGTTCAACAACAGTATGTGAGCCAATATATCCGGTTCCTCCGGTTACAAGAATTGACATAAATATCCATTCCTTTCAAATAATATACTTAGTTAAAACAAAAACGAGCAGCTCGAACTACTCGTTTTTGATATATTAGTTAGCGTATACGCTAACCTGCTTCTTGCCACCGGAAATGTGTTCGAACTTAACAGTTCCGTCAACAAGTGCAAAAAGTGTGTCATCCTTACCGATACCAACGTTGGTTCCGGGATGAATCTTAGTGCCGCGCTGTCTAACAATAATGTTGCCGGCAATAACAGCCTGACCGTCAGCCTTCTTAACGCCAAGGCGCTTAGACTCGGAATCACGGCCGTTTTTAGTAGAACCTACGCCCTTTTTATGAGCGAAGAATTGCAAACTGAGCTTTAACATTTCTTATACCTCCGTATTAATTTTTTGCTTAGATCTCGCGCTCGATCTCTTTAACGTCAAGGAACTCATAATATTCCTCAACCAGATCCATAAGCTGTAAGAAATAAGCCTGTATAAGACCTGAAACAGCAAACTGTTTCCTCTCATCCTTCTCGTACTTCGGAAGTGCGGATTTTGCTATAAGACGGATATCTGTGGTCTTCTCGTCGATCTTATAATCAACGCTCGAAGCATACGAAACCTCAATCGTATTGATAAGAAGCATCGTCATACTCGAAAGAGCCGCGCAAAGAACATCATCACCGGCTTCACCGTATCCTGTATGTCCCTGCTCCTCAAATCCGTAATAGTATCCATCGGTCTTATAAAAGATAACTGTTGTCATTTTTAATTAGCCCTCGATCTTGTTGATCTGAATCTTCGTATAGTCCTGACGATGACCGATCTTTTTCTTCTCGTTCTTCTTAGACTTATACTTGATAACGTCAATCTTCTTGGACTTGCCGTTCTTAAGAACGGTAGCAACAACGGTTGCGCCTTCTACCTTGGGAGTACCAACGGTCAAGGTCTCGCCGCAAACTGCAAGAACGTTGTCAAACGTAACCTGCTCGCCCTCAGCAACGCCAAGCTTCTCTACGAAAACTACGTCACCTTCGGAAACCTTGTACTGTTTTCCACCTGTTACGAAAATAGCGAACATGAAAAAGCACCTCACTTTCGTGTGTAATCGCTATGATAGGCGTGCTAATGCATCTTTTTGGGCCTATGCACATGCGTCTTATAAATTATACTACTATTAAATTAAAATGTCAAGGGATTTTACAATCTTTTTTAACATTTTTTGTACATAATAAACAAGTGGGGCAAAAAAGAATGCCCCACTCGGATTTTTATTAATCTTACTCGCAAGTTTTGTCTTCGCAAGTATCGCACTCGCCGTCACAAAGCTGCACGTCTGCAATCTTCTCGCCGCATGCAGGGCAAGCAAGATCGTCAGGATCAAGAGACTCGTCAAAGCAAACTATCTCACCGCAAGAGGGACACTCAAGCTCGTAATACTCGCCGTCCTCTTCGTCAAACTCGTCTTCCTCTTCCTCGTCGTAGCACTCATCGTCATCATCAGTCATGTAAAGATCTTCTTCCACTGCACCGAGGTCGTGGTCAAGCTCCTCAATGTACTCTCTCATCTCAGCATTATCTGCTTCAAGAGCGGTAATGTGATCAGCCATCTCATCAATGAGCTCAAGCATTTTTGTAAAAAGCTTGGTTTCCTTCTTGTTAGAGTCAAGCTCGTAGCCTTCAAGAAGGCCGCGAAGATATGCGGATTCCTTATTAATGTTCATTTTAAACACCTCTTAAAATTATTATTCCTGCTTTGGAATTAAGGGTCGGTTAAAATTATGCTCTTTCGAGATACTCACCGGTTCTGGTGTCGATTCTAAGAACGTCACCCTCGTTGATGAAGATCGGAACCTTGATTACCGCGCCGGTCTCAAGAGTAGCGGGCTTGGTAACGTTGGTAGCTGTATCGCCACGAACACCGGGCTCGGTCTCGGTTACTGCAAGCTCAACGAATGTGGGAGGCTCAACAGAGAATACGTTGCCCTTGAAGGAAGAGATTGTGCAAGGAGTGTTTTCCTTAACGAACTTGAAGTTATCGCCAAGCTTATCTGCGTTAAGGGGAATCTGATCGAATGTTTCGGGATCCATGAAGTAGTAAAGCTCACCGTCAGTGTAGAGGTAGTCGAGCTTACGACGCTCAATAACTGCATTCTCAAACTTTGCAGTGGGGTTGAAGGAAGTCTCACGGATAGTACCGGTTACAACATCCTTGTACTTGGTTCTAACAAACGCAGCACCTTTACCGGGCTTAACGTGCTGGAACTCTATAACCTGATAAACCTTTCCTTCCATCTCGAAGGTAATGCCGTTTCTAAAATCACCTGCTGTTAACATATTTATCCTTTTCTTTCTTGGCGATTATTATTTTAAGCATCTGCCGATCCGCCACAACCCTCCGTTAAGAGTGCAGTGCTCATAGTATACACAAGTATTTTACAATATTTTTTTTATTTTTGCAATAGAAAATATTAATTTTTTTACAAAAAAACAAAATTTTACGTTGAAATCAGTAAATTTCTATCAGTTCCTTGGTTGAGTGAGTGAAATTATGGATTCCATCCTTCTCAATAACAACCATATCCTCGATTCTGCAACCGTATTTGCCGAAGAGGTATATACCAGGCTCAACGGACGTTACCTGCCCTCTTCTGAGCTTATTTCCAAAGCCCTTCTTATTGAGTCCGGGGCTTTCGTGAACGTAAAGTCCTATGGAGTGGCCAAGCGAATGACCGAAGCATCCGTTAAATTCAGGATAAGAATCGATTATATCACGTGCAACCTTATCAGCTTCACCGCAGTCAGCACCTTCGCGAAGATAATCAAGTGCGGCAAGCTGAGCCTTGAGCACAGTGTTGTAAAGGTGCTTAATGTCAGCATCAGCCTTTCCTATAACGATCGTTCTTGTCATATCAGAGCAATAACCGTCAAGCTTAGCGCCAAAATCCATTGTTAAGAAACCGGGGCGAAGCTTGATAGGTCTCGGCGTTCCGTGTGGCAATGATGAAGCATCGCCGGAAACAGCAATAGTTTCAAATGCAAATCCGTCCGCACCGTTCTTTCGCATTTCATATTCAAGCTCAACCGCAACGTCAAGCTCGGTCATCTCGGGTGTGATCTTCTTAAGGATGGCCGAAAACGCTTTATCGGTAATATCCTGAGCCTTCTGCATCTTCTCGATCTCAGATGCATCCTTGATCATTCTCATAGATGAGAACATCTCTTTTACATCAAGAAGCTCAACCTCCGAAAGTTTCGCCTTATAATCACAGTATGACTGATAGGATACGAAATCACCCTCGAATCCAACCGTTTTTACGTTTTCATCTGAAATGATCTTCTTAATATATTCTATCCTGTTTGAAGGCATTACAACCTCAAAATCAGATCCGGCATTTTTTTGTGCCATTTCGATATATCTGAAGTCTGTAACAATATGAGCCGAGTTTCGCGTTACAAAAACGAATCCATCAGTAAATGCGATCTTGGTTATATAAAACTGATTCAACTCATTGAATATGATAACCGCATCAAGATCGCTTTTTTCAAGCTCATGTCTTAACAAATCGAGTCTTGTCATTTCAAAAGCTCCTTATAATATTTTTTCATTGCGAGAGCATCATCAGACTGCGTTCCTGCAGACTCGCTGATGATCGTGGGAGAAAGACCGTTCTTTACAATAGCTTCGATAAGCGGCTCAAAATCAGGGCCATACACCGTATCTTCGAAGGTAAGATGTTTCTTTTCGCCCTTGTCAGTCCACTCGATTTTTGAAAAATGACAATGAAGGTTTGTTGCAATTTCTGCCCCAAGTTTTCTATCGATTTTATCGAATACTCGCATATAGTCATCGGACGTTGCAAAAACACCGCCGCATTCTCTTGCATTTAAATGGCCAAAATCAACGACCGGAACGAATGCAGGATCTATTCTGCAAAGCTCGATAACCTCATCAAGTGTGCCGAGCTGATTGATCTTTCCCATGGTTTCAAGACCGATTTTAATCCCCTTAGTATCCACCGAAGAAAGCGTTTTTACAAGTGTGTCAGCGGCAAGGCGCATAGCCTCATCACGCGTGATCTTTGCAGCAGAGCCGGTGTGAACCACGATAGTCTTAGCACCGAGCAAATATGCTGCGTTAATGCTGTCCTCTATATACTTTATGCTCTTGAGCCTTTTCTCTTCCTCAACGCCCGAAAGGGATATAAAATACGGTGTATGAAAAGACATTTTAACACCGTACTCTCTTGCTCGTTCGCCTATTGCGGCAAGCATGGCAACAGATGAAGCTATACCGTTGCCGGCCTCATACTCATATGCATCAAGGCCAATATCGTGAATAAATTTGGGCGCATCCAACGTTGATTTTCCGCCATATATTTTAAACGCTTCACTGTTTCCGCCGGGACCAAAAAAAGCAGCCATATCACTTTTTCTCTCTTTCGCTTATTTTCTTAAAATATCTATGCAAGATCGGTTTTTCAAGAAACCGTTTAAACCTTGTCAGAAGATTTTTCTTATCCCTGATAGGCGGCACAAGAATTCCGGGGATACCTGCATTATGGGCCGCCCACACGTCCGTAAACACCTGGTCACCCATCATTATGGTGTTTTCCTTTTTTGTGCCGATATCCTGCATTGCTTTTACAAGATATTTTTTGCTCGGTTTTGAAACCTTACTGTATGCAACAAGACCAAGCTCCTTATTGAACTCATCTATTCTTTCTTGATTGTTATTTGAAACAAGAGCGGCGCGAATGCCGTTTTCTCTCAAAGAAGCAAACCACTTAACAACCTTTTCGGTGGGTTTAGGATTTTCATACGGCTCAAGGGTATTATCCACGTCAAGCAGAATTCCCTCTATCCCGTGTGATTTTAAAAACTCGGGAGTAACCTCATCAAACGTATTAAAATAATAATCGGGCGCGAATGAAAATTTCAAATCAACACTCCCCCTTTTCCACTCATTTATTACCTAAATATTTTAACAGATTTTGCAAAAAAAGTCAATAGAATTGTAAGTGTCCCACCGTATCAGGCATCTATAATATTTTTTCAAAAAAAGCATAAAAAAGTATTGACAAAAGGAATGTTTTGTGGTATTATATAAGAGCTGTCAGCGAATGCGAGTGTAGTTCAATGGTAGAATTCCAGCCTTCCAAGCTGGTCGCGTGGGTTCGATTCCCATCACTCGCTCCAAAAATGCGCCCTTAGCTCAGTGGATAGAGTGCCCGGCTACGAACCGGTAGGTCGAAGGTTCGAATCCTCCAGGGCGCGCCACAAAATTGCACCTCAAACGAGGTGCTGTTTTTTTATTTAAAAACACCCGCAGAAATTTTTCTACGGGTGTTTTGCTTTTACTTAAATCTGAATTCGAGATCCTGGTATATAAGCACATCGCCAACGTCAACACCGTCAGGCAAAAGTGCTATTGCAACGGTTATTTCCTCACCGCTTGCGTCCTTAAGAGAGGCATAATCCCCTCTTATATCTATAACCTTAAGCTCACTCATCTCTTTATAAGCGCCTCTGCGATCTGAATTGCGTTGGTTGCCGCGCCCTTTCTTACCTGGTCACCACAGCACCAAAGGGTTATTGCATTGTCATTTACAATATCCTCTCTGATCCTACCAACAAAAACGAGATCCTGATCGCTTGTTACAAGAGGCATGGGATAAATCTTGTTTGCCGGATCATCATACAGCTTGCAGCCCTCACATGCAGCGATAGCAGCTTTTACCTCATCAACAGTAAGCTTCTTTTCAGTAACAACTGTTGCAGATATAGAGTGCGAACGGATAACGGGAACTCTGACGCAGGTGCAGGTTACCTTAAGATCTTTGTTGTGAAGGATCTTTCTTCCCTCGTTCTGCATCTTCATCTCCTCGGTAGTATAACCGTTTTCAAGGAATGATCCAATCTGAGGAATAAGGTTTTCTGCAATCTGATACTGGAACACAGCAGGATTGATCTCTCCGCCGTTTACCAATGCGTTCATCTGCTCCTCAAGCTCTACAGGGCCTGCTGCACCCGCACCGCTCGTAGCCTGATAGGTAGAAGCAACGATAGCCTTGATCTTAGAGAGCTTATTGATTGCGTTAACTGCAACAAGAGTGATAATAGTAGAACAATTGGGGTTCGCAATGATTCCCTTCTTGTTGTTGATAGCATCCTCCGCATTGATCTCCGGAACAACAAGAGGAATATCGGGATCCATTCTGAATGCGCTTGAGTTATCAATAAACACAGCGCCGCCCTTAACGATATCTTCAGCAAATTCCTTAGCTACAGCATTCGAAGCCGCACCGAGAACAAAATCCAAGCCCTTGAATGCACCAAGCTCGGCAAGCTCTATTTTAAGAGTTTTGCCGCAGAACTCCACTTCCTTACCAACACTTCTCTGGCTGGCAAAGAGCTTAAGCTCTTCCACAGGAAAGTTGCGCTCCTCAAGAACTTTGATCATCTCACGGCCAACAGCTCCGCTTGCGCCAAGAATACCTAATTTATACTTTTTCATAAAACTAACGCGTCCTTTGTATATTAAAAGTTGTGCAATACGGTGATGGCCTTTGTGTAATTGATATCGTCAACACCGATTATAATATTAACTTCATCAGATCCCTGAGAGATAACTCTTATGTTTATACCGTTTTCACCGAGTGCGGTAAATATCCTGCCGGCAATACCGATATTGTGGGTAAGGTTTCTACCAACAACTGCAATAAGGCTTATATCTGTAGCGATCTTAAGGGTATCAGGCTCAATTTCCTTCTCAATGCGAGTGATAATTGCGTGAAGCTTATCTTCGATAGCATCTCCTGCAACGATAACCGAGAAGGTATCGATGCTGCAAGGAAGCTGTTCAACGTTGATCTCGTATGCCTCGAAGATCTCAAGCGCGCGTCTGATGTATCCGGGCTCTTCGTCCATGCGGCTCTTGGAGATCGTTATGATTGAATAATGCTTCTTACCGGAAATACCCGTGATAGGTCTTTTCTTAGCTTCCTCATCCCTGTTTTCCTCAAATGATTCCATAATAAGAGTACCGGGAGCATTGATATCCTTAGTATTCTTAATATAAAGAGGAATATTCTTGTTTCTTACGGGGAAAACGGCTTCCTCGTGAAGAACCTCTGCGCCCATGTAAGAAAGCTCGCGAAGCTCCGAGAATGTTACTCTATCAATAGGTCTGGGATTGTTTACGATTCTGGGGTCTGCAGCAAGAACACCCGATACGTCAGTCCAGTTTTCATATGCGGTAGTGTTAAGTGCCGCCGCAACGATAGAACCGGTTATATCAGAACCACCACGGGTGAAGGTCTTAATGTTTCCGTCAGCCATCGCACCGTAGAAGCCGGGAATTACCATTCTCTGTACGGTTTCTGCAATCTTTGCGAGGTTTGCATAAGACTGTTCAAGGTTAACCTTACCGTTATAATTGAACACAAGCCACTCAGCACTGTCTACAAACGTGTAGCCGAGGTACTTTGCCATGATCTTGGCGCACCAATACTCGCCTCTCGAAGCAATATAATCTACGCTTGTTTTCTTACTGAGCTTGCTCTTGAACTCGCGGAAATCATCCTCGAGGATATTATCAATTCCGCAATCCATACATATCTCATCATATCTTGCCTTGATCTTATCAAGCAGCTCATCATAGGGCGCATTGTACTTGATATGCGCACGAAGAAGGTAAAGAAGATCCGTCACCTTAATATCTGACGAAAATCTCTTACCGGGTGCAGATACAACTACCAATGCTCTGGCAGGATCTGACTCCACAATATTTTTTACTGTATTAAAGCACTCTCCGCTTGCTACGGATGAGCCTCCAAATTTAACTACTTTTACTATTTTACCTCTCGATACCTGCAAGGAAACTCTCACCATCCTTCTTTAATATTTCAGAAGCGATCGCATTTGCCTGCGAAACGCTCAATTCTTTTGTAATTATAACCTTATCATCGCCGAACATCTCAAGCGATTCTATAACATCTGCCGCAACGTCTGCCTTAGTTCTTATGTAATATGAGAAACTAACCGCAGAGTTGTCGGTATGCGTTGCGCATGCCTGCGCTGTAATCTGCCCGTTTCCGGATATAACGTCAATAACGTCCTGCGCAACCGAGCTACCGGTGGGATACTTTCCTGCTCCCTGACCGAAGAATGAAAGCTGGCCAACGTTATCCGCAACAAGAGATATCATATTGTTGCATCCGCGAACCCCGGCAAGAAGCGAATCCTGTGCAATCGCCGTGGGCTGAACGAACGCAGTAACCTTGCCGTCCTTGCGTTCAGCAAAACCAACGTATCTGACACTTCTGCCAATCTTACCTTTAATATATTCAATGTCAGATTTCTTGATATTTCTAAGGCTCAAAATTGAAACGTCGCTCTCAGCAATCTGTGTTTCAAACGCAATAGATGCCGAGATAGCTGTTTTTCTCGCAGTATCAAGGCCGTCTATGTCCGCTGAAGGATTAGCCTCTGCATATCCGAGCATCTGTGCAGTATGAAGAACCTCGCAAAAGTCCTTAGACTCGCTTATCATAGCATCGAGAATAAAGTTGGTCGTTCCGTTCATTATACCGAAAACCTTAGTAACCTTATCGCATCTTGTAGCGCGAGAAAGGTTGTGAAGCCACGGAATACCGCCGCCTGCACTTGCGGTAAATCTGAGTGCAACACCGTTCTCATTCGCAAGGCGATGGAGCTCATCATAATAAGTGCATATAAGATGCTTGTTTGAGCTTACAACACTCTTACCGGCTTTGATTGCCTGAACAACGAAGGTGTGCGCAGGCTCAAGTCCGCCAATTGCCTCAACAACGACACCGATCTCGCTATCGTTAAGAATATCATCGTAATTAGACGTGATGATATTACCGAGTTCTTCATGCTGGCGGATGTCAAGAATACGCTTTACATCGTATCCGGAAGACGCAAGAATTTCGTATGCACCCGAGCCTACGACTCCGTATCCTAATATTGCTATTTTCACTTTAATACCTCCCGCGTGGAGTTTTTATATTATCACTCAACTCCGCTTGTGATTTTGAACAAAAAAAGCTTATAATTGAGTTATTTTTTATGCATATTTAATGTATTTTGTGTCTTTAAAATAAAAACACTTGTATTTGAACGAAAAATAGTGTATCATATAAATTGTTAAAAGTCAAGAGGGGTTTCAAAAAATGTTTTACATCAGCACAAGAAACGAAAAAACCAGAAAAACACCCGCTGAAGCCATCCTTATGGGATTAGCGGAAGACGGAGGACTTTACGTTCCCGAATCATTTGATACACTTAAATTTCCAACAGATAAACTTCTTTCGCTGACGGAAAAAGAAATTTCCGCAACAGTTCTTTCACTGCTTTTTGCAGGCGGTTCTATGTTTAAAGGAAGCTACGAAGGTTTCCTTAATGCCGTTAAGAAGGCTTACGACGGAAGCTTTGAAAATGAAGATTACGCACCTGTTGCAAAGGTTGCAGATGCATTTGTTACCGAGCTTTATCACGGTCCTACCTGCGCATTTAAGGACGTTGCACTTCAGCTTTTGCCTCACTTGATCTCAGAGGCTAAATCCTCGCTCAATATCACTGACGATATTGTTATTCTGACCGCAACGAGCGGAGATACCGGAAGCGCTGCGCTGGAAGGATTCAAAAACGTTCCCGGAACAAAAATAATTGTATTCTACCCCAAGCATGGCACAAGCGCCGTTCAGGAAAGACAGATGGTTTCCTGCGACGGTAAAAACACTTGCGTTTGTGCGGTTGACGGAAATTTCGACGATGCACAAAGCGGAGTAAAGCAGATATTTGCCAATCTTGAAGTTCCCGAAGGAGTCAGACTTTCAAGCGCCAATTCAATTAATATCGGCAGACTTGCCCCCCAGGTTGCATACTACTTTAAAACCTACCGTGATCTTGTCAGAAACAAGGAGATAGAGTTTGGTGATAAGCTCAACTTTATCGTTCCTACAGGAAACTTCGGCGATATTCTCGCGGGTTATTTCGCAATGAAAATGGGCTTGCCTGTTGGAAAGCTTGTTTGTGCTTCAAACGCTAACAACGTTCTTACCGATTTCTTTGAAACAGGTAAGTACAACAGAAACAGAGAGTTCCATATTACTCAGTCGCCCTCGATGGACATACTCATTTCGAGCAACCTTGAAAGGCTTCTCTACTTTGTTTGCGGAACTGATAAGTGCAAGCAGTATATGAACGAACTTAAAGAAACCGGCTCTTATACTCTTGATAAGAACGAGCTTGACGCAATACGCGAAATATTCGACGCAGGAAGCGCAAGCGACGAAGAAACATACCAGACGATACGCGACGTTTACTTTAACCACGGCTATCTTATGGATACACACACTGCAGTTGCGTGGTGCGTTTACGACAGCTGGAAAAAGAAATACGATAACGGATACAAAACCGTTGTTTTATCAACCGCATCAGCATACAAGTTCTCTTCCGGCGTATTACACGCACTTGGACTTGACTGCCCAAGCGAATTTGATGCAATAGACATTCTTTATAAGAGAACGGGCGTAAAGCCTCCGAATGCTATTATGGGCATCCGTGATAAGAAGGTACTCCATACAAGCGTTGTAAGTAAAGAGCAGATGCCCCGCTTGGTAAGCAACGTTGTAAAACAGAACAGCATAACAGTGCGCGTTCCTGCAACAAGTGCAAACCTTGGATCAGGATTCGACTGCACCGGTATAGCTTTTAAGAAATACAACGTTTTCACTTTTGAAAAACTGGATAAAGGCACCGAGTTTGAAGGCTTCCCCGAACAGTATTCCAATGAAAACAACCTTTGCTACGTATCATACAAGGCCGTTTGTGATGCAATAGGAAAGCAGGCATGCGTTAAAATTAAAAATATCAAAAATGATATTCCGATCTCTCGCGGTCTTGGTTCGAGCGCGGCACTTATAGTTGCCGGTGCTTATGCAGCCAACAGACTCAACGGCTCTCCGCTCAACGTGCAGCAGGTATTTGAAATATGCAATGCGATCGAGGGACATCCCGACAATATTGCTCCTGCACTTTTTGGCGGTCTTTGCACATCCATAGTTGAAGGCGGAGTTCCCAACGCGCAGAAATATACGGTATCGGATAAGATATGCTTCACAACCCTCACACCGAGCTTCAAGGTTGATACCAAGCTTGCGCGTTCGGTTTTGCCGAAGAACATAGGTCTTGAGGATGCGGTGTATAACATGCAAAGAGTTGCACTGCTTCCCTACGCATTTGAGCACGGCAGACTTGATCTTATCCACCTTGTTACAGGCGACAAACTTCATCAGCAGTACAGAAAGAGCCTGTTCAAAAACATTGATGAAATCATTAATGCCGCAAACGAACTCAACGTTCTTTCGTTTACCGTAAGCGGTGCAGGACCTTGCTGCCTTGCATTCTCCAAAAATCCTATAGCGAATGAACTTAATCAAAAGATCTCAGGCCTTGAAAACAACTGGGTTGCCGAGACTGTAGAAGTAGACAATGACGGAGTAAAGGAGATTTACGATGAACAGTAAATATCTACTTGTTGACAAAAGAATACTTCCCTCCTACTACGATAAGGTAATAGAAGCAAGAACACTCTTGCAAAGCGGAAAGATCAAGGACGTTTCCGAAGCTGTAAAGACTGTTGGAATATCCAGAAGTACTTATTATAAATATAAGGATTACATTTTTTCAACAAACGTTGATACCGACGGAAGAAAGGCGATCATTTCGTTCACGCTTTCTCATAAGCCGGGTATTCTCAGCGAGGTTATAAGCAAGCTTTCCTATTATGGAGCAAATATACTCACAATAACACAAAACTTGCCTATCAACTCGCGCGCACACGTTGTTGTTACACTTGACGTTTCCTGCCTCAGCATTGAAATTGATGCGCTTATACGCGAAATCAATATAATTGATAAGGTTTCAGGAACCAAGCTGATCTCAGTTGAATAATTTTTGCATGGAAGCCTCATTTGAGGCTTCCATTTTTTATTTTACTTAACTACGATGTTAATGATCTTACCGGGAACAACGATTTCCTTGATAACGGTCTTGCCCTCGATAGCCTGCATAACCTTCTCATCTGCCTTGGCAGCACTGAGGATCGCATCCTTGTCGGCATCCTTACTGATAGCGATTACAGAACGAACCTTGCCGTTTATCTGTAC
>JAZLCY010000028.1:0-2949 GCA_045614485.1 Eubacteriales bacterium
TGCTTTTGCCGATAGTAGCCCTTTTAACCGCTGTTTTCGTAGGCTTCGTAATCACCCCGAGCGCAATATCGAGCGAGGTCGAGATAAGCTCTCAGTTCAGATCACGCCGCCTGTTTAGCATAGTCATACGTCTCATCGCACCCCTTAGCATTATGACAATTCTAATCAGCTCGATCTTGGGCGTATTCGGTGTGATGAATATATGAAAAAAAGCAGGGAAGCTATACGCGTTATAGCAACCCTGCTTTAATGGTGAAAAATTTATTTTATTCGGGCTTTGCCTCAATTTCGGTCTTAAGCTGCTGCTTTTTAGCAAGCAAAGCCTCTTCTAACGCTGCGATGTCCTCTGCGTGCGCTGCCTCGAAGTCTGCAAAGAAGCTGTCCTTTGCCGCGTTCATGTTAGCCTCGATCTCGGCTGCCTTTTCGGCAAGCTTTGCCTCGATCTGTTCGTCAAAGAGTGTCTTTTCAAGCTCCTTGAGCTGTTCTTCCGATGCTCTGAGGCTTGCGATCATTGCCTCCATAGATGCGTTAAGCTGTGCGCCAAGCGCCTCGTATGCTGCAAGCAGGTTGTTGTAGTTTTCCTCGCTTGCCTGAAGCGTTACGGTTGCAGATGCATACTCTTCGCCGTCAACCTCAAGGGATGCGGTGTAGTTTCTCTGTTTAAGGAATTCAACCTTTGCCTCTCGCAAAGCGGCAAGGGATCTCTGATATTCGGATTCGGGAGAAACGAGCATCTCATATCTGAATTCGTCAAGCTCCGTAATAGCAGAACTGTACATATCAAGTGCGGACTTGTAAGTAGCGTGTGTAATGGCGTATATACCGCCCATCGCTGCGATAACCTTTGCGGTTTCCTCGCTCTCGGCAAATGAGATCTTGTGTTCTTTTGCGGAGTAGTAAGCCGTTCTCATTTCCTCGCTCAAAAGCATAGCGGTTTCAATACGGCCTGCTGCGATTACCTTATAAAGCTGCTCCTCGCTCATTGTGTTTATCTCTTCCTCTGTGTAAAGAGACGTAGAAAGCGCAAGGCTGCGAACGGCCTCAAGTGAGAGCGCCTCAACCTTCTCAACTTGTCCCTTGATGTCAAGGCTTGTCATTACTGAATTTGCTTTTTCGGTAACCTCATTTATAAGATTCTCAGCGTATTCGGTATTGCCTGAAACCGAGATCTTCACGGTGTTCTCGTCTGCATCCACGTTGCCTTTTACAAGGTAACCGGTTTCGGATGCAAGGTTGACCATCATTTCAACGGCTTGCTCGGGAGTCTTACCGATGAAGGCTTCTCCGGCGATAATAATTCCGCCATCGTCGTTAAGCGCCGTTACTGAGACGACCTTATTTTCACCGTCGATCATAAATTCAACGCTCGGGTTTATGTCAACGGTCATGCGAGTTGCCTCTGCTGCACCGTCTGTGCCTTTATCGTTGCAGGATGCAAGTGGCATTATGCAAAGCAGCAACGCGCATAAAATTAAAATGCTGACTATTTTTCTTTTCATTTTTGTGTGCTCCTTTCTTAATGGTCGGATAGATTTCGTCAAATAAGTAGCTTGCAAGAAACTATCTTCTAATTCAATAATACAGTAAAAAGTTATATTGTTGCAACCGACAATGATATAAACAATGATAAAATTTTTATCATTTCGCCCAAAGTGATTGAATTTCGTTTTTAAAAATGATATACTGTTTTATAGATCAAATAATCGGAGGGCATAGGCTATGTCGGATCTAACGAAGAGAGCGCTTTTGAGGGCATTTGGAATATTGCTCGACAAAAAGCCGTTTAATAAAATTACAGTCACCGATATTACAAAGGAATGTGGCGTAAACCGTATGACCTTTTATTATCATTTTCAGGATATATACGACCTTATGATGTGGGGATTTGAAAGCCAGGTTCTTGAGGCAAGCGGTGATTTTGCCACCTACGATAGCTGGAAAACGGGATATTTGCGTCTTTTTAACTTTGCGCTCGACCGAAAAAAATCGATAACCAAGATTTTTTTAACGTTGGAAGAGCAACACCTCGAGCAATCTCTTAACAAAGTTGCTCAAGGTCTTGTTCTTACTGTTATTGACGATAAATGCGAGGGTAGAAAAATAAAGCAAGAGGATAGGCTTTTTGCCGCCCAGGTCTGTGCCCACGTCTTGATCGGAGTTTTAATGAACTGGATAAAGTGCGGTATGGTAGAGCAGCCCGAGTGCGTTGTCAAAAAGGTGGGCATCTTGCTTGACGGAATGATAGAAAAAGCCATTAACGGTTTTGAATAAAAAAGCCACTCTTGAAAGAGTGGTTACGTTTGGAAGTGAAGCCGGGTATTCGCCACAGGCAAAGGTATCTCGCCAATGCTCTTACAAGCGAGCTTGACGCGTTTATGCCGTGAATGTGAACCAACATCTCTCACTATGCGAGAGAATTGCTTCAAAAGTGGAGCTACCCCTGCCAACAAAGAGAGCCAACCGCGAGGGCTGGCTCTCTTTGTTGCCTAAGAACGACTAAAAGGTGCGCGAAGTGGGGTAAGAACGACTAAAAGTACACCACTTGTTTCGATCGATTGCTTGTAAACGGATTATCTTTTCTTGTAAATTACAAGTTCGGGGTTTTCACCGTTTTCCTCATACGAGCATATAAGAAGAAAGTCCATATTTGCAACTATACCAAAGCATATGCCAAAATCGCTTTCAAGCTGACTACCGAGATATGTCTGCTTATCGTCAAGGAATTTTACTTTTTCCCCATTAGGAAGGGTGTATTCCATATTGACAAACTCTCCCGGCAGCACGTTTAACTTTTCTAACTTGGGCAAGCCTTCGATATTCAAAAGTGTGTTGAGTTCGTCGATTAATTGGCGCTTGAATTCTTCAAGCTTTTCTTTTCCGCCTATTTCAGCATATCGTCTCCAAATATCAAGGGTGTATTCGCCGTCAGCATAACACCATTGACAATAT
>JAZLCY010000029.1:0-6503 GCA_045614485.1 Eubacteriales bacterium
TATAACAGACTATGATAAGCTTACCATCAAGGTAAAGACAAACGGTACCATATCTGCAAAGGAAGCGATCTCACTCGCTGCCAAGGTTCTCAACGAGCACCTCAAACTCTTCATCGATATGTCTGACGAGGCTAAGAAGGCCGAAGTTATGGTAGAGAGAGCAGAGGTTAAGAAGGAAAAAGTCCTTGAGATGACCATTGATGATCTTGATCTGTCGGTACGTAGCTTCAATTGCTTGAAGCGCGCCGGCATCAACACGGTTGAAGATCTTATCCAGCGCACCGAAGATGATATGATGAAGGTTCGTAACCTCGGCCGTAAATCCCTTGAGGAAGTTGTCCAGAAGTTAAGTTCTTTGAACCTTAGCTTGAAGAAAGACGAAGAATAAGAACAGGAGGAATAAGACATGAGAAAACTCGGCAGAACCACCGCTCAGCGTAAGGCTATGCTCAGAGGCATGGTAACTCTTCTCCTTGAAACCGGCAAGATCGAAACAACCTATACCAGAGCGCAGGAAGTTTCTGCAAAGGCAGACGAAATGATTACCCTCGGTAAGAAGGGTGACCTCGCTGCTTACCGCGCGGCTCTTGCTTTTATCACCAAGGAAGACGTTGCTAAAAAGGTATTTAGTGTTATCGCTCCCGCATACGCAAACGTAAACGGTGGCTACACTCAGATTTATAAGATGGGTCCCCGTCGTGGCGACGGTGCTGAAACCGCAATCGTTAAGCTCGTTGCAGTTGAGGCAGAGGAAGAGAGCAAGTAATTTGCTCCCCAACAAAAAAGGAATCCCTTGTGGATTCCTTTTTTGTTTTTATAAGGCGGTTTTGTGCCGGAATTTACTACTTTATTCGCTTTCGCTATTGACAAAGCGGAAATATTAAACTATAATATCCCTTGGTTAGTAATTTATAATCAAATGATTAGGAGATAAAGAAAATGAGTAATATTCCTGTTTTTTGGAAAACAAGGCTTGATGAGGTTGAAGAAACTCTGAAGCTCGTTAAGGGTGGTGTTGTAACCCAGCCCTACGTTTCTGCAGGTAACAGACCTATATATATGGTAGAGTACGGCAAGTCCGCTCTTCCCAACACCAGAACTGCAAACTGCTCCAGTGCTCTTGGTGCTAAGGGTAGGATCGAGTGCTATGCAGATAAGCGCAGCCCTGACTACTATCCCACCGTATTCCTTGTAGGATGTGTTCACGGCGGTGAATTTGAGGGCACCTGTGCTATGCTTAACCTTATTAAGCTTATTGAAACCGGCACAGACTATGCCGGCAACAGATATGACGAGCTTGTTGAACTTTGCAAAAAGGTTCACCTTATCCTCGTTCCTATGGCTAATCCCGACGGCAGAAGCCATATTCCGTTTGATAGCTTTATCGGCAGATCTTTCTATGATCTCAGATACTACAACCAGGGTATCTGGAAGGACGGCTCTCTTTGCGGTTGGCCCGAGTGTAAGATGATCCATCCTATCAAGGATCACGTTGCATATCTCGGCGGTTATTTTAATGATGACGGCGTTAATATGATGCATGAGGACTTTATTGGCGGCGAGATCTCTACAGGCACCAGACTTATGTTTGACGTGTGCCGTAAGTACGCTCCCGACTTCTCTATCCTCCTTCACGGCGGTGATAACTCTACTCCTCACATTCTCGCTCCCACCTACTCCTCTCTCAAGGCTAAGAAGGAGGTAGATGATGTTTCTGTTGCTGTAAGAGACAGAAGCGAGAAGGAGGGCGTTGGTTTCTATTATACCGGTATTACCAGACCCGAGGATAATGCAGTTCCCACGTCGTTTAACCTCTGCTCGGCGATGCACCACTGCTGCTCTGAGCCTGTAATCACCTACGAATCCAACCAGGGACTTGACGTTACCGACCACCATGGTCCCAGCTACGATCACGAAACAATCTACAAAACACATATGATTCTTTTTGAAGAGACTCTTCGCGTTCAGCTTAAGAGATACAACAAGATCTGATCCGTTCAAAAGAAGTAAAAAAGGAGATGCTTTATTGCATCTCCTTTTTTGTTTTATAAATGGAAAATATTCAAAAATATAATAAAATAAAGGTTTTGTACCTTCACGGTGTGTCTTTTTTGTTATTTCTTTCGGACTCCGAAAGCGTTATATCCGGCGCCAGATCTGCACTGATCCTGTTTTTGTGCAACTCCTTCAGCTTCGTAACGTTCGCATCGACCTCTGCCTTGTGCAAGGGATACCAGAACCATAGTATCACGGCAAGCAGGAAAAATCCTATAAAGGGGAGCAAGGTTGAAATGTTGTATATTCCGCGAAGAACGTCCTTGTCAAAAGCGGTTGCCTGTGAGTAGCCGATAAGGGAGAGTAAAAGGCCGGTAAGTCCTGCTGAAGCGGCTTGCCCAAGCTTTCTTGCAAAGGAATACATTGCGTAGATAGAGCCATCCTCGCGCACTCCGTTTTTGATTTCCGAGTAGTCTATTACGTCGGTAATGAGTGCCCAGGAAACCATTGAAAAAACACCAAGGCCGAGCCAGGCAAAAAAGTTCAGCCCAACGTAGACCCACACACTCGCCGGGCGCACGAAGAATAACAGCAGGGATATTCCGGCAGCTACAAGGTTGGATGCAACGCTTAACTCAGCCTTTCCTATTTTCCTTGCAAGCGGCTTTGCTATAACCGCGGCTATAAGCATTCCAACGAGCATAGCCACCGTGGATGCCGACTGTGCTGCGGCATTGTTGTAGTAGTTCGGAAATATATAATTGGACATAGACTGTAACGTCAGCTGTGCCAACAGCATAACGATCGATGCAATGATGATTGAAACGAGCGCGCGGTTTTTAAATGCGTTTTTCAGCATTGTAACAACACTGTGCTTTTCACCCTCGGTTACAGCTGGCGTAACCCTTTCGGTAACGAGAGCATAGCAGATAAGGTAGCACAGTATTGCAAGTATCGAAAATATTCCTGCGATGAGTGTAAATCTCTCGCCGATAAGAACGGTGTTGCCTCTCTCATTCGAATAGGCAAACAACGGAATTCCCGCGCCCACTATAACTCCTGCCAACGTTGATCCGAGTGTGCGGAAGGTTGAAAGCGATTGCCTGTCGTCCGGCTCGCGTGATATTGCTGATGCCATTGACCCGTAAGGAATGTTTATTGACGTGTAGAAGATCGAGCCCCAAAGAATATACGTCAGCACAAGCCACGCAATCTTAAACCAGGTGTCATATCCTGCAAATGCAGATTGATATATCAGGAATGATGCAAGTGCCACAGGGGCGCACATTCTCAGTAGCCACGGCTTGAATTTGCCGTTTTTTGTAACACGGGCACTGTCGCATATTCTTCCCATCGTAACGTCTGTAAATCCGTCCACGAATCTCGCTATCATTATAACGATACCGACTACGGCCGCAGAGATCCCCATAACGTCGGTATAAAACTTTAAAAGAAATCCTGAGGAGAGTATAAATGTGAAATCGTTGCCGAAATCACCGAACAGGTATCCTATTTTATCCCGTATACCAAAAGGGCGCTGTGCTGTGCTTTTTGTACTCATATATGTGTCGATCTTTCCTTCCTTGAAAATGCGGCATAATTTTCTGTGATGTGTATATTTAGTTTGTCGGTTTGCCATAATTTTATTACAACTTTTTCTGAATAAAGTTACACGGGTTGGATAAAAAGGGAGGAAATGTATTATGAGGTGTGTGAAAAGCTTCAATATGGATTGGTATTTCTTCAAGAATATTGATAAAGTACCGACAGGAATTCAAGGGGGTGAGCGGGTCTGTTTGCCGCATACTTGGAATAATATCGATGGGCAGGATGGCGGAAATGATTATCTGCGGTGCGAATGTGCCTACGTCAAAAGGGTAAATGCAAGCGATCTGCCTCGTGCTGATAAGATATATCTTGAGATCGGCGCGGCGAACTCTGTTGGCAGGGTGTATGTTAACGGTGAATTTATCGCGGAACATAGGGGCGGATATTCACTCTGGCGCGTGGATATTACCGATAAGATCGAGGGATCTGCGCTTATTGCCATAACCGTGGATAACCGGGATTTTGAGGACGTGTATCCTTCTGTTGCCGATTTCACCTTTTACGGCGGGTTGTATAGGGGAGTGAATCTTATCGGACTCAGCCGGTCGCATTTTGATGTTGAACATTACGGAACTTCGGGCATCAAGGTAACGCCTACCTTATGTGCTGAAAGTGCGGAAATTGATATTGAGGTCTACCCGTGTAACTTTAAAGAGGATCAGAAACTCAGGTATAGTATATATGACGGTAATATGCGGCTTGTTTGCCAGGCTTTATATGATGCGGACAAAACTGCCGCAAAATTCAAAATCGGCGAGCCTGTGCTTTGGGACGGGGTCGGCAAGGGGCATCTTTACACGGCAGAGGTTGAGCTTGTGGACGGATGCGGCGTTGCTGACGTTGTGCGAACGCGCTTTGGCATTCGCAATTTTATAGTTGATGCCGGCCGTGGATTCTTCCTTAACGGAAATGGGTATGCGCTAAGGGGTGTGTCGCGCCATCAGGATTGGCGCGGCATCGGCAATGCCCTCGGTGGCGAGCATCACCGCAAGGATATTGACTTGATCCTTGAGCTTGGTGCAAACTGTATCCGCCTTGCTCATTATCAGCATGATCCCTATTTTTATGATCTGTGCGATGAGGCGGGCATTGTCGTATGGGCGGAAATTCCGTATATATCAAAGCATAAGACGGCCGCAAATGAAAACGCGCTTGAGCAAATGCGCGAGCTGATAGTTCAGTGCTATAATCACCCATGCATCTGCTTCTGGGGATTATCTAACGAAATTACAATGTCCGGCGCGGATGACCCCGACTTGATCGAAACTCATAAGCGCCTTAATTCGCTGGTGCGCGAGCTTGATAAAAGCAGGCTAACAACGGTTGCCGCGCTCAGCTCCTGCCCCACCGATGCCAAATACCTTGAGATTCCCGACCTGATTGCTTATAATCACTATTTCGGATGGTATGGTGGAAACGTGGCGATGAACGGTGAGTGGCTTGACCGTTTTCACAAGGAAAATCCCACTCGCCCGATCGGTGTGAGCGAATATGGGTGCGAAGCTCTTGATTGGCACACCGATGCTCCGGAACAGGGGGACTATACCGAGGAGTATCAGGCGTACTATCACGAGGAATTGATAAAACAACTTTACACGCGCCCCTACCTGTGGTCAACTTTTGTCTGGAATATGTTCGATTTCGGTGCTGATGCCAGGGGCGAGGGCGGAGAGAACGGTATGAATCACAAGGGCCTTGTTACCTTTGATAGAGAATATAAAAAGGATGCCTTTTACGCCTACAAGGCTTGGTTGTCAAACGATCCGTTTGTCCATGTATGTTCAAAGCGGTTTGTTGACAGAGTTGGCGATAAAACGAAGATCAAGGTTTATTCCAATCAGCAGGTAGTGGAGCTTTTGGTGGATGGCGAAAGTGTTGGCAAAATGCAAAGCGACGATCACTTCTTCACCTTTGAGATCAAAAACACAGGAGAGCAAAATATAACCGCGATAGCCGGCGATTGCAAGGACGAGGCGAGGATCAGGCGCGTTGAAAAACCAAATGAATCATATAAGCTCAAGGATACCGGCACTGTCCTTAATTGGTTCGATATCGAGATGCCAAAGGGAATGCTATCGATCAATGACAGGATCGACGTTATTATGAAAACTCCGCAGGGGCAGAAGATCATTCTTGGAATTGCGGAAAAGTTTTCTTCTGCGTCGGGTTCGACCGGATTTACTATGAACGATGATATGATGCGCATGATGGGAGGATTCACTCTCCTTCGGATCTGCAGTATGGCAGGAATGATGAACGTCAGCTTTACCAAAGAGGACTTGATCTCGCTCAACAAAGCCCTGAATTCTATCAAAAAACCTGAGTAAATAATAAAAGGCAGCCGAATCTTGCGGCTGCCTTTCTATTGCATAAGCGTCATGGCATAAAAGCCCCTTTTCTTCCTATTTTATATAATCGCATACGTGTGAAGGAGAGCAAAGGGATGTTTTTTGTGCTTTTGCTTGCATTTTGTTAATTAAAAAGTTGTGAGAGATGGATGTTTTTGTCCTTGGTTGAGCAGTGAAAACAGTTTAAACGCTCGTTAAATCGTAATTTTATGGTGCAAAATGCACAAAAACATATACCAAAGTTGGTAAAAAAGCGACGAATTTTTAGAAAGCGACGAAATTGAATATTTTTTTGAAAAATTGCTTGACATTTTTTTGTAAATAAGGTATAATAGTCAAGCGCCTTACAGAGAGCGCGGCCTTAAAAGAGGCACTTGATCATTGAAAATTGAACAACAAAAGATTTTTTACAGCACTGAAAGTGCAAAAGATCTCGTTAAAACACAAGAGTAATACTCAAAAAAGTAAAAGAAAGCTAAGATAAATAGCTCTAAGAAGATGTTAACTCAGGGAAACCTGAGATAATATACAATTTTTTAGAGAGTTTGATCC
>JAZLCY010000030.1:0-8700 GCA_045614485.1 Eubacteriales bacterium
GGAAATTGACGGAGTTAAGTGCGAGCCTATCGAGAACGTTATTGTAGACGTACCTGAGATGTACGTTGGCGCGGTAATGGAAAAGCTCGGCGCAAGAAAGGGTACACTCGTTGATATGCAGCTCAACGGCTCTCGCCAGAAGCTGTTTTACTCCATTCCCACCAGATGCCTTTTCGGTTACAGAAGCGAGCTTCTTACCGACACACGCGGTGAGGGGCTTATATCCACGATCTTCGCAGGATATGAGGAATTCCGCGGTGAGATCAAAACGAGATTTACCTCATCTCTCGTTGCGAGCGAAACAGGTGTTGCCACTACCTACGGTCTTTATCAGTCGCAGGATAGAGGTCCTCTGTTTATCGGCCCCGCTACCCCTGTTTACGAGGGTATGATCGTTGGTGAGAACCCCAAGCCCGATGATATTGAGGTTAACGTTTGCCGTGAGAAGCACCTCACTGCGATAAGATCCTCCGGTGCTGATGAAAAGCTCACCCTTATCACTCCCCGTCAGCTTTCTTTGGAAGAGGCGATAGAGTTTATCACTGATGAGGAGCTTATCGAGGTAACTCCCAAGAGCATCAGACTCCGCAAGGTCGTGCTTGACACACCTCAAAGAAAGCGCCTTGCCGCTCAGAAGAGAGCCGCGCTTAAAGAGGCAGGAAAATAATACACGGCAGAGCCGTGATGATATACCGTTCTTCGAACGGATTATATACATTCCTGCGGAATGATGATATACAATTCCATAGGAAATGATTAATGAAAAAAGGAACCGTGAAAACGGTTCCTTTTTTCATTACGTATGTGATGGCAAGCAATTAATTTGTCGATATGCCTCGCCAAGCTCGGCTCTATATATTTGCCATATGGCAAATTCGATATGCTCTCCCACAGGTCGAGCTCGATATGATATAAATCCGCTCGTTTTAGCATATCTCGCTTGAAGCGAGCATGTTAAAACATATCGAGTGCGTTAGCATATATCGAGTTTTGTTTATCTCGCGTAAGGCGAGGAACAAAACATATCGAAAATTCGCGATAGCGGATTTATATCGACGCGTTTCGCCTCGCGAAACGCTTACACAACGCCCTGTGCGAGCATTGCGTCTGCAACCTTGATAAAGCCTGCGATATTTGCTCCTGCAACAAGGTCGTCGCCAAAGCCGAAGTCGTTTGCCGCCTTAAGAGATGCATCAAAGATGTTCTTCATGATGGTCTGAAGCTTTGCATCAACCTCTTCTGCGCTCCAGCTGTAACGCATGGAGTTCTGGGACATTTCAAGGCCGGAGGTAGCAACACCGCCTGCGTTAACTGCCTTAGAGGGAGCAACGATAACGCCGTTAGCCTTAAGGTATGCCATAGCCTCGTTGGTGGTGGGCATATTGGAAACCTCAACGTAGTACTTTATGCCGTTAGCAACAATGGTCTTAGCCTCTTCAATGCCAACCTCGTTCTGAGTAGCGCAAGGCATAAGGATATCAGCCTTAACGCCCCAGGGCTTTTCACCCTTGAAGAACTGAACGCCGAACTTATCTGCATAATCCTGAACTCTGTTACGGCAGGAAGCACGCATCTCAAGAAGGAAGTTAACCTTCTCCTCGGTGCTGATACCGTCGGGATCGTAAACGTATCCGTCGGGGCCGGAGATAGTAACAACCTTACCGCCAAGTGCGTTAACCTTCTTAACAGTACCCCAAGCAACGTTACCGAAGCCGGAAACCGCAAAGGTCTTGCCCTTAACCTCTTCGCCGTAGTGCTTAAGAAGCTCAACGGTGTAGTAAACTGCACCGTAGCCTGTTGCCTCGGGGCGAATGAGAGAACCGCCGTAGGAGATACCCTTACCGGTAAGAACGCCGGTAAACTCGTTGCGGATCCTCTTGTACTGGCCGAACATATAGCCAACCTCTCTTGCGCCAACACCGATATCGCCTGCGGGAACGTCAAGGTCTGCACCGATATGGCGGCAAAGCTCGGTCATAAAGCTCTGGCAGAATGCCATAACCTCTCTGTCGCTCTTGCCGTTAGGGTCGAAGTCGGATCCACCCTTACCGCCGCCCATAGGAAGACTGGTAAGAGAGTTCTTGAAGGTCTGCTCGAAGCCAAGGAACTTTATAATTCCCTCGTAAACGGAGGGATGGAAACGAATACCGCCCTTGTAAGGACCGATAGCGCTGTTGAACTGAACGCGGAAGCCGCGGTTAACTCTTACAACACCCTTGTCGTCTACCCACGGAACTCTGAACTTGATAATTCTTTCGGGCTCAACAAGTCTTTCAAGCACACCGCTGGTAATGTACTCGGGGCGCTTTTCGATAACAGGCTCAAGAGAGAGGAGAACCTCTTCAACTGCCTGGTGGAACTCGGGCTCCGCGGGATTGCGGCGCTTAACCGTTTCCATAAGATTATTTAAATACTCGGATTTAAACATATCATTTACCTCTTTGTTTTTTATTTCATAAAAAAGATAGTATTATTTTAGCACAATGAGTTTGAAAATGCAATAATATTACATAATTTTTTTGCAAATATTATCTAATTTTGGTGGGATAATAATAGAAAATGAAAGTGATAGGTACTGTGTCTTGCATTATTCGGCTTTTTACAGGAAAAAATATAGACTTGTATTGCCTGCGCGCGCATCCTTTTGGTATACTGCGGCTGCTGTGGCGGAGCGAGGGGTGGGTTTTATTTTTACCCCGATATTCACGCGCCTTCTAACTGCTGAGGAGTACGGTCTTTACCCATTATACACAAGTTTTATGGGATTGTTTACAGTTTTTATAACGCTGGAGCTTTCAGGGAATCTTATTTACCGCGGCATCTGTAAATTCCGCGAGAGAGAGGGCGAATTTATGCGCGCCTCACTCGGTATAATGTCGTTTTCTGCGCTCCTTTTCGGCACTGCTATATCGATTTCCGGCAGGCAGATGTCAGCACTCACGGGATTGTCCGTGTCTGTTTTATCCTTCCTTGCAATTCAGGTTTATCTCAACGGTATTGTAAATCTTTACACCGCGCGTGAACGATACTATTACAGATATAAATCGGCAATACTGCCAAACCTTTTGATAAGTGTTATTTCTTCCGTGCTTGCATTTGTTATAACGCGGTTTTTCGGGGTTGGCGCACCCGGCAGAATATACGCATATCTCGTTATCACCGCAATTATTGCCATTCCGCTTTGTGCCTCTGTAATGGCGGGCGGAATTGTTTTTTCCAAGGACGTTTTGAGGTTTATCATAAAAGAGGCAATACCGCTCTTGCCACATTTTATAGCGACCGGCATAAGTGTTCAGGCAGGGCGCGCGATAGTTGGAGTTTTCAGGGGAGAGAGTGAGCTTGCGGTATATTCCGTCGTGTTTTCTATGGGGGTTGTGATCTCTCTTATATCGGGTGGAATAACGTCGTCTCTCACCCCATGGATAAGTCGGAAATTATCACACGGGGCAGCTCATAGCACCGCGGAATTAAATAATATTAACTCGCTTATTCAAAGAGTGACAGCACCTCTTTGCATCGCTGTGCTTATATTTCTGTGTTTTTCGCGCGAGGCTCTTTTGGTTCTTGCACCGATAGAGTATCAGGCTGGCCTCGGTGCGCTTTTTCCGATAGCGATTTCCGTGCTTTTAACCTTTGTAGCAACCGTGCAAACGGCGGTAATGCTTTATTACGGAGCTACTGTAGCGGTAAGCGCGGCATCTGTTGCCACGGCGCTTTTAAATCTTTCACTGAATCTGTTTTTTACCCCTTATTTCGGGTATATGGCGGCGGCTTTTATTCAGCTCGGCTGCTCCTTTTTGTCGGTGCTACTCGGTGCACTTGCCATAAGGGTTAAATCCGGCACCCGTCTTTCATATTCGGGATATATTAACTCAATTTCGTTCACCGCTCTGGCAAGTGCGGTCGTCTTTGCTATGCGCGTGTCCTTTGGCGCAAGGTTGCTTTTTGCACTTGCTCTCATTCTTCTCTTTATCTTAAAGGCGGCACCGCTCAGGAATTTGATAGTTCGCAAATAAAAATCATATTTAGCAAATAAAAAAGATGGCGATATTCTCGCCATCTTTTTTTGTCGTGTTAGCCGTTATTTTGCAAGATTGGTAGCAATTCTTGCAATTATATCCGAGATCTTTTCCATAACCTCGCAGGAAACAAACTCAAATCTTGAGTGGAAGTTTTCACCGCCGGTGCAAAGGTTGGGGCAGGGCAGTCCCATAAAAGAAAGCTTCGCTCCGTCCGTGCCGCCTCGTATCGGCACTGTAACGGGAATGATTCCTTCCTCGCGCATTGCCTCGCGTGCTCTTTCAACGATGTACATACAGGGCTCGACCTTTTCCTTCATATTGAAATATGAGTCGGTAAGATCAAGCAGGAGCGTGCCCTCTCCGTACTTTTCGTTGATAGCCTTTGCCGCTTTTATAAAATCCTCTTTTTTCTTTTCAAAAAGAGTCATATCGTGGTCGCGGATAATGTAGTTGAGGTATGCCGCCTCGCACTCCCCCTTCATTGATAAAAGGTGGTGGAAGCCCTCGTATCCCTCTGTCTTTTCGGGAATCTCTTCCGCGGGCAAAAGGGAGTTGAACTCGGTTGCAATAAGTGATGCATTCTTCATCTTTCCCTTTGCAGATCCGGGATGGATAGATATGCCGTTAACCTTTACCTTGGCGCTTGCGGCATTGAAGTTTTCGTATTCGATCTCGCCAAGCGCACCGCCGTCAACGGTGTATGCATATTCTGCACCGAATGCACCAACGTCAAACTGATCAGCACCCCTGCCTATCTCCTCGTCAGGCGTAAAGGCGATGCAGATCTTACCGTGGGGCGCACCCGTGTTAATTATTTTCTCTATTGCTGTGATGATCTCGGCAATTCCTGCCTTGTCGTCAGCACCGATAAGGGTAGTGCCGTCGCTTGTTATGATACGGTGTCCTACGTAGTCGGAAATATTCGGGTAATCCTTCACTGTAAGATAGATGCCCTTTTTCTCATTCATAAGAATGTCGCCGCCTTGATATTCGGTGATCACGGGTTTGATATTCTCATCGCTCGCCTCGCTTGAGGTATCAAGGTGCGCGATAAATCCTATCGGTGTTATATCCTCGCATCCCGCAGTTGCCGGCAGGGTTGCGTAAACGTAGCCGTATTCGTCCACTCTCGCGTCGGAAAGCGAAAGCGAGAGTAATTCCTCTTTTACCTTCTCGGCAAGCACGAGCTGTTTTGCCGTGCTGGGAATACTCTCGCTTGCCTCGTCGGACATAGTGGGAATAACGGCGTACTTCAAAAATCTTTCGTATGCCTTCATGTTATCTCCGTCTGATTATATGCTCGCAATTTTTATTCTGTTAAGTGCTCTTTGCAGGCTTGCGCGTGCTTTGTCAAGTGCCGCGTCATCCTTGGCATCCTTGATCTCTCTCTCGGCGTTTGCCTTGGCAATTTCGGCTCTCTTAAGGTCTATCTCATCACTGAATTCAAGTGTGATAGCGGCGATATGCACCTCGCCCTTCTCAACCGACAGAAATCCGCCGGACGAGGAAGCAAGCATAGTTTTACCGTCTGCGATTATCCTTGTTCTGCCCGTGGCAAGCGAGGCAAAATAATCGGTATGCCCCGCCATAATTTCCACGTCGCCGCTGGCACAGCTAACGAGCACGCTCTCGGCCATGCCGTCAAATTTCACTCCGTCGGGTGTAACAACCAGAAGCTTAAATTCCTTCATAGCGCCACCCCGTTAACCGTTCTGTTCCTCACGGATGCGCTTTGCCTTTTCAACAGCCTCGTCGATAGTACCAACGAACAGGAATGCAGATTCGGGCAATTCATCGTGCTTACCGTCAAGTATCTCGCGGAATCCGCGAATGGTTTCCTTGATAGGAACATATCTTCCTTGCATACCGGTAAACTGCTCCGCAACGGAGAAGGGCTGGGAGAGGAATCTCTGTATCTTTCTTGCACGGTTAACAACGAGCTTATCCTGCTCGGAAAGCTCCTCCATACCCATGATCGCAATTATGTCCTGAAGCTCCTTGTATCTTTGAAGGATGCTCTGAACCTCGCGCGCTACCTCGTAATGCTCAATGCCAACAACGTCGGCAGAAAGGATTCTTGAGGTGGAGTCAAGGGGGTCAACTGCGGGGTAAATACCAAGCGATGCAATGCTTCTTGAAAGAACCGTTGTTGCATCAAGGTGTGCAAAGGTTGTTGCAGGTGCAGGGTCTGTAAGGTCGTCCGCAGGAACGTAAACCGCCTGAACCGATGTGATAGATCCGCGCTTTGTGGATGTAATTCTCTCCTGCAAAGCACCCATCTCGGTTGCAAGTGTGGGCTGGTATCCAACTGCAGAGGGCATACGGCCAAGAAGTGCCGAAACCTCAGAGCCTGCCTGTGTAAATCTGAATATGTTGTCTATGAAGAGGAGCACGTCCTGTCCCTCTTGGTCGCGGAAGTATTCCGCCATTGTAAGTCCTGAGAGCGCAACTCTCATTCTTGCTCCGGGGGGCTCGTTCATCTGTCCGTAAACGAGCGCGGTCTTTGAAAGAACTCCCGATTCCTTCATCTCGTTGTAAAGGTCGTTACCCTCACGTGTTCTCTCGCCAACACCGGTGAAAACCGAGATACCGCCGTGCTGCTTTGCAATATTGTTGATAAGCTCCATGATAAGAACCGTCTTACCAACTCCCGCACCGCCGAAAAGTCCTATCTTACCGCCCTTTGCATAGGGAGCGATAAGGTCAACTACCTTAATACCTGTTTCAAGTATCTCGGTCGTGCCTTCCTGTTCGGAATATGAGGGGGGAGCTCTGTGTATGCACCATCTGTCGCATCCCTCGGGGGCGGGCTTGTTGTCTATCGCCTCGCCGAGAAGATTGAAGATCCTGCCGAGTGTTTCGTGTCCTACGGGAACGGTGATGCCTGTACCCGTGTCAACTGCTTCCATGCCCCTTGCCATACCGTCGGTTGAGGACATTGCGATGCAGCGAACAACGTCGTCGCCCGCCTGTGCCGCAACCTCACAAACCACGGTCTTTCCTTCGTGCTCGATCTCGATGGCGTTAAGCAGGTTGGGAAGCTTGCCTGTCTCAAACTTGATGTCGAGAACAGGGCCTATTATCTGAACGATCTTACCGACGTTCTTTTCCATCTTAGTATTGTTCCTTTCGTTAGGCGCTGATTACAAAGCCTCAGCACCCGATACTATCTCTGTGATTTCCTGGGTTATAACTGCCTGTCTTGCGCGGTTGAACTTAAGCATAAGCGTGCCTATCATTTCCTCCGCGTTCTTGTTTGCCGCATTCATCGCGCTTCTGCGCGCACCCGATTCGCTTGCAAGCGATTCGCTCACTGCGGAATATATAACTCCGCCAAGGTAGTCGGGTATGATCCTTGCCAGCATTTCCTCCGCATCCTCTTCAAGCATTGGGCCGTCGTATCCTGTGCTATTTTCATCGCACTCTATGGGCAGGCACTCCTCGTACAGTGGGAGCTGTACCATCATAGATTGGAAGCGAGTGTAAACAAGGGTTACAGAACCTATTTTGCCCTCTGTATATGCCTTGCATATTGTCTTTGCGAGCGCAAGGGACGTACCAACGCCAACCTCGCTTGCCGTAAGCATATCGGGTATAAAGGTTTCCTTTTTCCTGTATTTACAGTGCTCGTAAGCCTTTTTGCCTATGGGAAGATAGATGCAGTCGTCATTGCCTGCAAGAGTTTTGGCAATTTTAAAGATATTAGAGTTATAGCCGCCCGCAAGCCCTCTGTCGCCTGCGATGATCACAATGAGCCGTTTTGCGCTCTTGTTCCCCTTTGTCCATATCTCAAGGTCGCCTTCTGCCGATCTGGCAATGGCTCTTGCCGTTATTTCCATAACGTTTGCAAATGGGCGGGAGCGCTCAACTCTCTCTTTTGCGCGGCGCAATTTAGACGTTGCAACAAGCTCCATTGCCTTGGTTATCTGCATTGTGCTCTCAACGCTCTTGATTCGCGCCTTGATATCATTCATTGATGCGCCTGCCATACTCTATATCAGTCCTCCTTGCCGGAAAACTTGTTTATAACAGTACGTATTGCGTCGGCAAGCTCTGTCTGCATATCGGCTGTAAGCTCGCCCTTTTCCTTGATGCTCTTCAAAAGCTCATCGCGGTTTGCAACAAGGTATTCAAAAAGCTCACCCTCAAAGCGACTTATGTCTGCCACGGGGATATTCTTAAGCATATTATTTACAACCGCGTAGATTATCGCGATCTGAAGCTCAACCTCAATGGGTGAGTTTCTGTCCTGCTTAAGAACCTCAACGATTCTTGCACCCTGGTCAAGTCTTGCCTTGGTGTCGGCATCAAGGTCTGAGCCAAACTGTGCAAAGCCCTGAAGCTCTCTGTACTGCGAGTAAAGGAGCTTGAGTGTACCCGAAACCTTCTTCATCGCCTTGATCTGCGCGTTACCGCCAACTCGTGAAACCGAGATACCGGGGTTAACCGCGGGGCGCACACCTGCGTGGAAGAGCTCTGTTTCGAGGAATATCTGTCCGTCTGTAATAGAAATTACGTTTGTGGGAATATATGCCGAAACGTCGCCTGCCTGCGTTTCAATGATCGGCAGCGCAGTTATTGAGCCACCGCCGAATTCGGGAGCAACACAGGCCGCTCTCTCAAGAAGACGGGAGTGCAAATAGAAAACGTCGCCGGGGTAGGCCTCACGTCCGGGGGG
>JAZLCY010000031.1:0-15970 GCA_045614485.1 Eubacteriales bacterium
CTGATTCTCCGACAAAACAAAAAGGATGTGCACAAGGCACATCCTTTTGTTTTGGTGCGGGAGACGGGACTTGATTCTCGGCGAACTGCGCCTGCGGTCATTCGCGGGGCGAACTCGTCGTTTAGAAGAGTTCGCTTACACCGCTCCTACTTCAAGTCCCTCTGATTCTCCGACAAAACAAAAAGGATGTGCACAAGGCACATCCTTTTGTTTTGGTGCGGGAGACGGGACTTGAACCCGTACATCGAAGATACACGCCCCTCAAACGTGCGCGTCTGCCGATTCCGCCACTCCCGCAACGGCTTTTCTATTATACAATATGCTTTTGCATTTGTCAATAGCTTTTTTCACATTTTTTTAATTAATTTTTCTTTTTGTTGACTTTTAGCAAAAAACATAATATAATAAGGAGAAAAATATAAGGAAATGCTGTAGTAAACAGGAAAGATTTACTACTGAACGAGAAAAACATTGATGAAAATTATAGAAAACCAGATATTTGATGAGGAGCGCGCACTTTACGGCGAAGACGGTGTTAAGCTTATTTCCTGCTCATTTGACGGGGCACGCGACGGAGAGAGCGCACTTAAGGAATCGAAAAATATAAGAGCTGAGGCTTGCTACTTCAACCTGCGCTACCCTTTCTGGCACGATGAAAACGTTGAGATAGACAAATGCGGAATGAGCGACAAGTGCCGCGCGCCGCTTTGGTACTCCAAAAACATCACGGTAACCGAGTCGGTTATGAACGGTGTTAAGGCAGTGCGCGAGTGCGAAAACATCAGGATATCAAACACAGTGATAAACTCTGTTGAATTCGGCTGGTTTAACAAGGGTGTTGAGATATATGACTCCGAGGCATCGGGCGAATACTTTATGCTCAGGTCCAGCGACATCAGAATGTCGAACCTTGCCTTCAAGGGAAAATACTCCTTCCAATACATTGAAAACGCGACCTTTGAGAACTGCCAATTCTTTACGAAGGATGCATTCTGGCACGCAAAGAACGTTACTGTCAAAAACTCGGTCGTTGAAGGCGAATACCTTGGCTGGTATTCAGAGGGGCTGACCCTTATAAACTGCAAGATACTTGGCACGCAGCCGCTTTGCTACTGCAAAGATCTGACCCTTGTTGACTGCGAGATGATCGGATGCGATCTCTCGTTTGAGAGAAGCGAGGTTCAGGCAACACTTACCGCGCCGATCATAAGCATTAAAAATCCGCTCTCGGGCAGTATAAAGGCGCCTGAAATAGGCGAAATTGTTGATGAGATTTCAGGCGGAAGGTGCGAAATTACCGTCGGTTAATACCGAAAAATTACATACCGTGACGGAATAAATGTTTGTTTTATAACATTTTCTGCCAATTTAAGCAAAAAAACGAGGCATTTGCCTCGTTTTTTATTTTATAACGCTTATCTCGTCTATTCCATAGCGAACAAAGGCATCTATATGCCCTTTTTCGATTATCTCGCCTGCTACCACAATAGGAACTGCAGGGGGACAGGACACAGTGGGCGCGCTTGAAACTCTGCCAAGCGACTCTGTAACCTTAATTCTTTCGCTGGACGACATATAAGCTTCTCTTATCGACATTGCTCTTTCGGATACAGGAACAAAGACGTTATCAACTTTTTCGCACCCTTCTATATTTATGGAAGAGAGCGCAGAAGAAAGCAGTTTAATCTCATCCTCGGTATTCTGTGGAGTGAGCATAAGCACCGTGGTTTCCCCATCGCACATCTCGCACTCGATACTAAAGCTACGAAGATCTGTTGCGATAGCTTTTGGAACAACCACCTTGAGCGGCTCACAAGAGGTGATAAGATCTCGCTCTTCTTTGATCTTGTCGATCAAGGATATACATTTCTTTAATTCCCCTTCAAACTCATCTGCAAGATACCTATTGCAAAGATCGAGCGACGCAAGTGTAAGATAAGAGGGGCTCGTTGATGCAAAGGTTGCAAGCGAATCTCTTGCATACTCGTTGTACTCAGCATATTTCTTTGAAATATGAAGGTATGCACCGCCTGTTAAAACAGGCAAAGTTTTGTGCGCTGAATCGGCACACATTGCCGCGCCGAGTGCTATCGGGTGGCGGCTCGGCTCAAGGAATGCAAGGTAAGCACCGTGGGCATTATCAACGAGAACCGGAACTCCGTATTCATTGCACACTGCCACAATGCCCTCGATATCCGCTATATTGCCAAGATAATCAGGCGAGGTAAGATAAAGTGCGGACGGCGCTTTATCAAGCGAATCAAGTCTTCTTCTTACGTCTTTGGGGGCGATCTTGCACTCACATACAGAGCCTGCCTCGCCGTATATCCACTCAACGTTGATATCAAGCATCGCCGCGGCATCAACGAATGCGCGGTGAACGTTTCTTGCAGCAAGAACGGTAATATTCTTATTACCGCTTGACTTGGCAATGATCATAAGCATTGCCTTGATAGCAAGCGTTGATCCCTCGGTGGAATAGTAGGTATGCGAGGTTTTAAAAAGCTCGGTTGCATTATTCTCGCTTTCAAGGATTATTCCGCTTGCGGAATAAAGAACGTCTGCCCCGCCGATCTCGGTTATATCAAGCGCTTCAACACCAAGGTGCATCTTGCCCTTATGCCCGGGCATATGCAAACGCACGGTTTTCCCCGAGGAATACTCCTTTACAAAATCATATATCGGAGTTCTCATTCTTCAAGCGCCTCAGCAACCTGCATCATAACGGCGCACTCGATACGCTTCTTGAAGAGCTCACAGCCGTACTCATAAACACCGCCGATAGAACCGGTTGCGTGGTAGGCATTTGCGGCACAGCCGCCCGAACAATAAAGCTTTGCCCAACAATCGCGGCAAGCCTCTCTTGAGTAGGAGTTGCAGCCCCTGAACTCGTCCTGCACGGCCTTGTTCTTAACGCCTTCGTATATATTTCCGAGGCTGTACTTCTCATCGCCAACAAACTGGTGGCAGGGATAAAGCTCGCCCCAGGGGGTAACTGCCATATACTCCGTGCCCGAGCCGCATCCTGTAATTCTCTTGTAAATACAGGGGCCGTTTTTAAGGTCAAGCATATAGTGATAGAACGTGAAGGGCTTACCCTCGCGCTTTCTCTTTATCATTTCCTTAGCAAGAATCTCATACTGCTCGAAGAGCTTGGGCATATCCTCGGCTGTAAGCGCGCAGGGGTCGTCCGGCGAGCAAACAACAGGCTCCATGCTAAGCTCGGTAAATCCGAGATCTGCCATATGGAAAAGGTCGTTGGTAAAGTCTACGTTATGGTGGGTGAAGGTACCTCTTACGTAGTAACCCTTACCGCCGCGGCTCTCAACTATCTTCTTGAAGTTGGGAACGATGGTATCATAACTGCCCTTACCGGTATAGTCAACGCGGAAGCGGTCGTTTACCTCTTTCCTTCCGTCAAGAGAAAGAACAACGTTGTGCATCTCGCGGTTGATAAACTCGATCATCTCATCAGTGAGGATCATACCGTTGGTGGTGTATGTAAATCTGAAATTCTTATTGTATTTTCCTTCAACGCTTCTTGCATATTCAACAAGCTTTTTGATAACGTCAAAGTTAAGCGCGGGTTCTCCGCCAAAGAAGTCCACCTCAAGATTTCTTCTTGTGCCCGAATTTTCTATAAGAAAATCAAAGGCGCGCTTTCCTACCTCAAACGACATAAGCGCTCTGTCGCCATGATACTTACCCTGGCTTGCAAAGCAATATGAGCAGTTAAGGTTGCAGGTATGTGCAACGTGAAGGCAAAGCGCCTTTACAACGTTGGAGTTATTCTTATATCCGTAAGCAAGCTTCTCATACTTATCCTCGCTGTAAAGCTTGCCCTGTGCCTCAAGCTCCTTAACGTCCGCAATACAAAGAAGAACCTCTTCCTTCGTTACGTCGGGCATATCGGCATATTTTGAAAGAATTGCGGAAACGATCTCGTCCTCGCTCTTCTCCTTATACATCTCAATAACGTCATATGCAACCTCGTCCACCGCGTGAACCGAGCCGCTTACCGTATCAAGAACTATATTGAATCCGTTCAGCTTATACTGATGAACCATTTTGTGTTTCCCCTTGTCCTGTAAAAGTGCATTTTTTAAGGGCTGCACACTACATGAGCGGCAGCCCTTACATCAGAAAATCTTACTTGTGATTTTCACACTGCTGATTTGCAACGCCGCAAGAGGTCTTGCAAGCAGACTGGCAAGAGGTCTGGCACTCGCCGCAGCCACCGTTGTTAACGGTCTTTGCAATATCCTTAGTTTCGATAGTCTTAATTCTGTTCATTGGTTTATCCTCCAAGAAATTTGCTTATTAGTTTGTACGCATATTATAACATAGCGCAAAAATAATGTCAATAGATTAGAGAAAATCTTTTGCCACTTGATGCAATTTATCTGTGGAAAAGCTTTTTTGTCTGATACTTAGGCTCTGTGGTAAGGAAAACACCGAGCTTGCGGAAGGTGTCATTATCAACCTGAGAAAGAATAACGGTTGAATGCACCTCTGCATTTTTCAGCCCGGCAAGAGCCTGCATCGCCTTTGCCGCGCAAGGATTGTTCACCGCGGAAATAGAGAGGGCTATAAGCACCTCGTCGGTATGAAGCCTGGGGTTGTGGTTGCCGAGATTCTGAGTTTTCAGCTTCTGTATAGGTGCTAAGATCTCGGGAGAAATTACGTCTATACCGTCGTCAATTCCCGCTATTTTCTTAAGCGCATTAAGAAGCGCAGCACTCGAAGCGCCGAGAAGAGATGAGGTCTTGCCCGTAACGATCTCTCCGTTTGCAAGCTCGATCGCAACGGCAGGCGTGCCACCGTTTGCCTCGGATTTATTAAGCGCCGCGCTGACGCAGGGTCTTTCCTCATCGGCATCAATAGAGAGCTTTTGCATGATAAGCTCGATCTTATGTATCTCCGTATCAGATCCCGAGCCCTTTCTTCTGTTGGAGAGGGCGCCGAAATATCTGCGCACTATCTCCTGCCTTGCCGCTGCGGCAACCGCACCGTCATCAAAAACGCAGTTGCCAACCATATTTACTCCCATATGTGTGGGGGATTTATAGGGGCACTCGCCAAGAATTCCCTTAAACATGGCGCGAAGCACCGGGAACACCTCAACGTCGCGGTTATAGTTAACGGCAGTTTCACCGTATGCTTCAAGGTGGAAGGGGTCTATCATATTTACGTCTGCAAGGTCTGCAGTTGCGGCCTCGTAGGCGAGGTTAACGGGGTGAGAAAGGGGCATATTCCAAACCGGGAACGTCTCAAACTTTGCATAGCCCGACTTGATACCCATTTTGCTCTCGTGATAGATCTGAGAAAGGCAGGTTGCCATCTTACCCGATCCCGGGCCGGGGGCGGTTACGATAACGAGAGAGCGGGAGGTTTTTACATACTCGTTCTGCCCAAATCCCTCATCCGAGAGAATGTAGGGAATGTTGTGCGGATATCCCTCTATTGAGTAGTGCCTGTACACCTTGATACCAAGGTTTTCAAGCTTTGCACGGAATGCCTCGGCAACGGGGTTGGGCTTATATCTTGACATAACTACGGCGCCTACGTAAAGACCGTATCCGCGGAATGCGTCTATAAGACGCAAGACGTCAAGATCATAGGTTATACCAAGGTCGCCTCTGACCTTATTTTTCTCAATGTCATTCGTGTTGATCGAGATGATTATCTCGGCCTCGTTTTTGAGCTCGATAAGCATCTTGATCTTACTGTCGGGAGCGAAGCCGGGAAGCACGCGGGACGCGTGATGATCGTCAAAGAGCTTGCCGCCGAATTCAAGATAAAGCTTCTCACCGAACAGTGAAATGCGCTCCTTGATCTTTTGCGACTGAAGCTTAAGATATTTATCGTTATCAAAACCAACTTTAATCATTTCGGCAACACCTCCGCCCAAAACAAAAAATAACGAGTATATTCTATCACAAAGAAATAGGTTTTGCAAGCCTGCGCGCGTATTAAATGTGCAGAAAAATGAGTGATGTTTTATTGCACAATTCATAAAAATAGAAAAAAGAGGCAAAATGCGTTGAATATTCGGGCGCAAAATGATAAAATTATATCGACACACTGAAAAAGGAGATGCCCATATGGACTATAAATATGCCTTGATACAGGACAACGTAGATCCCGCCGCCCCGGAAGAAAACGCACAACAAACACCGATCGACAGCGCTTTGCCGGAGCCCGAGCCTGATCACAGTGAAAAACTGCAAAACGAAATGAATGTCAAGGCGGCGCGCCGCGCGGTATCAAGAAACGGAATCAATCTTTCCGCATTTCTTATTTGTGCATATGCAGCTGCCATACTGATCGAGCTTCTGGCGCTTACTGTGTTTGTTTTTATTCAGGTGATGCACGGTATTACCGACCAGGAAGCGGTAATGGATAACCTCTCAGCTCTACTCTCTCGCGGCAACAACACTGCCATTTTTACGGGCTTGCTCAATATAGTTTCCATGCATATCATCGCCTTTTTTGCATTTTGCATTATGGGAATCGGTATGAAGCGCAGAAATTACAAAAATGGCGGCCTCGGTGTTGGCAGGTTTATTGCACTGATCCCCATTGCACTCTTTTTGATGAGCATCGGCTCGTTTATAGGCGATTCTCTTAATTCGATCATATCCTCGCTCTTAAATCTCAACGTTTCAAACTCCACTATCGAAACCATTGAAAGCATGCCTTTGTGGCTTGCGGCACTGACAACGATGGTGTGCGCTCCCATAGTTGAGGAGTTTATATTCAGATACACACTTGTAGGTACACTTGGCAGATTCGGAAACGTTTTTGCAATACTTATATCATCGGTCGCCTTTGGCTTATTCCACGGCAACCTTTACCAGTTCTTTTATGCCTTTTTAGTTGGCCTGGTGCTCGGATACGTTTACGTTAAATGCGGCAGATGGTGGGTTTGCGTTCTCATGCACGCGATCGCTAACTTCTTTGGCGGCGTTCTTCCCATGATGATCGAGAAGGCAATGACAAGGAGTGAGGTGCTCAAAAACCTTGCGAATGCAGGCGAAGACGTGAATAAATTCGAGCTTTTCTTCAATGAAGCAGCTGTGTACAGCTATACCGTGCTTTCCCTTGTGATTTTCTCTCTCGGAATGGCGCTCACGGTTGTGGCACTTGCAAAAAAGTGGCACAAGATCAAAAATGACCCCGAAATACCCCTGCCCAAAGGATCGGTTGGAAAGGTTGTATTCTCAAACGTTGGAACAATAATTTTCCTTACCTTCAGCGCGATATTTTTCGCACTGACCATTGCTATTTTTTAAAACGGAAGGGTATAAAATGAAGAACAGTAAGCAGTTCTGTACCAAGCTCAAAACCCCGTATTTTCACGAAGGAACGGTTGATATTCCTTGGAATATTTACCCGAGGCCACAGCTCAGAAGAGAATCATTTCTTTGCCTTAACGGGATATGGGATTTCAAGATCAAAACAACAGACGGGCTGCCGGATAAATACGGCGGAAGCATCAGAGTTCCCTTCCCTCCGGAATCAGAACTTTCAGGTGTTGAAACAACCCCCAAAAAGAATGAATACCTTTATTACAGAAAACATTTTTCACTCCCCGAAGGGTTTATGAAGGATAGAGTTATCCTGCACTTTGGTGCGGTGGACGGCATTTGCGACGTTTATATCAACGGCACGTTTATAAAACACAACGAATGCGGATATATTCCCTTCTATATTGATGTTACAGGACATTTGACCGAAGGTGAAAACAGGCTTGAGGTACGCGCAAAAGACGACACGGCCCCCACCCCCCCCTACCGAAAGCAAAAAAAAAAGCGCGGCGGAATGTGGTACACCCCAATAAGCGGAATATGGCAAACTGTGTGGCTTGAATCGGTGTATAACAACCATATCGAATCAATAAAGATCACGCAGACAGATACCTGTGCAAAAATACAGATCACGGGTGCTAAAGGCAAAAAAAGACTTACACTCAAAGAGAGCGGTGAGGTTTTTGAATTTGACGGCGACGAAATTACCGTTGCTCCCAAGAGCCAAAAGCTTTGGACACCCGACACGCCCTTTCTTTATTACTTCACTATAGTTGCCGAAAACGATGAGATCGAGAGCTATTTTGCCCTGAGAAGCATTGAAATTTGCGACACGCCCCCCGGCAAATGCCTATTTTTGAACAAAAAGCCCTATATCTTCAACGGCTTGCTTGACCAGGGATATTTTCCCGACGGAATATTCCTCCCTGCATCATACAAGGGATATGAAAATGACATTCTGCGTGCAAAAGAGCTGGGATTCAATATGCTGAGAAAGCATATCAAGATCGAGCCATTGATCTTCTATCACCTTTGCGACAAGCTTGGTATGGTTGTGTTCCAGGACGCAGTGAATAACGGCAAATACTCCTTTATCAGGGACACCGCACTGCCGACAGTCGGCTTCAAAAAAAGAAACGACAGGAGAATGCATAAAAGCCGGGCGACACGGCAGAGCTTTCTTGAATGCGCTGACGGAATGATCCATATGCTTTACAACACCCCCTCCGTTCTGTACTATACAATATTCAACGAGGGTTGGGGACAGTTCCTTGCAGACGATGCTTACGAGAGATTTAAGGCATTGGACAGTACAAGAATAGTTGACTCAACATCCGGCTGGTTTTGGCAAAACAAAAGCGACGTTGACTCCCATCACGTTTACTTCAAAAAGATCAAGGCGAAGCTTTGCGACCGCCCGCTTGTGATAAGCGAATACGGCGGTTACTCATACAGGATCGAAAACAACTGCTTCTCGAAAAAGAACTACGGCTATGCACTTTACAAATCCAAAGAGGATTTCGAAAATGCAATAACCGAGCTTTTTGAAAACGAAGTTATACCCCTTGCAAAGAAGGGAGCGTGCGCCTTCGTTTACACCCAGTTATCCGACGTTGAGGACGAAACAAACGGCTTTCTTACCTATGACAGGCGCGAGGTGAAGATCGCCCCAGCAACCATGAGATCACTTGCCGAAAAACTTACGGAAGAGTTTTTGAAAGCAACCAAAAAAGAGGATTTTAGAAAATGAAAATTTTGATCTTATCCGACATACACGGAGATATCGAGTGCGCAAAAAAAGCTATCGATGCCTTTCACGAGGAGGGCGCTGAGAGGATGATCATCCTTGGCGACATTCTCTACCACGGCCCAAGAAACGACCTGCCCCCACACTATGCACCCAAAGAGGTTATCAAACTTTTAAACGGATACAGGGACGTTATCACCGCCATTTGCGGAAACTGTGATGCAGAGGTTGATGCAATGGTGCTTGATTTCGCTATCACCCCCGGATTTATCCACACCGAATTTGACGGTATTCCCGTGATGCTCACGCACGGCCACAAGCACAATACCGAGCATCCCGAGGAGCTTAAATGCGGTGAAATTTTGTTACACGGGCATACACATGTGCCAAAACTTGAGCATTTTGGCAACGGGAACGTTTACCTTAACCCCGGCTCTGTTACCCTACCGAAAGAGAATAATCCGAAAAGTTATATGATATACTCTGACGGTGTGTTTACCGTTAAGGATCTCGATAAAAACATCATATTTGAATACAAAGCAAAATAACGTTAACACCTCGCGGTGCATTTTCATACTATGTGAAAAAAGCATTGCGAGGTGTTTTTATGTCTATAGCATACTACAACGGAAGAATATCAAGGCCGGAGGAAGTAACAATATCCTTAAATGACAGGTGCGTGTTTTTTGGCGACGGGGTTTATGATGCGGCCATCGGAACAACGCGCGGCATACATCAACTTGACGAGCACGTGGAAAGATTTATCCGCGGTGCAAAGCAGCTTGCCATACCCTTGCCCTATGAAGCCGCTTCTCTGAAACCGTTGCTCATCTCACTTACAAAGCAGTCCGAGGAAGCGGTTTATATGGTGTACTTTCAGCTGACGCGCAGACTTGAAAAAAGATTGCACTCGGCAAAAGGAATTATCGCATCCAATCTTCTTATCACCGTTACCCCCTGTGCCATGCCGACCCCGGACGAGAGAGTTATCCTCTTCTCCTATCCCGACAAAAGATATTCCTATTGCAATATAAAGACACTCAACCTCCTTCCTTCCGTACTTGCATCGACGTATGCGGACGAAAAAGGCGGTAACGAGGCAGTTTTTGTGCGCGATGGAATAGTTACCGAATGCGCACATTCCAACCTTTCGCTCATTAAAAACGGAACACTTTATACCCACCCCGAGAGCGATAAGATCCTTTCCGGAATAACGAGAAAGCACCTTTTGATAAAGGCGCGCGAGGTGGGCATTCCGGTGGTGGAAAAGAGGTTCGGTTTAGGAGAGCTGTATATGGCAGACGAGGTTATTATCACAAGCTCAACAAGACTTGCAAGACTCGCCGCACAGGTTGACGGAATAAGATATGAGATAAAAGAGGGCTCTATAGGAAAGCAGATTGCAGAAAAGCTCTTTTGCGAGTTTGTAGAGAATGTATAAATGCGCGCGAATCTTTTATACAATTTGCACGCGCCACACGAAGAAAATATTAATTTGATTTCTTTAATCTATTGATTTCAAAAAAATGCTGTGTTATAATTCGAGCAGTCGTATAACTTTTATATAAATAAAATATGCACATACGAAAAACAAGGAGGAAAAAATAATGCTGAAGAAAAAATCCAGCGTTCCTTTCTGCGGCACTCCCGAACAGGAGGCTAAGCTTAAGGCAATTATTGATGCAAACAAGCACGACAAGAGTCGCCTTATGGCTGTTATGCAGGAAGCACAGGGTATTTACGAATACCTTCCCATCGAGGTTCAGAACATGATTGCAGAGGGCATGGGCGTTTCACTTGAAAAGGTGTACGGCGTTGCAACCTTCTATGCACAGTTCTCCCTTTCACCTAAGGGTGATTGCCACATCTCCGTTTGTCTTGTTACTGCCTGCTACGTTAAGGGCTCAGGCGATATCTACGACAAGCTTCAGGAGTTGCATGGTATCAGCGGCGACGAATGTACGCCCGACAGAAAATTCTCTCTCACTGCTTGCCGTTGCATCGGCGCATGCGGACTTGCTCCCGTTCTTACGATCAACGAGGAAGTTTACGGCCGCCTTGGTGTAGACGACGTTGCAGGTATTCTCGAAAAATACAGATAATTTGCAAAGAGGACGCATTTTATGAAAATAAGCACATTAAGAGAGCTGCTTGATGCGAAGGTGCTTTGCTGTGAAGAAAACACAGAAAAGCAGGTTTATTCGGCTTGCGGTTGCGATCTTATGAGCGACGTTCTTGCCTACGTTAAGGACCAGGCTGTGTTGCTGACAGGACTCGTAAATTCGCAGGTTATTCGCACTGCGGTTATGATGGATATGCTCTGTATTGTTTTCGTTCGTTCGAAAGCACCCACCGAGGAGATGATCGAGCTTGCAAAGGAGAGCGGTATTGTGGTTATGACCACGGACAAGCGTCTTTACGAAGCCTGCGGTCTGCTTTATTCCAACGGTCTTGTTGGAAATGCGAAGCCGTTATGAGCGAAGCACTTGTATTCCGCTTCGACGTTGATGGGGACGACTTTACGTCCGCAGGTCAGGCGTCGGTGCAGGTGAAAAGAAATCTCAGACAGCTTGGCATCGATAACGAGATCATAAGACGTGTTTCGATCGCTATGTACGAGGGCGAGATCAATATGGTTATCCACGCGGGCGGCGGCGTTGCCGAGGTGCTCGTTTACGAGGATTGCATTGAGATCATACTTGACGACAAGGGCCCCGGAATCAAGGATATTGAGAAGGCTATGCAGGAGGGCTACTCCACAGCGCCCGACGAGATAAGATCTCTCGGATTCGGAGCGGGAATGGGACTGCCCAACATGAAAAAGCACACCGACTCTATCGATATCCAATCCACAGTTGGCGTTGGAACAAGGATCGTTATGAAAGTTTATAACAAGGTGGCGATTTAATGCAAAAATACAAACATTCCGTTTTGCTTGACGAAAGCAAATGCACGGGCTGTACGACCTGTTTGAAGCACTGCCCGACGGAAGCCATACGAATCCGCGACGGAAAGGCGGTTATCAACTCCAACAGATGCATTGACTGCGGTGAATGTATCAGAAACTGTCCTCACAAGGCAAAGAAGGCCGTGTGCCAGAAGCTTGCCGATATGGACCGCTTCAAATGGAAGATTGCCCTCCCTGCCCCCACTCTTTACGGCCAGTTTGATAACCTTGAGGATATCAACTACGTTCTTGACGGCCTTTTGAAAATAGGCTTTGACGAGATTTTTGAGGTGGCAAAGGCGGCAGAGCTTGTTACCGCTTATACGAGAAAGTACCTTAAGACAGAGGGTGTTAAAAAGCCTGCTATCAGCTCGGCTTGCCCCGTTGTTGTAAGGCTTATCAGCCTGCGTTTCCCATCACTGTGCGACCACATCATACATATGCTGCCACCTATGGAGGTAGCCGCAAGACTTGCTAAAGAAAAGGCAATCAAGGATCATCCAGATCTTAAGCCCGAGGAAATAGGAGTTTGCTTTATCTCCCCCTGCCCCTCCAAAGCAAGCTATGCGAAAAACGGCTTTGCTAACTACAAGAGCTACGTTGACGTGGTTGTGCCGATAAGCGACATCTACTTCCTTCTTATAGGTAAGATGAGCCGAATGGACGACGTGCCCGATATTACAGAAACGGGCAGGATCGGAATTGGCTGGGCGAGAAGCGGCGGAGAGGCAACGGCGATATTCAATTCCGACTATCTTGCGGCAGACGGAATCGAGAACGTTATCCACGTGCTTGACCAGGTGGAAACGGGCAACATCCCCCCTCTTGAATTCATTGAGCTTAACGCTTGCACAGGCGGCTGTGTTGGCGGTGTGCTTACAATACAGAATCCCTTTATTGCGAAGGCAAGGCTCCAGTCGATAAGACGCTACCTTCCCGTATCGCAAGCAAAGCTTGATTCTGATGCGTCAGATTATATACCGGACAGTTATCTTTTTGAAGAGCTGCCCGAATACTCCCCGATCTCAAAGCTTGGCAACACTATCGCTGAGTCTATGAGAATGATGGCGGATATACAAAGGCTTAAAGCCGAGCTCCCCGGAATTGACTGCGGCGCATGCGGATCGCCGAGCTGCAAAGCATTTGCGGAGGACGTGGTTAAGAAGCTTGCCTGCCCCGACGGATGCCCGATAAGGCATGGGGGCGGAAAGGAATAACGGATATGACGGTTACGGAGCTTGCCACCGGATGTGGCTTTAAGGAAATAGCGCTTCCCGACCCCGAAAGAATAGTTGACGGTGTTTATATCGGCGACCTTCTTAGCTGGGTGATGGGCCGCGCGAATGCCGACTGCGCTTGGATAACGATAATGTCAAACGTTAACGTGATAGCGGTTGCCTCCCTCTCGGATGCTGCCTGCGTGATTCTTGCCGAGGGAGTTATCCCGGACGGTGAGATAACCGAGCTTGCAAAAGCTAAGGGCATCAACCTACTATCATCTCAGCATCCGACGTACGAAACCGCCGTTATGCTGTCCGAAATTCTGAAATGAATAAATTTTTCTACGATTTACACGTGCATTCCTGTCTTTCGCCCTGTGCGGATGACGAAAATACACCGAACAATCTTGCGGGAATGGCGGCGGTGTGCGAGCTTGACATAGTTGCCCTGACCGACCATAATACCACAAGAAACTGCCCCGCGTTTTTCGAGGCGGCAGAAAGATACGGAATTATCCCGGTAGCCGGAATGGAGCTTACTACGTCCGAAGATATTCACGCAGTGTGCCTTTTTGAACACCTTGCCGACGCAATGCGCTTTGGCGAGCACGTAGAAGGAAGGCTGATGCCCATAAAGAACCGCCCCGAAATTTTCGGCGAGCAGATAATTATGGACGGCGAGGATAATATCACAGGAAGAGTGGACAACCTGCTTTCCGTGGCAACCGATATTTCGATCGAGGCGCTTCCTTCACTTGTAAAGGAATACTGTGGAATCTGTTATCCTGCGCACGTTGACCGCGACTCGAACGGAATTATAGCCGTGCTCGGTACTTTACCCGATGAACCTGTTTTTAACACAGTGGAATTCAACCGAGAGGAAAACGTTGAGGCTTATACCAAGACCTATTCCCTTTCGGGCAAGAACTTCGTTATGAATTCGGATGCCCACTTTCTTGGCAATATGAATGAGAGAACGTTTTGTCTTTCGCTCGATGCCGAAAAAGAAGATCCAAATGCAGTCAGACATGCACTGATAGATTATTTAAGGTGAGAAAAGCATGAAGGAATTATCTTTGAACATACTCGATATCACCGAAAACTCAGTTAAAGCGGGTGCTACCCTTACCGAGATCACCATTGACGAGAGTGATAACGCGCTGACAATATCCGTAAAGGATGACGGCTGCGGTATGACTGAGGACGTGGTAAAATCGGTTGTTGACCCCTTTTACACCACGCGAACAACAAGGCGCGTGGGTCTCGGGATCCCCCTTTTAAAGCTTGCTGCAGAGCAGACGGGCGGCGGAATAGAGATATCCTCTACTCCCGATGATAAAAGCGGCGGATACCACGGCACTGAGATCAAAGCTCACTTTTTCAAGGATCATATCGACTTTACCCCTCTTGGCGACGTTATCGCAACGGTAACGACGCTGATCCAAGGACACCCCGACACCGATTTTCTTTTCTTACACAGGAAGGACGGCAAGGAGGTAAGACTTTATACCCCCGAACTCAAGGAAGCGCTTGACGGAGTTTCCCTTGCTGAATACGAGGTTATACAGTGGATAAAGGAATACCTTGAAGAGCAATACACCGAATTTTAAAAAAAATTTAAAATATAAGGTTTTCAAAGAAAGGATTTAAACCAATGAAATCTTTGGCTGAATTGAAAGCAATCAAAGAAAGAATGAAGGACAAAGTTGTTCTTCGTGAAGGCACTAACGAGGTGCGCGTTGTTGTTGGAATGGCTACCTGCGGTATCGCTGCAGGCGCACGTCCCGTTCTCAATGCGTTCGTTGAAGCCGTTAACGAAAACGGCCTCGCACAAGAGGTTACCGTTTCTCAGACAGGATGCATCGGCATCTGCCAGTTTGAGCCCGTTGTTGAGGTTTTTGAAGCCGGCAACGTTAAGACAACCTACGTTAAAATGACACCTGAAAAGGCTAAGGCGGTTGTTGAAAAGCATCTTAAGGGAGGCAATGTTGTTTCTGAATTCACCATTGCCAACTACAACTAATACGGAGGTAAGAGATTAATGATTCGTGCACACGTTCTTATTTGCGGCGGTACAGGCTGTACCTCTTCCGGAAGCAATGGCATTCAGGAAGCATTTGCTAAGCACATCCCCGCATACGGCCTTGCTGAAGAGGTTAAGGTTGTTCAGACCGGATGCTTCGGTCTTTGCGCACTCGGCCCCGTAGTTATCGTATATCCCGACGGAACTTTCTACAGCCGTGTTACTCCCGACGACGTTAAGGAGATCGTTGAGGAGCATCTTCTCAAGGGTAGAGTTGTTGAGCGCCTTGTTTACAGCGACACAGGCACAGAGCTTGACGACAAGGTTAAGGCTACCGTTTCCCTTGGTGATACAGCATTCTACAAGTCCCAGAACCGCGTAGTTCTCCGTAACTGCGGCGTTATCGACCCCGAGCAGATCGACGAGTACATTGCTATGGACGGTTACGAGGCGCTCGGTAAGGTTCTTACAACCATGACCCCCGAGGACGTTATCAAGGTAGTTACCGATTCCGGTCTTCGCGGAAGAGGAGGCGGAGGATTCCCCACCGGTCGCAAGTGGGCTCTTTGCGCACCCAACAAGGCTCCCCAGAAGTACGTTGTTTGTAATGCAGACGAGGGCGACCCCGGAGCATTCATGGACCGTTCTATTCTTGAGGGTGATCCTCACTGCGTTATCGAGGCTATGACCATCTGCGGCTACGCAGTTGGGGCTACTAAGGGT
>JAZLCY010000032.1:0-6965 GCA_045614485.1 Eubacteriales bacterium
GTATATTCTTACAGTTGGGATGAAGCATGGAGCATTGTAGTTAAAACTGTTTCCTACACCAACCATACAGTTCTTCCGGAGGCTCTTGAATGCTGGAGAGTTGACCTCTTCGCAATGAAGCTTCCCAGAATATATTCAATCGTAACCGAGATCAATAAGCGCTTTACAGCTGATCTTTGGAATCTTTATCCCGGAGACTGGGATAGAATCTCAAGAATGGCTATCGTAGCTTACAATCAGGTTAGAATGGCAAACCTCTCTATCGTTGGCTCTCATGCAGTTAACGGTGTTTCCAAGCTTCACAGTGATATTCTTACAAAAACCATATTCCATGATTTCTATAAGATGACGCCCTGGAAGTTTACAAACGTTACAAACGGTGTTGTTCACAGAAGATGGCTTAACACCGCCAACCCGCGCCTCAGCGGATTCCTTGATGAGCTTATCGGTCCTGAATTCAGAGAGGACGCAAGAAACCTTTCCAAACTTGCAGCATATAAGGATGATACCGCGGTTCTTGAAAAGATCAACGAGATCAAATATGCTAACAAAGAAAGATTCGCTCATTACGTATTTGAAAAGACAGGAAGAAGGATCAACCCCAATTCTGTGTTTGACGTACAGATCAAGAGAATGCACGAGTACAAAAGGCAGCTTCTCAACGTTATGAAGATAATCTCCCTTTATAACGAAATCCTCGAAAATCCCAACGCAGATATCCAGCCCCAGACCTTCATCTTCGGATGCAAAGCGGCGCCCGGATATGCAATGGCAAAGAAGCTTATTAAGCTCATCTGGTTCTTGTCCGAAGAGCTTGAGAGAAATCCTCTTACAAAAGACAAGATCAAGGTTGTATTTATGGAAGAATACAACGTTTCTCTTGCGGAAATACTCATCCCCTCAGCTGATATATCCGAGCAGATCTCTCTTGCCGGTAAGGAAGCGAGCGGAACCGGTTGTATGAAGCTTATGATGAACGGTGCTCCCACCCTTGGTACACTTGACGGTGCAAACGTTGAGATCCTTGAGGCAGTCGGCAGAGAAAACGCATACATCTTCGGTCTTAATACCCATGAGGTTGATGAGATCTGGAGAAACGGATACAGTGCTAAGGACTATTATCTGTCCTCTCCTGCGCTTAAGAAGGTAGTAGACAGATTCTACGCCCCCATCGCTTCCCACGACTTCTCGCACATTGCTGAGTACCTTATCGGTGGAAACTACGGAGTTGCCGATCCGTTTATGTGCCTTGCCGACTTTGATTCTTACGTTCACACTCATAAGATGGCAATAAGCGATTACCAAAACAGACTCGAGTGGGCACAGAAATCACTTATGAACACTGCTTCAAGCGGTATCTTTGCCTCCGATAACAGCATAAGGAAATACGCGGATGAGATTTGGCATGCTAATCCCGTAAATAAAATTAATGGCTAATTTTCATTCAGAAGATCTTCGCATCACATCAGAAGAGATCAGCAGTATTTCGGGATATATCCGTTATACTCACGGTAAAAATGAAAATAACGAAACAGCTTACCCCTCAAATGAGGGGGTAAGCTTTTCGTTTTGTCTGCCGATCTCTGTCGGAGCGAGGTGCGTCGAGCTTTTTATTCTTGATGAATATGCCGATAAAACCGTAATGTCACAGATTATTCCGCTGAACGCAAGAAAGGGTTCGTATGAAGAATACAAAGTACGTATCCATCGCGGAAAACTTGACGTAGGTATATATTTCTTCTATATCAAAATAAATGGCCTTGAGCAGCTGTACGGACTTAACAGTGCGGGAAACGTTTATTTTTCAAGATCACTGTCAAAAGACAATTTGTTTCAGCTCTCGATCTACGAATCAAAATACAATACTCCGACCGATAGGCAGGGTGGCATAATCTACCACCTGTTCGTTGATAGATTTTACAGGAAAGAAACTATAAAGCATCGCGAGGATGCAATATACGTAGACTCCTGGGATCAGGAGATTCCGGAATATCCTGCATATCCGGGTGCATTTATAAAAAACAACTATTTCTACGGCGGTAATCTCTACGGTGTAATAGAAAAGCTTGATTATATTGCATCGCTTGGAGTTAACACAATTTATCTCAGCCCTATTTTCGAAGCTTATTCGAACCACAAATACGATACGTCTGATTATATGACCGTAGATGCCGGATTTGGTGGCAACGAAGCCTTCGAAAAGCTTATAAAAGAAGCTAAAAAACGCAAAATCGGAATAATTCTTGACGGTGTATTCAATCATACCGGCGCCGAGAGTATCTATTTTAATAAAACAGGTAAATATGACAGTGTCGGGGCCTACCAATCAACGAACTCACCTTACTATGATTGGTATAGCTTTGAAAAGCACCCAAATAAATATACATGCTGGTGGGGAATCGACATTCTCCCCAGAATAAATCCCGGCAATGACAGCTGCATGAACTACTTTGTTGGAGAAGGCGGCGTCATCGAAAAATATGCTAAAATGGGAGTCAGCGGCTTCCGCCTTGACGTTGCAGACGAACTTTCAGACTCGTTTATAGCCAAGATAAAAGAAGTTCTCAACCGTTATAACAACAAATCCATCCTTTACGGTGAGGTTTGGGAAGATGCGTCGAACAAGATCGCATACGACGTAAGAAAACATTACTACCTTGGAAACGAGCTTGACGGTGTAATGAACTACCCATTAAGAACAGGCTTAATAAATTATATCAGGGATCACGACACCTCCGCTCTCTATTACGCGCTGAATACAGTTATGCCTAATATGCCGAAGCAAATACGCGACTCTGCCATGAACCTGCTTGGTACTCATGATACAGAAAGAATTCTTACGACCTTAGGCGGTAAGTCAAGCGCAGGGTACACTAACTCAGAGCTTATGAATATAAGAATGAGCAAAGAGGAAAGGGAAGTTGCCGAAGCAAAGCTCATGTCCGCTTATACAGTTCTTGCTACACTCCCGGGTATCCCGACGATATATTACGGAGACGAGGCCGGAATGGAAGGTTACTCCGATCCATTTAACAGAAGAACCTATCCGTGGGGAAATGAAAGCAAAAAACTCCTTAAGCACTACAAAAAGATCGGTAAAATAAGAAGAGATAATCCCGTATATAAGGACGGAGATTTTAAACTTTTATACCTTACAAACGAAACTCTTATATTCGAAAGAGTAAATAAAAATGAACGTTTCATCACTGTTTTTAACAACTCCTACAAAAATATAAGCGTTAGATTTAAACGCAAAGCAACCGATGTCATCTCAAACATATCATCCAATACATTTGAGATTAAATCAAATTCTGCCTCGATATTTATTTCGAGTTCTGCAAATGAAATTCAATTATAAAAAAGGAAGCGATTCGTCGCTTCCTTTTATTTTATCTCCTTTAAGCATTTATAAAGTTTATCGAGCTCCTTAATTTTATTAAAATACGAGAAGCTGATTCTAACCGTACCGCTATTTAAAGTTCCCAACGTTTTATGCGCAAGCGGAGCGCAGTGTAACCCCGATCTTGTACATATCCCCCGTCTGTTTAGTTGTTCGGTCAATTCAGCATTCGTACACCCGTTTCCGATGATCGAAACAATACCGTTAGCCCCCTCTATGATTCTAATATGCGGCAGGTGTTCAAGGCGCGCGATACACTCCTCGGTCAGTATCCTTAGCTTTTCTTCAATACTTTCCACCTGAATACGTTTGATATAATCGATCCCTGCGCTTACTGAAAGAATACCGGCCACGCCCAGTGTTCCTGCCTCATATGACTCAGGCAACTTGCTCGGCATATACGGATTTAACGATTCATTACCGCTTCCGCCTTCAATAACGCTGTTTTTAATTATTCCGTCCTTAAATATTGCTATGCCGCTACCTGTTATTCCAAATAATCCTTTATGTCCCGGGCAGGCCAGGGCATCGCAGCCAATTCTTTTAAAATCGGTAAACGTATGCCCGGCAGACTGAGAAGCATCCACAATGAGAGATAACCCGTACTTTTTCTTCACAAAAGATAGCGCCCGGTAGTCTATATCACGCCCTGTAACGTTCGAACGCAAAGTAGAAACTATAAATTTAGTGTCTTTTCCAACCTTCGACTCAATTTCAGAGATAAGGTCATGCTTTGAACTGTCAAACACGGAATATCTTACTTCGTACGTATCCGCCAACTTCATCAAGGGGCGCACAACCGAATTATGCTCCATATCCGAAATTACAATGTGGCACTTCTCATATATCATTGATTTCAGAACAATATTCAATGCATAGGTTGCGTTGTAGGTAAATACAACGTTTTCAGGGCCCGGAGCATTAAAAAATTCGGCAACGTTCTCCCTTGCATCATAAACTGCCTCTGTAGTTCTGTTAGCTGCTTTGTGTCCGCTTCTGCCTGGATTCGCGGCATACACTCTGATTGCTTTTTTTACAGCTTTATACACGTTTTTAGGTTTTATAAACGTTGTTGCCGCGTTATCATAGTATATCATAGATCCTCTTTATCAGATAAAATAGTCAATTTCGGCGCCCTTAAGCAGAATAACCGCATCATAGAACTTTACCTCATCTATTTCTATTCCGTGGGAGCAACCGCTCTTGGATTTTATCAAATCCGGTTTTATAAGTCTTGCGCCAATGCTATTTCGGTTCAAAATCTTTTTTGCCTTCATGGCTATGGTTGCCGATCCAAAGGAAATAACCATGGTTTTCATCTGCAAAACCCTTTCTTTTATTTTTTTATGCGTAATATTATTTTATGAAATAAAAAATACAAAAGTTACTACGCAAAAAGTGCAAAAAATGCTGGACTTTTTGTCATTTATATGCTATACTTAATTAATAAATTATAACTATAACAAGGAAAAAGCGATGGAAGAGATCAGAAGCAATTTTATCCACGACATAATCGATCAGGATCTAGCTGAAAATCCCGATCTTAAAATTCACACAAGATTCCCGCCCGAGCCCAACGGATATCTGCATATCGGATCTGCAAAAGCGATCTGGATCAATGCAATGACCGCGAAGAAGTATGGCGGACAGTTCAATCTTCGCTATGATGATACAAACCCCTCAAAAGAGGATAATGAGTATGTAGAAAGCATTTATAACGACCTTATGTGGCTTGGATGCGAGCCATCAGGCGGTATTTTCTACGGATCTGACTATTTCGATAAATGCTATGAGTATGCAGTACAGCTCATCAAGGACGGCAAGGCTTACGTTTGCGACCTTAATGCGGACGAGCTTCGTGAATACCGCGGTACACTTACTGTTCCCGGAAAGAATAGCCCTTATCGTGATAGAAGTGTTGAAGAGAACCTTGATTTATTTGAAAGAATGAAGAACGGCGAATTTGCAGACGGTTCTAAGACCTTGCGCGCAAAGATCGATATGGCTTCTTCAAATATGAATATGCGCGACCCTGCGATCTACAGAATCGTTCACGTTAACCATCACAGGCAGGGAAATAAGTGGTGTATATATCCTCTTTACGACTATGCTCATCCTATCCAGGATGCACTTGAGGGTATAACTCACTCGCTTTGCTCAATCGAATTTGAAAACCACCGTCCTCTCTATGACTGGGTTATCGAGAACATCGGCTTTGAAAAGAAGCCCAAGCAAAGAGAATTCGCAAGACTTAACGTTACTCATACTGTTATGTCCAAGCGTTATCTCAGAAAGCTTGTGGAAACCGGTCTTGTTGACGGTTGGGACGACCCCCGTATGCCTACTATCTGCGGTCTCAGAAGACGTGGCTACACCCCCTCTGCTATATTTGACTTTGTAGCAAGAGCAGGTGTTGCAAAGGCATACAGTGTTGTTGACTACGAGCTCCTTGAGCACTGCATCAGAGAAGAGCTTAACGCAACCGCCGAAAGAAGGATCGCGGTTATGAAGCCCATTAAGGTTGTTGTAACCAACTATCCCGAGGATAAGGTTGAATATTTTGAGGTTTCCAACAATCCTCAGAACCCCGAGGCAGGTACAAGAAAGCTTCCTTTCACAAGAGAGCTTTACATTGATGCTGATGACTTTGCAGAAGTTCCTCCACCCAAGTTCTTCCGTATGAAGCCGGAAGGCGAAGTTAGACTTATGGGTGCATATATCGTAAAATGTAACGAGATCATCAAGAATGAGGACGGAACAGTTAAGGAGATCCACTGTACCGCCGACCTTGAAACCTCCAATGGTGTGCCTGCAGACGGCAGAAAGATAAAGGGAACTATTCACTGGCTTTCTTCTGCATATGCTAAGGATACAACAGTTAAGCTTTATGATTTCCTTTTTGATATCGAAAACGTTGACGATATCCCCGAGGGAAAGACATTTGACGATTACCTTAATCAGAATTCTGTTACCGTTATTGAAAACGCAAAGATAGAGCCCTCGCTCGCAGAAGCAAAGGAATCCGAAAGATTCCAGTTTGTTAGATGTGGATACTTCATCAAGGATTCCAAGTCTGAAAACGTATTTAACAGAATCGTAGGATTAAAGGATAGCTTTCCTAAGCAGAAATAAAGGATAGGGCCGTAAAGCTTGTGCATTACGGCCCATTTATTTTACTATGAATCTATTTAGAAAAATCATCTACTACGTAACAGTTCCTAAGTGTGTTTGCTGCGAGGATAAGCTTGATATTGACGATCTCGCGCTTTGTAAACAGTGCAGAGAAGAGTATAACAACCACCTGATGCGCAACTGCTCGGTATGTGCAAAGCCGCTTTATGAATGCACCTGTCCGAATGAGTATTTAGACTCTCACTACGTTCATAAGCATATTAAGGTATACAGATATAATCCCGGATTAGAAACAGCTCCCAACAAACTTATTTACAGCTTAAAGAGAGAAAACAGACGCGATGTTTTACAGTTTCTTGCTAATGAACTCGCATCTTCGATCTCAACTTCGATAAAATCCCCGAGCGACTATCTTTTTACCTCTGTACCGAGA
>JAZLCY010000033.1:0-4645 GCA_045614485.1 Eubacteriales bacterium
GTAAAATACCTTTTGAATCCCTACAAAAAGGGCAAAAAGGATGCCGAGGCGGTAGAGTGCGAATGCACCGAGCATACCGAATGCCACTGCTGTGGCGAAGGGGCTGAACACGAATTCGACTGCACCGATGAATGCACCTGCGAGGCTGATACCGAAATTGAAAAATCTCTCCGGGGAGGAAAAATATGAAAACACTATCCGACCGCAAAAACAGAAGAGTTCCGATCCTGTCATTGATACTGTTGCTTACCTCAGCTGTTTTAACCCTTGTGTGCGAGATATTACAGTTGACGGCAACGTCTTTGATCTCCGTTGTAACGATTGCAAAAAAAGTGGTCTATGCTGATCCCATTTACACTTGGAAGTATATTTTGACTTATACAGCATCAAATCAGATAAGCACCCTGGTTTCCGTTATGGCTGTATCATCGTTTACCATTTTTATCATTATCGCAATAATGCAGATCCTCAAAGCAAAGGGCGGTGCGTTTGCAGGCACGTCATTCCTGGCATTCGTTATTACGTCGGTTAAGTGTTTGATCGGCCTTGTGTGCTCTTTCATGACCCTTTTTCTTCCCGGCGCTATACGACTGCTTGTTCACTACCCATCTACGTTCATCTCTTGGATAACGAGGTTGTTGGGACTTGTTATACCCTTGTGCTGGCTGGCGCTTGGAATTGCCTGCCTGTTCTCTATCCTTTTCCACAAGGCAAAAAAGAAGGGCACAAAAATTTTTGCCTGCGTTATGACCGTGTTGTTCGGCATTGGCGGATGCAGTATGTTCATCGTTAAAATATGCAACAATATTCTGACTGTTATCTCTGACGCTATACAAAACCTTCTCGCCTTTACGGTTGTCTTTTACCCGATAGCCTACCTTCCCTCCTATTTGATCGGCACGATATTCGGCATTATGCTTATTTTCATCAACGCGCTTGGTCTTGCGGGTATGATATTGCTTGTAAAATACCTTTTGAATCCCTACAAAAAGGGCAAAAAGGATGCCGAGGCGGTAGAGTGCGAATGCACCGAGCATACCGAATGCCACTGCTGTGGCGAAGGGGCTGAATGCACCTGCCACGAGCATACCGAGTGCACCTGCGGTGATGAAGAGTGCGCTTGCGCGCACGAAACAACCGAAGCCGAGCCACAGGCAAGCGAGATTGCCGACCCCATAAACGCATGAAATAATATGGGTTGACAAATTTTGCAAACAGTGGTAAAATATCCACATAATACTATGCGCCCACGTGGGCGACTTACATAAGGAGACTGTTATGGCAGCTAAACTTGATTACAGAAGCAGAAGAACTCCCTCGCTCAGCTTAGTACTTATTTTGATCTCGCTCGCTATTTGCTTGGTGTTTTCTTCTCTTTTTTCGGTGATTTCTCTTTTTAAGGATACACTGGGTTCTCAGTTCACGGAATACGGCTACAAATTCGGCCCCAAAGACATGGAATGCTCTATTCTTTACTCTACACTTCAGAACACGCTTATTTACTCTTCATTCTTTGTTTTCATCATTCTTATGATGATGCTTTTTAAGCCGAAGACCTGGGCATACTCGATCCCCGCATTTTTGGCAGGCGGATTTAACCTTATTATTGGTATCCCCATGTTTGCTAATGGTGTAAAATCCTACTTTCTTTGGTTCCTCGGCATTGAGAAGTTTGGCCAGATCTTCAAGTACGGGGATCTTAGCTTCATTGAATCTATCAAGCGCATCTTCACGCTTACAATAGACTTTTTAAAGGACTGCATTCCCGCTATAGAGCGCCCGACTGAAAACGCCGATGTTACTTGTTTAACGACGTATATACTCCTTGCTTTACCCCTTGCAGCAGCTTTCTGCTGGTTTGCGCTCGCGATCGCAGCTATCACCGCTTTTGTTTCCGGCAAGGTTAAGAAAACGGCTGTTAAGCTTCCCCTTGGTATAGGTTCTGCCGTTTTTGGCATCCTTTCAAGCGGCGTATTCGTTATCTCCGCATTCTCCAACTTCATAGGCCTTATCAACTGCTTCTTCGATACAAACGTTTTTCCGTTCCTTTTAAATTACGATATGCTCTATTTCGAAGGCACAAGATACATAATGATGCTTATTGCACCCGTTATGTTCATCGGAAACGTTCTTGGTGCTATCGGTATGATCGTGTTCTCGATTTACATGGTTAAGCCTAACAAGAAGGGCTATATCCCCGAGTATGAGGAAGACCTTGACGAAGCTTATGACGATGAATATATTCCCGAGGAATTTGAAGGTACAGACGCAGATCCCAAGGTTGTAAACGGTGAGGCAGTAGCTACCGCAGGAGTGGGCGCAACCGCAACCGTGAACACAGGGCTTTTGCCTGAGGACGTTGCCGCGGCAGAAGAGGCAAAGAGAGTTGCCGCTTACCGTGCCGCAAGAGTAGACGAGGCGCACAGAGCCGAGGTTTACCGCCAGGAAATGCGAAGAGCAAGAGCGCAAAGAGAGGCGGAACGCCAGGATGCTATTCGCCGCCAGGCCGCAAGCAAGGTTAGAAGCAGATGGTCTCCCGTATTCACCTTCGCCTTTATCACCCTTTTGATCTCCCTCATTTTTGAGCCCGCAGCTCTCATTCCCTTTATCGGCGTAATAAGCGTTATCGTTATGCTTTGCGCAAAGAGAAAAGCTCCCCTCATTATCATGGGTATACTTAACATTCTTTTCGGTTTAGGTATTATCTGTATCATCTCCGGAATACTTATGTTCTGCATCCCCGAGGACACCCTTGTTTAATTGAATGATCCGTGCCGGACTCACAAAATCGGGTGAGTCCGGCATTTTTTTGCTCGTTTCGGTCGGAGGCGGCGCCGCTGTGGAATCCCCCTGCTTGACAAAAAAGATTTTATATGATAAAATACTTGAGTGACATTTGTTCCCCTATGGGTATATTTATATATAAGGAGACGACTATGCAAGCCAATCTTGCGCGCAAAAACAGGAGAATTCCCGTTTTGTGCATGTTCTTTCTTTTGCTCTCAACGTTAACGAGCGCAATAGGATCTTTAAGCTCATTTGTTTTTCCTGCTATATGGAAGCTTAAGGAACTGCAGGGTAAATTCAGCATCACCGATCTTATAAGAACCGTTGCCACCGCCCTTGCAAACAACGCGGTAACTATCTCGGCAATGTTCTTCCTGCTTATAGTTCTTGTTCTTTTGTTCAAGCCTAAGGGCTGGGCAATATCCATTCCCGCATTTCTTTCTTCGATATTTATGCTTGCGATCGGCATTGTGGTTGCGGCAACCTCGCTTACCCTACTGATAAGCCTGATAAACGGCAGCATTCCGAACGGCGAGAGCGACACTATTCCCTCTGCTATCATCGATATTATCATCTGCCTTTTGCCCGCATCTATCTCTTTCTCCTGGGCGGCGCTCGGATTTGCAGGCATATCCTCGATAATCCTGCACAAAACGGCAAAGAAGGCAATCAGATATTCCTTCGGCGCGCTTACCGTGGCATTCGGAATTATCTCAAGCGGTATGTTCATCATCTCCTCCCTTGGCAACGTTCTTGCCGCGGCAAAGGAGATCATCGCCTTTGCATTCTACGATAGCATCGGCTTTACCGCCTGCACTTTTGCACCCGTATTTATTTTTGCAAACCTTCTTGGTTTTATCGGTATCATTCTGCTTACCGTTTATATCATCAAGCCTTATAAGAAGACCTTCCTTCCCCACGAAACCGACCCTGAGATCATCTATGCAATAGATGAGGACGACCCCGTGTTCCACGAGATCGACGGCACTGCTAAATGCGAGTGCTGTGAGTGTTGCGAGGCTGAGGAGGAAAAGGCTGAGGCTGATACGGCTGAAACAGAGCCCACCGAACCCAAGGAAAAGAAAAAATGCCCCCTCGCCTTCTTAAAGAAGTGGCTTTCATGCCGTACACGCAGCTTTAAGATAGCCCTTGCGCTTCTTATCGCGGCGCTTATACTTGAGCCCGGCGCACTTATCATCCCCGGCATTGGTATTGCAAGCATTATCATTATGCTTCGCGCAAGCAAAAGACCCACCGTTATCGTGCTCGGTATTGTGAACATGGTTTTGGGCGGCGGCCCGATTTCCCTTGTGGCAGGTATCTTTATGCTCTTTATTCCCGAGGCATCCCTGCTTGAAAAAGCAACCGAGTGCACCGAGAACGTAGCCAAGGCTGAAACTACCGAAACCGAGGCAGAAACCGTCGAAGCGACAGCTTAATAAAGACAAAAGACGGCACAGGCAAGCCCCTCTGCCGCCAAAAGCATAGAAAAAGGAGCAGTTTTCACTGCTCCTTTTTATTGTAATAACAAAAACCACGCGACTATCGCGTGGTTCAAAAGAGGTTAACCGGTGAGAAAACAGATGCAAAAAAGCCTTCTCCAGCGGGAGAAGGGGGACCATTTATGGTGGATGAGGTGTTTATAATAATGAGCGCTTTAACTAACTCCTCACCCGCCACTCCCTTCCCTCGTGACACCTTCTCCCACAGGAGAAGACACACTCACCCCCAACCCGTTTACGGGTAGCAAGTAATAGATGCATGGCTGGCAGGCCGATCTAAAACGCACTTGTGTGTAGCCGGTAACATTTAGGGTTTTACACGAGAATGAAATACCCCCGGTTAGCGTGATACTCTT
>JAZLCY010000034.1:0-9984 GCA_045614485.1 Eubacteriales bacterium
AAAGTGCGTATGCTGTGCGAGCGCACCAAAATATGTACTCTCCGCATTGCCGTAATTATACTCCTTTGCGGTGCAAGCGTTATCGCTTGGTGCGATGCACTCCGCTCGTCTTTTGACGAGCCACCGCGGAGCAATCTGCGCTCGCTCGCTTGTGCAAGCACAGACTCTCTTCGTTTGATTAGCAATATACGGCGGAGCCATGATTGAAAAAAACTCAAAAATCCTTTGGCTTGGAGTGAAAGAAGAGGGAAACGATAAAACCGAAAAGAAGGGAGGCAAGCACACCGGCACTCATTGAGGAAAATGGGCCCTTCAGCACTCCTAAAATACCAAACTCGTCAACTGCCTCGCGCACTCCCTTTGCCACCGTTCCGCCAAAGCCGACGATAGGTAGGCTGATACCGCAGCCGACAAGCTCAAATATCGGGTCGTAGAGTCCAACTCCGCCAAGCAGTACCCCGAAGCAAACGAATATAACCAGGATCTTCGCCGGGGTAAGAGTAGTCTTGTCTATCATTACCTGCGCCGCACCGCACAGTGTTCCGCCTACCAGAAAGGCAAATATCATCTTAACTATCATATTGATCCCCCTTGATAAGAATTGCCGGCGCAATGCCTAAGATATCATTTTTTTGCTGAACACTGCCCGGGCTCATAAGCGCACCCGTGGAAAGAAAAAGCATCTTTTTTATCTCTCCTCTTTCAACTCTTGGCAAAAAGTGTGCGGCAAGCAGGGAAGCTGAGCAACCGCACCCCGAGGCTCCTGCATTCACTCCGTTGTTATTTCCGTACAGCATAGCACCGCAGTCAAGATGCCTCTCTGCCGCGCCGGGTATGTCCTTTTCTAACATTTCCGAGAGAATACTCGAGCCAACTCTTCCAAGGTCGCCTGTAACGATAGCGCTGTAGGAATCAACAGGCTCGCCTGCCAAAGAGAGAAAGGTATATATAGTGTCGTATGCGGCGCGCGCCATACCTGCGCCCATATTTGATGCATCGCTCGTCAGTCCGCTCACCGCCTTGCCTACCATAACCCTGTCAACGTAGGCACACCTGTCCCTGAATCTCTGGCTCGACATTATGAATGCCCCTGCCGCCGTTGCCGTCCACTGTGCCGAGGGAGTTCTTTGCGCGCCGTACTCAATAGGGGTGCGAAACTGCCTTTCTGCCGCCGAGTTGTGAGATGAGGTAACTGCCGCGCCATAGGAAACGTAGCCTGCCGAGATAAGCTGGGATAAAAGCATTATCGCCTCGGTTGCAGTGGAGCAGGCAGAGTACAGGCCAACGTAGGGAATACCAAACTCATAAAGACCGATAGCGGATGCGGTGCACTGATTTTGCAGATCCCCTGCAAAAAGCACTTCAAGTGCGCCTTCGTCTATCGCCGCCTTTTTCATGGCAAATTTCAGTGCCATAGAGCACATAGCCCCCTCTGCCATCTCAAAGCTCTTCATTCCGAACTTGTCCGTATCGTCGCAAAAATCAAAGTTTTCGCCATACGCACACCTTCTTTCGTGATAGCCGCCAACGGCGGAAAAAGAGGTGAAATAAACCCTCTTCGGTAAATTAATAATTTTTCTCATATGCCACCGCGTGTAAAGTTATTTCAAGAAAAACGACACTAAAAAGTAAATAAAACCGTACAAAGTGCCGCTTAAAGCCGAGAAAAGAATTACCGGCCCGGCAACCGTAAATATCTTTGCGCCAACGCCACAGATATATCCTTCCTGGCGCGTGTCGAGTGCGGCGCTCGTTACAGAGTTGGAAAAACCCGTAACCGGCACAAGTACCCCGGCATAAAGATAGTTTGATATCTTATCAAAAAGGCCAAGGGCGGTCAAAACCGAGCCTAAGAGGATAAACGTCAGGGTAACTAAAAGGTATGCGTTTTCACTGTCAGCACCGAAAAATGAGTATAGATATGCAAGCCCCTCACCCAAAAGGCAGATACATCCGCCGCCCAAAAATGCAAAAAGAGTGTGTTTTTTCGCATTTGATTTCGGTGTGTGCTTAGCCGTCAGATTTCTGTATTCCTTGTTCTTTTCCATAAATTATCTCCTTTTCTTTTATTTTTCTCGGCACGTGAAAAAATATGCGGTAAATCTCATTATGCCGCATAAAATCTATTGATTATTTTCTCTTTCCGTGTTACAATATATGTAAAATAAGATCAAAATCGAGAGAAAGGACGTATTCCATGCAGAAAAATAAAGATAAACGCAACGAAAAAAATGAGCGCGATACAGCGGATTTTTCTTTGTATGATAAAAGCGGCAGGCAAAAAACCTTTGCATTATCCATTATCGCGGCAACGGTAGGTGTTCTTTCGATCGTGTTCAGTGCGCTCGGTTTTCTCGGCATTGCCTTCGCTGTTGTGGGGATAGTGCTTGGCGCGGCCGCAATAGTTCTTTCTATCGTGGCAAAGGTTAAGCTCGGATATTTCAACACCTTTATAATCATTGGAATATTCCTGGGTATATTCTCTTGTGTGCTTGGCATATTCTTCTGTATCTACATCACCTATATTGATGAGATCATGAAGTGGATCGAGGGCACACGCACCCCAAAAAAAGTTGAGAAGGTTTGATTAAAAACACTGCTAAAAAAACGGCTATAATAACAATAGCAGCTAACCTTTTGGTTTTGGCTTTAACCTCGCTTCGCTGAAGCGAGGTTATTTTTGTGTAAACGAAAACCACGCGATAGTCGCGTGGTTTTAGAGAGATTAACCGGTGAGAATAAATGCGATAGTAAAAAAAGCCTTCTCCAGAGGGAGAAGGGGGACCATTTATGGTGGATGAGGTGTGGTTTAGCTTGTAGAAAAAGCAGAGAATAAAGAAAACTGAAAACTCCTCATCCGTCATACTCGCTATTGCTCGTATGACACCTTCTCCCGCAGGAGAAGGCTATTATACCTAACCCGTTTACGGGTAGCAAGTAACAGATGCATGGCTGGTGGGCCAATCTAAAACGCACTTGTGCGTAGCCGGTAACATTCAGGGTTTTACCCGAGAATGAAATACCCCCGTTTTACGGGGGATTTTTGTTTTTTATGATATTAACCAAGCGCGCACTCTATGTCCACTGTTTTGCCAAGGGGCAGGGAGTAAACTCTGACGGTTTTCGGGGCTTTGCCGAAGATCATCTCGACAGCCTTGGTATAGTAGCTCAGCTGGAGCGCATGCTTCTCGTTCAGCTTTGCTTTCGCGAGGCGCTCGTCGGCAAGCTCCTCTTTTGTGAGCCTGTCGGTTTTGTAGTCCACAAGGTGCAGATCATTGTTCTGATCCTCGTAAATGCAGTCGATAACTCCCTGCACAAACAGGCTCTCGCCAAGGAGGGCATTCCGCCTTTTTTCATCCTCGGTAAACAGCTCTGCCGGGAGGGTGGTGTTAAATCTCAGCTCGCGCCAAACCTTCTTAGCGCCAAGGATCTCGGCGATAAGCTCGGATCTTGCAAACAGGGCTATTTCGCTATCTCTGACGCGCTCGCGCGTTTGCTTTGAGATAAAGCCGAGTGAAAGCAGTCTTTCGATCTCCGCTTTTGTATCCTTCCTGATCCCATCAAAGTCGCAGAACTGCAGCACCATATGTGTTGCAATACCACCTCTTGCGCTCTCGTCCTTCGGCTTTCCGGTGTAAAACTCGGGCAGGGCGGCGCGCCTTCTCTCTCGGCCGATAAGTATCTCGGCATTATCGTCCGCGCCGTCAAGCACGTCGGGATAAAGCCTTGAAACCGAGAGCTTTGCAGGCATTTTTGCTATCTCTTTATTGGGATATTCAAAGCTGAATCTGTCGGTCAGTGTTGCAAAAAGGTTCTCTTCCGCATCACGCGTTTTCTTTTCCGGTATTGTGTAGGTTATCTCTGTCGGCTCGGAGGTTACGTCGGGGTTAAGGAAGTTGACCTCGGCATTTGTTCCGGCCGTCATAATTATATCAAGGAATGAGGGGATCTTTCTTGCTCCGAACGGGGTAAGAGTCCGCCTTCTCATATCTATTTTATCAAGATATTCTTCAGCACTTCTGCCTCTTTCGGCATCGCCAACAACAAAGAGCATCTCTCTTGCTCTTGTAAGGGCAACGTATAAAACGCGCAGTTCTTCCTCGAAGAACCTCTCCTTCATTCTGTCGCGTAAAAGTGCGTTTATCGGGTTTTCTGCAAGCGCAAGTCCGCCGGGCGCTCTTAAGCAGAAGGAAATTCCAAATTCCTCCTCGTAAAGCACGCGCGCTCTCGCGTCCAGATTTATAAGCTCTCTTGATGCCTCGGCGAAGAAAACAACAGGGTATTCAAGACCCTTGGAAGAGTGCACGGTAACGATCTTTACTGCATCCTTGTCGCCCGAAGCACCGCCCTCGTCAAAGCCTGCGTTCTTCTCAACAACTGCGTTGATGTATTTGATAAAGCTGTAAAGCCCACGCAGTGTGCCTGCCTCAAATTTCCTTGCGTAGTTATAGAAAAGCAAAAGTCTTTCTCTTTCGCCGTTTGCCGCCGCAAGTGCGAAAAGCCCTGTTTCACTGAAGAGCCTGTATATCAGCTCGTGCGCAGGCATTCCCTCTGCGATTTCGCGGTACTTGTTGAGCTTGAAGAGAAAATCCTCAAGCTTTTTGTCGCACGGGTTGGCACTTATATATGCTGTAATGGAGGAGTAAAGGCAATCTCCCTTGGCATATGCGCGGTATTTTGTAAGCTCGTCTGCCGTGAAGGAATAGAGGGGGGAGCACATAAGTCCCGCTAAGTAAATATCCCTTCTCGGATTGTCTATCGCGTTAAGCAGGCAAAGGGCAATAAGGATCTCGGGGGTGGTGAAAAATCCGTCCTTGTCCTTCATCTCAGCCTTGATGCCAAGCTCCTCAAGGGCCTTGCAGAAGCCCTCGGCACCGCTCTTTTTTCTCAGAACTATCGCGATATCCGATGGGGTGATCCTTCTGCCGTCGGCAAGTGTGCCACTCTCGATAAGCTCGCGTATCTTCTTTGCGCAAAAGCTCGGGCCAAAGCTCTTTTCCGCCGGCATTTCGCCCTCTTCGTTTGCGGTGGGTCTATCAAGTATATAGATCTTTGCAGGGGTGTATTCCGGCTCTTTTCCGTCGGGGTAGACCTTGGAAAAAACGAGCGCGTCCTCACCCGTGTAACCGATACTGTCGCCAACAACCGCAAACATAGTGTCAAAAACACCGTTAACAAACTCCACCACACCCTTGTCGCATCTGAAGTTCTCTGAAAGGAATATCGTGGATGGAGTGCCTCCCTTCGCATCCTTAAGGGGAGCAAAGAGTGTCTTCATATTCTTGAATATGTCGGGGCGCGCAGAACGGAACGAGTAAATGCTCTGCTTGATATCGCCAACCATAAAGCGATTGTTATCCCTCGCAACCGCGCGGAATATCGCATCCTGTATCTCGTTAACGTCCTGATACTCGTCAACGTAAACCGATGAGAATCTCGATTTATAGGAGTCTGCAACGTCAGAAGTTGCGCCCTCTTTGGTGTAGAGAATGTCGTATGCGTATCTTTCAACGTCGGAATGCTCGCAAATACCCCTCTTGCGCTTGTCCTCGGTGTACACCGCGTCAAATTTTTCAAGGAATCTTGCCAGGGTGGAAACCACCTCGCCAAGCTCGGAAAGGAGCGCCTTCCATTGCTGCTCGCTATATGCGAAATAGGAATTGTATATATCCTTGATGCCGTCCTTAACACCCGAAAACTCACCGCGCAAGCTGTTCAGAAGCTCGGATTTGTTGTCGGTCTTAACCGGTTTTACCTTGGGTGGTGTGATGGATGAGAGTGCCTCTCTCATCTCCTTGTAGCTCTCGATTTTCGCTACACGGGTAACGGTTTGTTTAAATTCATAGTAAACCGCACCGTCGGGCGCGCAATATTCGTCCCCCTCAAGCTCGGCTCTTCCCCCAAGCACCTCAAGTACTCTTGCGTAATGAAGGAGTGCTTCCTTGGTTCTTTTCATCAGCTCTTTGCCGAAGAAGGATTCCTCCGCCGGCATATCTATGCCGTCCTTGTATCTTTTTGCAAGGAGCGAGAATATCTTAACGCCTACGACCGCGCTCTTCGATCTCTCGTAAAGCATGCGGAAAACCTCGCCGAGATTCTTCGTCTTTTTTGAGTCGGTAAGGCAGTCTGAGAGTATCTCTATTTCCTTAGGTGTGCAGGTGTCCTCAAGCCTTCCCGCAAATGCATCGCCGATAAGCTCCTCCATAATGGCGGAGGTCAGTATCTCTATCTCGGCATTCTCTGCAATTCGGTAGCTTGGGCTGATGCCTATCTTATCCGCATTCGTGCGCACTACCTCGCCGCAGAATGCGTCTATCGTCATAATTCTTGCTGAGGGAAGCATATAAAGCTCGTCCTGAAGCCTCTTATCCTCGGGGTTCTTCTCTATCGCGCCGGTGAGCGCACCTCTTACCTTGCTTCTCAAGTCCTCGACCGATGCGTTGGTAAAGGTAACGATAAGCATATTTCTTATGCTCTCGGGATGCTCCTCATCAAGCAGGGAACGTATAATGCGCTCGGTCAGTGTAGTGGTTTTACCGCTTCCTGCCGCCGCCGAAACAAGCAGGGAACGGTCCCTTGTATTTATCGCTGAAAGCTGGCTTTCGGAAAAACTTGTTGCCATACGGCCCTCCTTTTTAAAATACTTTGGCTTGGATTTTTAAATATCGAACTGTTTTATCGGCTTGATAGCCATTCCCTCATCAAAGGCTCTCGCCTCTCCGAGAGCGAAAAATCCCTTCTCGTCATAGAGGGTGAATCGCTCGCCTTCCTCGGCTGTAATGCCGATCTTCTTCACGTATATCTCAACTCCGCATCTTGCAAGGCGGGCAAAAAAAGGCTGAAGGGTGAGTTTTCTAACGTCGGAAAAGAGGTTTTCGGTCGGGATTATGAGTGCCTCTCTTTCCTCCTCGGTCATCGCCTCTATCTCGGCGAGTGTGTGCGCGTCCTTCAAGGTAAATCCTGCGCATTCGGTGCGGCACAGTGTCTTCATACAACCGCCAACGCCAACAAGCGCGCCGATATCTGCGCAAAGTGTTCTTATATAAGTTCCCTTGGAGCAATGCACTTCAAGGTAGTATTCTCTGTCTGAAAGCTTCTTTGTATCGATGCTGTAAACGGTGATCTCTCTCGGCTCGCGCTCGATAACCTCGCCGCCCCTTGCAAGTTCGTAAAGCTTTTTGCCTCCAATCTTGATCGCGGAGTACATAGGGGGAGTTTGCATTATCCTGCCGGTCATCTTCTTTACCGCCAAGAGCACCTCTTCCTCGGTGGGAATTCTGTCGCACTCGGTAAGAACCTCGCCGGTTATATCCTCTGTGTCGGTCGTGATGCCGAGAAGCAACGTTGCACCGTAGTGCTTGTCCTCGCTTGTAACGTACTCGCTCGCCTTAACACCGCGGCCCACGAGAATGGGCAAAACGCCGGTTGCCATCGGGTCAAGCGTACCTGTATGGCCGGCTTTGTCCGCCATAAGCAGTCTTTTCGTGCGGTTCACCGCGCCCTGCGAAGATATATTTCCCTCTTTATTAAGAATGATAACGCCGCTTTTTTTCATACGGAACTCCAAAAATTAATCTATATAGATTAATTCTATCACAAAAGCCGCCCGATTTCAACCGCAAAATATAAGGTTATCGATATTCGGTTTAAATATAGCAATTTCCACCTGTTTTCAAGCGCTTTTTGGAAAAAGTGCCGCCGTTTGCCTGCGTTTTCCATGCTTTTACAAAAGAATACCGATTTCTATTCCCCAAAGTGCGCTTTTTTGCGCCTCGTTTCTTATAGAATGTAGTTGTAAATATAACAAGGACGGAAAAAACGTATGGATAAAAAAATCAAAACAAAATCCGCCTTTTTCGACGGAATAAAAGCCTCTTTGTATAGGGAAATGGAGAAAAGGCGCAACGCAAAGGCGCTGATACTTGTGGACGTTGCCGCCTTTCTTATCGCACTGTTTTTTGCCAAGCGACATATCGTGCTTGGTGCATATCCGCTTGGGATAGCCTGGCTTTCGGTGTTGCCAAGCCGGGTCTTTGTTGCGCTTTTTGGTGCAGTGGTGGGATCTCTTTCGCTCGGCGGCGAGGGTGTGATCCTTGCGGTAAGCTGTGCCGCGGTGGTGATATTCCGGCTGATATGCTCGCTTATATCCGGGGAGGCAGGTGCACCCTTTTCCGAGAGCGGTGCTATGCGCATCGGTTCGTGCGCTCTCGGTGCGGCGATCGGGGCAGGGTATGAAATGATCCTCGGCTCATTCTCGCCTGCATCAATGATATTCGCCTCGGCCCAGATCCTTCTCTCGGTCGGGCTCAGTATGGTGCTGTACGGAGTCTTTTCCTACGATATGAATCTTTCCCGCTTGTTTTTATCGGGCGAAGTGTTCTCGCCGAGGCGAGAGGGCAGGGACCGTGTCGCGTTTTTGGTGTATGCGGTGTCGCTTTTGTCTTTTGTTTTTCTTATTAGCATCTCGCTTGAGGGGTATAACTTTTTCGGAATTTCGCTATCCTATCTTTTTATTGGTGCTCTTACTCTTTTTGTCGCGCGCAGGTTCGGGCCGCTGAAGGCTATGGCAGTGGGATTTTTCAGCGCTGTCGGAATAAATCCTGTGGGGGCGGTGGGATTTGCGCTTGCCGGTCTTGTTTCGGGCTTTTTATTTGATATAGGCACGGTGTACGGTCTTGTCGGCGGCGGCGCGGCGATCTCGGCCTGGTGCGCTTATGCCGGGGGAATGACCCTTTTTCTCACCGCGATCCCGGAGTGGAGCATTGCTTCCTGCGTGATGATACCCTATCTGAAAAGCGCGGTAAAGGAAAACGTAAAGGTGCAGAGTGTATCAGGCTCTGAAAAGGACAGGGTTCTGAATGAGAAAATACAGGCTTTAAGAGGGGATATGGCACAGGCTTCACCTTGGCAAAGAGAACTTGATGCGGCAGGGGTGGTAAGGGATTATTTTGCATCGGGGCTTGGAGATACAGAGGATTACAGGAATGCCGTTATAGCGGCAACGTCGGGCCTCGATCCCCACCCGTGTGAAGAAAAGATCAACGAGCTTGCCACTTTGCTTTGCTCTGAGAGGGCTGCAACAGAGCTTGATATAAAAAGAATACTCGGCATAAATTACGGTGCTATAAACGTGCTTAATTCTCTTAACGTTTCTTTGAGAGGTTGTGAAAAGGAGAAGTACCGTCGGGGTGGTGGAGTTATAGTTGAGGGTATGGAGATAGGTGCAAGGCTTATGCAGTCGGCACAGGCGCGCGCCCAAGAATCGCTTGCGGAAAACTGCGCACTTGCAGAGCAGGTCGTATCAAAACTCCGAATGCTTGGGCTTGATGCATCCTGCCGTGTTCTCGGTGGCAGGCGGCGAACTGTTCTTCTCTGTGCTGACGGTAGTGTTGGAGATAGGATAAAGGATACAGACGTTGTGCACGCTATCGAGCAGATTCTCGGCGCGAAAATATCCACACCGAGCATTCTTGCGGTTGGCAACACCCTGCTTTTTGAGGCAAAGGAGCTGGCGCGCCTGAAGTATGAGGTTGGCGCTTTTTCCACTCCGTCGCGCACAGGTGTGCCAAGCGGAGACAGTAGCTGTTATTTTGAAAGAGACGGTGTTCTTTATGCCGTTATCTCGGACGGAATGGGAACGGGCGAGGTTGCTATGCAAACCTCAAGGCTCGTTTGCGATTATATCATGAGCGGTGTTATGGGGGTAGAAGACGTTGAGGAGCTTGCCTCGGCGCTTAACGGCATCGTTGCCGTGTCGGGAAGTGAGTGCTGTGCATCGGTGGACGTTTTTTACCTCGATCTGTATACAAAAGAGGGCGGATTCATAAAGGCGGGCGCCGTACCCTCCTTGATAAAGAAGGGGGATTCTGTGCGCAGGATACGTGCCAGAAGTATGCCTATCGGTGCGATGCAAGGCGTTTTTTGCGAGCGCTGCACTACCGAGCTTGATGCAAAAGACGTTGTTGTGATGTTCACCGACGGGGT
>JAZLCY010000035.1:0-4389 GCA_045614485.1 Eubacteriales bacterium
GTGGGATTTCACTGCCACGTTGGATCGCAGGTGTTTGATCCTGACGTGCATATGCAGGCTGCAGATGCAATGCTCAACTTTATCGTGAATATCAAGGAAGACCTCGGTTTTGAACCCCTGGAGCTCGATATCGGCGGTGGCTTCGGTGTAAGGTACACTGCAGATGACCCTGTTATCGATATCAGATGCAATACTCTTGCTGTTGCAGATTTTATCAAGACAATAGCAAAAAAGCGCGGTATTGATCTTCCTACAATATTGATCGAGCCAGGCAGGAGCATCGTTGCAGATGCAGGCATGACTCTTTACACCGTCGGCACCGTCAAGAGGATCCCCGGATATAAAAACTACGTTTCGGTAGACGGCGGTATGACGGATAATCCGAGATTTGCTCTTTATCGCTCACAGTACACGGTGTTGCCGGTTGCGGCGGCGGTTGGAGAGGATAATATGTACTGCTCGGTCGTTGGCAGATGCTGTGAGAGTGGCGATATTATCCAGGAAAACGTGCTTATGCCGGCAGATATTCATAGAGGTGATCTCATCGCTTGTCTCACAACGGGCGCGTACAACTACTCTATGGCATCAAATTATAACAGAATAGGCCGCCCTGCAGTTGTAATGCTTTCGGGTGGCGAGGATTACCTTGCGGTAAGGCGCGAAACAGAGGCTGATATAACCTCACTTGACGTATAAAAGAATAAAGAAAAAGCACGAATTTTGAAATTCGTGCTTTTATCATTTATTTAACCTTTGCAGGTGTCTTTTTGGTCTTGTTCTTTTCTATCAACTTCATAACACCGATAACTGCGTAGTATACTCCGTAAAGAGCAAGCATAACGGCAGAAATTGAACCGAGTGTCAAAAGGAACGTGTAGGGCTTGGGATCGCCGAATATTCCGGATGCTTTAACGAGGAATAACCAGTCGTAGGTGCTGTCGCCTGCAGCATAGATAAGGCGGCCGAAGGTTGCCCAAACAGCCAGGCAGCAAAGGCCGAGGATGGGCTGCCAGCAACGCTTGATCGAGGGTTTAACCTTCCCAAGCGCGATCATATAGTAGCCCCATGCAAACACAAGTCCGTGATAGAGGAATGTCTGCAGGATGTCGTAGCAAATGGGTGATGTATCTTCGCCAATGGCACTGCCGGGGAAGGTAATGTACATCAATGATCCAACCATAGCAAGGAAGGCAAATGCCTCTTTCGCAAACGAAAGCTTCTTGAACTGATGGAAAAGTATGATCAAGGGGCACATAACAGTGCATATATGGAAGGGAAGCTTGTCAATATCCATCGTGCCCTCAACAGCTGTATCGCCGTGCATAAGGGGCTGGATAAAGAAGTCTGAAAGGTAAAGGAAGAGGATTGAACCAGCAATAACGTTCAGAACGTTGTTCTTAAACTTTTCGCTCTTTTTTGAGAACAAAAATCCAAGGCCAATTACAGTTCCGAAAATCAGAACCGCGTACAAAATATGGAAAAATCCGAATGCCGGCATTTTTCCGGGCTTATCGTATGAAAAAAGCCATATCGCAAAATCTCTTAACATAGAAGTCGCTCCTTAATGGTATCAGCGCGTGTCGCGCGTATTTATATTGCCGAGTGTATTTTAACAAAAACAAAGAAAAAAATCAACAAAATACGACAAAAAAGAATGTTAAATATTATTAAGTTGCGATTTGGTTTGGGGGCGTGTAACAAAAAACGGTACAGATCCAATAAGAATCCATACCGTTTTTTCATATTAATAAACTGTTTCAACCTTGATGGTGTTGGTGTTTCCGGGCTTGCCGTTTATCTGGCCGCCGGTAAGAACAACGTTATCTCCGGACTGAAGCTTCATTATCTTCTTTGCCTGGATCATTGCGTGATAGTAAACTACCTCGGTGGAGTTGAACTCTTCTGCAAGCGCAGGAGTAACGCCCCAGCTCATATTGAGCTTTCTCCAAGCCTTCTTGTTGGTCGTCATACCGATGATATCGCAAGGAGATCTGAAACGGCTAACCATTCGTGCCGTCTGACCTGACTTTGATGAAACAACGATGCACTTCGCGTTAACGTCAACCGCCATAGCGCAGGTCGCGTGCGACACTGCGTCAAGATTGTTTCTCATCTTGAAGTTTGTTGAGTGGAACCAGTTCTTGTAGTCTATGCCCTTTTCGGTGAACTCAGCTATCTCAGCCATATTCTTAACCGCTTCAACAGGGTATTTGCCTGCTGCAGTCTCGCCTGAGAGCATTACGGCAGATGAACCGTCGTAAACTGCGTTCGCAACGTCTGAGATCTCAGCTCTTGTGGGTCTGGGATTGTGGATCATAGATTCAAGCATTTCAGTTGCCGTGATAACTCTCTTTCCAAGAAGTCTGCACTTCTTGATAAGGTACTTCTGCACAGTAGGAACTTCGATAAAGGGGATCTCAACGCCAAGGTCGCCTCTTGCAACCATTATTCCGTCAGCAACGTTGCATATCTGGTCGATATTATCAACACCTGCACGGTTCTCGATCTTTGCGATCACGTCGATACCCTCGCCGCCGTTCTGGTCAAGGAAGTCGCGCACTGCCTTTATATCAGCCTCGCTGGAAACGAATGATGCCGCAACAAAATCAACGTCGTTCTCAATGCCGAAAAGCAGATCCGCCTTATCCTGATCGCCAAGGTATTCCTGGTGCAGGGTCTTGTTGGGAAAGTTCATGCTCTTTCTGTTGGATATCTCGCCGCCTGTGATAACAGTGCAGTTGATGTCGCTGCCAACGATCTCGTCCACCTCAAAGATAACAAGGCCGTTGTTAACAAGAATTCTGTCGCCGGGAACAAGGTCCTCGGTAAGATGCTTGTAGGTAACGGAAACCTTCTTCTCATTTCCCATAACCTCGTCTGTGGTAAAGGTAAACTTATCGCCGTCAGAAAGGGATATCTTTCCATTCTCAAAGCATTTGATTCTGAATTCGGGGCCCTTAGTGTCAAGCATAATGGCGATGGGCAGATCAAGCTTCTCGCGCACAGTCTTAACAAGCTCAATAACCTCTTTGTGTCCCTCGTGTGTTCCGTGGGAGAAGTTAAGTCTTACAACGTTCATTCCCGCCCGGCACATAGCGGTAAGAGTTTTTTCGTTGCTTGAAGCAGGTCCAACAGTGCAAATTATTTTAGTTTTGCGCATATTATTTATTCCTTAGTGATCTTTATTTAACATGGATATTTTACCATAGTTTTATTCATAAATCAATAGCTTGGTAAAAAGAAGTGCTTGACAACTTCAAAAATATTGAAAAAATGGAAAACAAAAAAGAGAGCAGATGTTGTTATTCTGCTCTCTTTTCTATGGAATATATGCACCCGTGTAACAAATACGCCCGTTTTTTGGGGTTTTAATTACTCGGTTGTGTAGTTATCGAAGTATCCCTGAATGTGAACGATAGGAGTACCCTTATCGCCTGAACCGGACGTAAGGTCGCAAAGTGAACCGATAAGGTCGGTAAGTCTTCTGGGGGTAGTACCCTCAGATGCCATGTTACCAACAAGGTTCTCGTCCTTCTCAACGATTCTTTCCTTGATAGCCGCCTTAAGCTCCTCGCCGGAAAGTCCTGCAAAATCATTGTCAGCAAGATACTTAAGCTTAAGCTCGTTAGGTGTACCCTCAAGGCCCTCGGTATATGCAGGTGCAACAACCGGGTCTGCAAGCTCCCAGATCTTACCAACGGGATCCTTGAACGCGCCGTCGCCGTAAACCATAACCTCAACAAGCTTGCCGGTTCTTTCAAGAATGTTATCTCTTATTGCATCAACGATAGGCTGGCAGTCGCGGGGGAAAAGCTTAACCTTATCCTCGGTTGCCTTGTTAGAACCAAGAAGACCGTAGTCTTTATTGTAACCGCTACCGTCAATAGACTCACTGAGGATCTGGTCAAGACCGTAAACGACCTCAGCACCGGCCGCATTAAGAAGTCTTTTTGTTCTTGCTCTTGTATGAATATCGCAGTTGATAACGTTCTTGGTGTAGGAAAGTATAGCACGGCAGTCGTTAGCAAAGATGATCTCTGCCTCTGCACCGCACTCGGTTATAAGATGCTGATAATATTCAACGTAGTCAATACCTGTAAAGCGGTGCTTCTCGTAGCCAAAAAGCTCTCTGTACTTTTCAAGTGAAAGTACGTCGCGGAAGGGATCAACCCCCTTCTCATCAAGCATGTCAAGGCTGATAAGGTGGTTTCCAACCTCGTCGGAGGGGTAGGAAAGCATAAGCACTATCTTCTTAGCGCCCATTGCAATACCGCGAAGGCAGATTGCAAAACGGTTACGGCTGAGAATGGGGAAGATACCGCCCACAGGCTCGTCACCAAACTTTGCCTTGATATCCTGCGCAATATTGTCAACTGTGGCATAATTGCC
>JAZLCY010000036.1:0-8359 GCA_045614485.1 Eubacteriales bacterium
TCATACCTCTGCGAGCCGCCTGCGCACTCTCCTTGCGCGATGCTATTCCCATATCCGAAAGGAGTCTGTCTATTCTCATATATATTCCCCCTCTTCACAGTTTTGCCGGCAGAATGCCATACAACTACTTAAAGAATACCATAAAAACGCTCATCTTGTCAAGTGCGCGCGTAATAATTATAAATATTTTAGAAAGCAAAACAGCGGAGGTCAAAATGCCGCCGCTGTTTTCTCACTTTTTAAAGATAGGTTCTCATTCTTTCGCCGAGGGTTGCTTCCTCGCTGATAAGCTTCATTGCGAGCTTTTTCGCCTTGTCATCCGCGTTTTCATACTGGTTAAGGTACTTGGAAAGCGACTTAACCCCCATATGACATCCGTCGGTGATAAGGTCTGCCACGGTGGAATCGGACTCGTTGAAGGTTAGCTTCATATTCGTTTTTAGCCAGGACATCCCCTTGGCAATGCCGTTCGGCCCCTTGCCGCTATCGTTAAACTCTGAAAGCAGCCTTTCCATATCGCTGCCGAGCGCCTCGTGCTCTGCCTTGCTGCCCTCGAGAATAGACTTCAATTCCTCGTCCTTAACGTACTTAATAACGTCCTTGATCGAAGAAATGCCCATTTTAATACCGCTATCGCACTCGCGAAGCAATTTTACAGTATCCTGCTCTGCCATAAATATCTCCTTTTTGGTTTTATATTACTATTCTTTACCATTTCAAAGAAATTTATTCACAGAGAAAAAAGAGCGGGAAACTCCCGCTCTTTTCGTTTATAAATTACTTCTGAACGATATGAACTGCAAAGCCGCAGATCTCATCCTTGAAATATACAAACTTAGGCTTGCCTGTCTTGTCATCATAAGTGATGCTGGACTCGTCAAACTCAAAGCCCATGCGCTTGAAGTATGCAATAGCTCTGTCAACAAAGTTAGCACGAAGACCGATATGACCGCACTTACCGGGGCCGCGGCCGTGCATAAACTCAAATGCTGAGCCTGCAAAGGTGGACTTGCTGGTTTCACGGGTTGCCATACCGAACATGATCTCGAAGAGCTTAGCGCCGCGCTCAGCCTCTTCCTTATTCTCATTGTTGATGCCGATATGAGCAAACTCGATACCGAGCATCTTCTTTACTGCATCCTTGGTAAGAGCGGTGATCTCATCCCACTTCTTTTCCTTGATAAGATTATCTGCTACCATGAACGAACCGCCGCAAGCTACGATCTTGTTGAACTTGAGGTATTCAAGAAGGTTATCGGCATTGATACCGCCGGTGGGCATAAACGTAAGGTTGCCGTAGGGAGCAGCCATAGCCTTAAGCATCTTAAGACCGCCTGCAGCCTCTGCAGGGAAGAACTTAACGGTTGTAAGACCAAGCTCAAGTGCGCACTCTACGTCAGAGGGATTGGAGCAGCCGGGGAGCATGGGAACACCCTTGGAAAGACAGTAAGAGGTTACCTTGGGGTTGAGGCCGGGAGAAACGAGGAACTTAGAGCCTGCAGCGATAGCAGCATCTACCTGCTCGGTGGTAAGAACGGTGCCTGCACCAACAAGCATCTCGGGATATGCCTCAGTTATATTCTTAATAGCCTCTGCCGCGCAAGAGGTTCTGAAGGTGATCTCAGCCGCAGGCAAGCCACCGTCAATAAGTGCCTTTGCGAGCGGAACTGCATCATCTGCATTCTCGATCTTGATTACGGGAATAAGGCCGATTTCGTAAAGCTGTTTGATCATTGAATCGTTCATTGGTTAATTCTCCTTTGTGGACGGCTTTTTGCCGACATATTTTCACAATTATATTATACAATATAAGATATGCTGCTTAAAATTGCAAAAATTGCTTTGCAAATTGCAAAAATTGACCTATTTATTCACTTGACATAGCATTTAAAAAGTTGTATAATATTTCTAATAAATTAGAGGGAGGTGCGTTATGAGTAGCGGAGCTAATTTGACAACGCGCGTTGCGGTGCTTACACAAAACCGTTTTCTTTATCAGAAGATCAAGCTTGAGCTTGGCGATATAGCGGACTGCATTATGTATGCCGGCGAAACTATACGTGATGCATCTTTTTATCTTGTGGATGCTGATGATCCTGCGTTTTCCGACGCTTGCGGCCTTAAAATGTCGTACACCGATGCCGATAAAGACATCAGCCTTCCCTTTGCCTTGGGCAGCCTTAAGGAGCTTCTTTTCGGCGGCGGACGCACAATGCTCTCTATTGACGAGGAGAAAAAATGCGTGCACCTTGGCGGCAGGGTGATCCAGCTTACAGACGTTGAATTATCTCTTTTCTCTGCCATATACAAAAGAGGCGGAGAATATGCATCGCGCGACACACTGCTTAGCGAGGTGTGGGGCGGTGCTTGCGACAGCGGAGTTATAAACGTTTACGTGCATTACCTGAGAGAGAAGCTTGAAACCGACGGAGAAAAGGTTATTCTCTGCTCGCGCAAATGCGGATATGCAATAAGCGAAAAATATGCAGGAGGTGGCACGGATGCTTAACATCACCGAAGGCGGACTGTATTCAAATATAAATGAGCTTATCAGAGAGATGATCCTTAGCGACGTTAAGGATCACCGCCGCGCATTCCTTATCGTGCCGGAGCAACAGACGGTGCTTGCCGAATCCGAAATGGCAAGAATACTGCCGACGGATGCACCCTTGTATTTTGAAGTAACTAATTTTACAAGACTTGCAAACACGTTTTTCAGAACTGTTGGCGGCCTTGATGCCGAATACTGCAACAAAACCGAAAGAGCCCTTATAATGTGGAGGGCGATCACAGAGCTTTCCCCTACCCTCCAGCTTACCGCAGGAAAAAAAGAGGTTGCGGCGGGTGTTGTTGACCGCCTGCTTTCAGCAGTTGCGGAAATGGAAAGCGAGGGTGTTGAATGGGACACTCTTATTGCAAAGACAAAGGAGCTTCCGGCAGCTGAAGCAAGGCTTGGCGGAAAGCTTACCGACCTTACGAATATAACCACCCTTTACAAAAAGCTTGTTAAGGAAAAATACCAGGATGCCGCGGATGACGTTGGCGTTATGACAAAAAAATATACCGAGTGCCCGAACGTATTCGAGAACGTTAAATTCTATATCGACGGATTTACGTCCTTTACCGCGGCACAGTATAAGTTTATAGCAACACTTGCAAGATACGAAGACGTTTACGTTTTCCTTACTATACCTAAAGAGGATAGCGAGGCATTTGAATATACCGAGATAAGACGGGCAAAGCGCACGCTTATCAAAGCAGCCGACCTTGTGGGAGCAGAAAAGAAGCTGACAAGACTGCCGAGTGAGGAAAGCCCCTTTAAGGAATGCTGCGGACTTATATGGAAGACCCACGGAACGATCGAGGGCGGATTTGATGCCAAAGAAGGCGCACTGCGGATCGTGGAAGCGCCCGATCCGTATGAGGAATGCGACTTTATAGCAACGGATATACTTACCCGTGTTAAATCCGGAGCAAAATTCGGCGATTTTGCAATTATATCCCGAAGCTCAGATAAATACGTTGGAATACTTGACAAGGCACTTGAATCGGCAGGAATATCCCACTTCATATCAAAGGAAAGAGATATAGAGAGCTTTGAGGCGGTTAAGCTGATATATGCGGCATATGCCGTTGTGCTCGGCGCCTTTCGCGGCGAGGACGTTATCTCATACCTGAAGTGCGCGCCGTTTGGAATAACTCGCGAGGAAGTTGATCTTATCGAGCTTTACATAGACACCTGGGGTATTTCCGGCGACGACATAAGAGATGCGTGCGCCTGGACAATGAGCCCGGCAGGATATACTATGCGCAAGGGCAAGCAGGACGATATCAATCTCGCCACCGTGAACGGCATAAGAAACAGGATCATTTCCCCGCTGATATCACTCGAGGCGGCAACGAAGAAAGCCCACACAGTGCGCGAGCATGCAAACGTTCTGATGAACTACCTTAACGAGATAAAGCTCTGTGACACAATTGATGCGCGCACAGAACTGCTCCTTGGCCTTGGTGAGAACGAGGCGGCGGAAAGAAACGCGCTTATCTTCGGAATTATATGCGACGCGCTTGACACACTTGTTAAAGCGCTTGATGAAACACCTACCGATACGGAGGGATTTTTCAGCCAGCTCAAGGTTGCGTTCTCTAACTGTTCGATCGGCAGGATCCCCTCAAACTGCGACGCGGTTACAGTGGGAGATGCAGATATGCTGCGCACAAGCGACAAGAAGCACGTTTACCTTATAGGCGTTAACCGCACCGAATTTCCTGCATCAATAAGCGACAGCGCTTATCTTACAGACAGGGATAAATCCCTGCTTGGAACAGTTGGAATCGAGCTTGGCAGGGACAGTGAGGAGAAGATGGCAAAGGAGCTGTTCTACTTCTCACGCGCCTTTTCCTATGCAAAAAAGACGGTTACGATCCTTTATACAGAGAGAAACTCATCCTTCACCGCAGTGGAAAAAGACGGCGTTGTTGACAGAATATCCCAAATAACGGGAATCCGGGCGATAAAGACACGCGAGCTTCGAGGCTCATATATGATGCACTCGCCGACGGCGGTGCTGAACTATGCAAGCGAGCTTACAAAAGAGGATAAAGACGACGTTAAAGCGGCGCTTTGCAATATGGGATATGAAGAAAAGGTGCGCATTTCCGAAAGCGAGGCAAGCAACGTTGCAATGTCGGTTTCCAAAGAGGCGCTGGCAGGACAGTACGGAGAATCGCTTGCGCTGACGCAAACACGCATTGATGCATTCCGCGACTGCCCTCTCTCATACTTCCTGAAATACAATCTCAAGCTCTCCGAGAATGAAAGAGCCGAGTTTGATGCGAGAAATATCGGCTCGTTTATCCACGCGATCCTCGAGGACTTCTTTGCCGACGTTGAGGCAGGAAGAATATCCCTTGATGAGATAGACCGCGAAAAGATTGCTAAAAGAGTGGCAAGCGGAGCCGTTGATTACCTTGAAAAGCTGATGCCGGATACAGACAGAAAGGCGAAGCGCGACGAGATTATGATCGAAAGGCTTTGCCGCGCGACAGTGCCTGTTGTTGAAGGCCTGTGCAAAGAATTTCAAGGCTCGAGATTCATACCGAGATACTTTGAGCTTAAGATCGAAAACGGCAACGATGCACTGCCCGAGCCTGCAAGATTTACCGCAGAGGACGGCACACCCGTGTTCGTTTACGGAAGCATTGACAGAGTGGACACCTGCAAGATCGACGGCAAGGTTTACGTTCGCGTTGTGGATTACAAGACCGGAAAGAAGGTTTTCTCACCGGACGATATTGCCGAAGGCAAAAATCTGCAGATGTTCCTTTACCTCAAGTCGATAATCGACACAAAGAACAAGAACTTTCTTATTAATATCGGCACAGAGGGTGGCGAAGCTCCTATCCCTGCCGGCGTTATATACGTTAAGACCGAGCTTGGCGACGTTAAGATAAATACACCTGACGAGAACCTTGGGCGCGAGGCTGTTGACAAGGCGCAGACAAGGCAAGGCATGATACTTAACGACGAGGCTTCGATCGGGGCAATGAACACAGAATACCTGCCCGTTAAATTCACCAAGGCCGCAACTCCCGACAAAAGAAGCGAAAACAAGCTTTACACCCTTGAGGGATGGGATGAGATCTCAAAAACTCTTGAGAAGGTTGTTAGCGGTTACGCAACGAGAATACTGAGCGGTGATATAACCGCAAAAGCAAAGGGCAACGATGCATGTAACTACTGCAAATTCAAGCCTTTTTGCCGCGCAACGAAATAAAGCGCAAAGACAACTAAGTTAATTTAAGGATTTTATTTATGGAAAAAAGAGAAAGCTTTAAATCCCGACTCGGCTTTTTGCTGGTTAGCGCGGGATGTGCTATAGGCATAGGTAACGTTTGGAAATTCCCATACGTTGCAGGGCAGAACGGCGGCGGTGTTTTCGTGCTGTTTTACCTGTTGTTTTTGGTTATTATGGGAGTTCCGGTGCTTACAATGGAGCTTGCCGTTGGTAGAGCGAGCCGCAAGGGTGCGGTTGGCGGATACCGTGCACTTGAGCCGAAGAAAAGCTTCTGGCATTTGCACGGATGGGCATGCCTTCTCGGATGCTACCTTCTGATGATGTACTACACCACGGTTGCAGGCTGGATGCTTGACTATTTTTGCAAGTTTGCAACAGGAAAATTTAACACGGTTACCGATGCGGCAGGCACAGCCGAGATATTCAGCGGCATGCTGGCTAACCCCTGGGAAATGCTTTTGTTCATGGGACTTGTGGTTGCATTTGGCTTTTTGGTTTGCTCCTTCCCCCTGCGCGGCGGACTTGAGCGCATTACAAAATTTATGATGATAGGCCTGCTTGCGCTTATCGGCGTGCTTGTTGTGAACAGCCTTTTGCTTGACGGCGGACTTGAGGGACTTAAGTTCTACCTTGTACCCGACTTTAAAAGAGCCGCCGAGGTAGGAATATTCAAGGTTATCGTTGCGGCGATGAATCAGGCGTTCTTTACACTCAGCCTTGGTATTGCGGCGATGGAGATATTCGGAAGCTATATGTCGAAGGGCTCGACGATCGGCTCCGAGGCGATAAAGATCTGCTCGCTTGACACGATGGTGGCGATCTCGGCAGGACTTATCATATTCCCCGCTTGCTTTGCATTCGGAATCACTCCCGATTCCGGCCCATCACTGATATTCATTACCCTTCCCAACGTATTTATAAATATGCCGCTTGGCAGAGTTTGGGGAACACTGTTCTTCCTGTTTATGACCTTTGCAAGCTTCTCCACCGTTACTGCAGTTTTCCAGAATATCATTGCTTCCTGCACGGAGAACTTCAAGTGGTCTAAGAAAAAGGCGGTGCTTATCAACCTTGCTGTAATCTTTGGCGGAAGTATTCCGACAGTGCTTGGATACAACCTGCTTGAAGGCTTTCTTATCGGAGGCAGGGACGTGCTTGACTTTGAGGACTTTATCGTTTCATCCATCCTTCTGCCTCTGGGCTCGCTTGTGTTCCTTCTTTTCACCGTTTCAAATAGCGGTTGGGGATTCAAGAAATATCTTGAAGAATGCAACACGGGTCGAGGCTTCAAGATGAAGAAGTGGATGCTTCCCTATTTAAGATACGTTTTACCGATACTTATTATAGTTATCTTTGTAACAGGCCTTATCAGTGCCTGATACAAATGCCCCCGGCAGAATTCATACGTCTGCCGGGGGCATTTTTTAGTTTAACATTGCGTTTTACGTCTTACAGCATCGAAACAAAATTATTTTTTGTTTTGCAAAACCGGATATCATCATTTTTTTGCTGTATTAAGCGATTTTATAGGCGATGATAATGCCATCGTGCTTGAACATCAGCCCGTTTGATCTTAATATTCATCAAGACAACGAGAAAGAGAGCATCTCGGATCTTCCGAGATGCTCTCTTTTTTATAAGAAGGATCCCCTTGCGAAAAATCACAAGGGGATCTTAATATTTTATCAATACATGCCGTCCATGCCTGCGCCCTGGGGCATCTGGGGCTTATCTTCCTTCTTATCGTATACAACGCTCTCGGTGGTGAGAACGGTTGCGGCAATAGAAGCCGCGTTCTGAAGAGCAGAACGTGTTACCTTAACGGGATCGACGATACCCGCCTCAAGCATATCGCAATAAACCTCGTTATATGCATCAAAGCCATAGCCGATCTTCTTTGCCGCACGAATGTTGGCGATGATCTCAGCACCGTTAAGACCTGCGTTATCGGCAATCTGCTTCATGGGGCTACAGAGTGTTCTTGCAACGATATCTGCGCCTACGCGCTCATCACCCGAAAGAGTTGCACAGAATGCTTCAACAGCATCCATAACACTAACGAGAGCGGCGCCGCCGCCTGCAACGATACCCTCCTCTACTGCCGCCTTGGTGGCATTGAGAGCATCCTCGATGCGAAGCTTCTTTTCCTTCATTTCAACCTCGGTTGCCGCGCCTACCTTGATAACCGCAACACCGCCTGCAAGCTTTGCAAGACGCTCAAGAAGCTTTTCCTTATCAAACTCAGAGGTGGTTACCTCAAGAGCCGCCTTGATCTGCGCAACTCTCTCGGTGATCTTGATCTTATCACCTGCACCGCCAACGAGAATGGTGTTATCCTTTGTTACCTTAACCTGCCTGCATCTACCAAGCTGAGCAATAGAAGCATCCTTAAGCTCAAGACCAAGCTCGCTTGTGATAACCTCGCCACCGGTGAGGATAGCGATATCGCGGAGCATTTCCTTGCGTCTATCACCAAAGCCGGGAGCTTTTACCGCAACAACGGTGAACGTGCCGCGGATCTTGTTAAGCACGAGGGTGGTAAGAGCCTCGCCCTCAACGTC
>JAZLCY010000037.1:0-18213 GCA_045614485.1 Eubacteriales bacterium
GTTGGTACTATGATCGAGATTCCCAGAGCTTGTATCACTGCTGACGATATCGCTAAGGAGGCTGAGTTCTTCTGCTTCGGTACTAACGACCTTACTCAGATGACCTACGGCTTCTCCAGAGACGACGCCGGTAAGTTCCTCGGCGCTTACTACGATGCTAAGATCTTCGAGAACGATCCCTTCGCTAAGCTCGACACCACCGGTGTTGGTAAGCTTATGAACATGGCGATCACCCTTGGCCGTCCCGTAAATCCCAAGCTTCACGTTGGTATCTGCGGCGAGCACGGTGGTGACCCCACATCCGTTGAGTTCTGCCACAAGATCGGCCTTGACTACGTATCCTGCTCTCCTTTCAGAGTTCCGATCGCGCGTCTTGCAGCAGCTCAGGCAGCTCTTTCTAACAAGTAATTATCGTGCTTTGCGAAAATTCGCAAGACGGATAAAAAGGAGTCCACTTCGGTGGGCTCCTTTTCACTCTTCGCCTAAGGCTCGATCTTGCAGCAGCTCAGGCTGCTCTTTCTAACAAATAATTATCGTGCTTTGCGAAAATTCGCAAGACGGATAAAAAGGAGTCCACTTCAGTGGGCTCCTTTTCACTCTTCGCCTAAGGCTCGATCTTGCTGCTGCTCAGGCAGCTCTTTCTAACAAGTAATAAAACAAACCTTGCTGTTTCGGCACACACCCAATTAGTGTGTTTCGGACAAAAACAAATATTCTAACAGAATAACAATAGACCCTTGTTCGAGGTAACTCGGATGAGGGTCTTTTTGTAGTCTTATGTCAAAAATAGTTGATTTAATTTTCGTGGTATGCTAAAATAAAAACAAAAGCGAAAGGACAGAACCAAAGCACCTGACAAATGAAATCAAAACAAAATACGGAAAGTTTTTATAGGAGTTAAATATGATTAACGGCAATGCTTATGAATTTGTTGATAGAATTTTTACTGGACAAGATACAGTCTTTATCTATAACGGAATAAAGTATTGGTTTCAAGGATATACACTCGATGATAAAACAGTACATATGGAGGTGTTCCAAACTGAACCTCCTGCGGATGGGTATATATGGGAATACAATGGCAAATCCATGAATGAAGGACAAGAGTTGTTTCAATCCGCGCCCATTTTCGCTGGCAAAACATTTTGGGAAGTAGAACAAGAAATCCAATGGGTTGATGATTGATATTGGCGAGGTATAATAATGAAAGATTTAGATTAAGAGGTAATTACAATGATCATTTATGAAAAAGAAAATAATGGTTTTTCGTCACTATTGAATTTTATCAACAAGAAATATGATGAAAAGAATATTTTTGATTTAAAATTTAACCTTATTTACGATAATTGTGAGATTATCGCAAAATATGATACCATGTATGAAACTGACAATGGCTTGTACGATGAAGAAGGATACGAGGAATATAACGCAATTGCCTTCCTTAACATTGATACAAACGAATTGTTTGAGGTGAACTATACAAACCTTCCTCATTCAATTATTTGCGAAAACATTAAAATAATTTGAGGTAAGAAATGTTCTTTTCTAAAAATGAAGAAAAAATTATATCAAATTTGTACAATAATCTAAACACGAGTTTACCTATGTTGGCTTTAAAACAGATGAACAGAAACTCTCATTTTTGAATTTAGCTGATCTGTTCGCAACAAAAGTTTATGAGAAAAACGCAGGCAAGTATAAAATAGTAAACGACCTTAAGTTGAGTGATTGGCATTCTTCTATTTGCGACAACAGATAAGCCAATTTTAAAGGTAGTATTCTACAAATATATTGTATCACAAAACGAATTAAAATTCAAGTTTAAGAAGCAAAAGCATTATCAAAAAGCACGAAAAATATACCTATTTGAGTCCGAACAGCATGCACCGTTTTGTTCATAGCACGGCAGGCTGCTCTTTCTAACAAGTAACAAAACAAACCTTGCGAAAATTCGCAAGACGGATAAAAAGGAGTCCACTTCGGTGGGCTCCTTTTCACTCTTCGCCTAAGGCTCGATCTTGCTGCTCAAACAATTCACATACAATGAAAAGGGGAAAATTTTTATGCTTGAATAACAGGATCAAGGGTATACAAACAAAAATATTTTTTAATGCGATTTTAGGAAACACGACTGAAGTGCCGTGGAGCATTTGTTGCATTTTTAAAAATGCTTTTTTTCATTGACTTTATAGGATTTTTTTGTTAGTATAGGATTGATAAAGCATTATCGCCTTTTGATAATCAGATGCAATTGTACAATTCGCTGCAAATGTTTACTGCCCCCGACAGATAGCAATCCAAGATATTACCTCTATGACACTAATAAACCGCGTTTATAAATAAGAAAACTTTTTTGAGGATGAATATGTATTATAACAGTGCAACTAATTATTCAAACCATTCATTAACACACGGAACTTCAATTAGCAGCAAGGCTATCACAACGTATGATATATGTTGCGATCGATTTGGTTTCAAACGAGCTAAACGAAACAACTTCGAGCCTATGCAGCCGCTTTTTGCACGAAATGCAACTACCGAAGGCTATAGCGTTTGGATGCTTGCGCACAGTAGTCTTGTTGAAAATTACACCACGAACCGAAGGTGGTTCAATTTCGTCCCCGACCCCTGCACTATAAGAGAGGTTTGGTTAAGGGCTGACGAAGATAGGGGCGACACGAAGGATTTCGCACCGCGCGTTTGCTTTATGAAAACCCCCGAGGGAAAGTACGTGTTCTACGGGGTTTACGTTATGCAAAAAGCCGATTGGGAAATCGTTGCATCAAAGCTTGAGTTTGTTAAAACCTATAAAAGGATCTCTACAGTGTACCCGCTTGTAGCCGATGTGGTTAAATCTAACGGTGTTCCCGGTGATGAGGAGCCTGTTTTTACGAAAGCACGCAATATAGACACCGTTGTTGACAAATGCAAAATTTATGCGACTATTACAGAAAGTGGCAAGGAAACGCAGTTTTCCGTCGACATTAAGAAACGACCTATTCAAAAGAAACTTATAGGCAAAAAGGTTGGCGACATATTTTCATTCCCCGGCATCGGACTGACCTATCAAATCGATGACATAGAAATCTATGAATGACGCAAAGGATAATAAGAATGAGGATAATTTTTATAAGACACGGCAACCCGGATTATGCGCAGGACTGCCTGACAGAGCTTGGCCATATGCAAGCAGAGGCGGCGGCTGAAGTGCTTTGCACAATGGGAATTGAGAAAATTTATTCATCATCACACGGAAGAGCGGTAGAGACCGCTCTACACACGGCAAAACGGCTGGGGCTTGAAATACATCAATGCGATTTCATACGCGAGCTGCACCCAAAGTGGAAGGCAGACCCGACTTTGCCGTACAGCCGCGAGTTCAGTCCTTGGTTACGCACGCTTGAATATGGAAAAAGGGGACTTCCACTGCTTGACCCCAACTGGAGATACAACGAGCTTTTTGCCGAGATCGACACGCCCGAGAGGATAGACACGCTCTGCGTTGAGCTTGACGAATGGCTCGCATCAATCGGAGTTGAAAGGAACGGAACGTATTACCGACTTAATTCTCCAAGATACAGCGTTGTTGCAATGTTTTGCCACGCGATGTCTTATTCGGCATCAATAGCGCATATGCTCAATCTGACGTTTCCCTTTGTTTCGCTTTCATTTCCCATGCGGCAAACGGGAATCAGCGTTGTTGAATTTGATGAGAGCGAGGGAGATTTTATTGCGCCGCGCTTATTAATGAGCGGAAACGTCGAGCATCTGAGCAAAAACAATATCGAGATCACCTGATTTTTATAAAGAAGGCTTTAAGGAGCTAAAAATGAAGCTTGGTATTACAAACACAGCATACGACGCGAGCTATGACAATCCCGAAGGCTACCTGAAGATGCGCGAGCACGGATACGAGTGCGCGGATTTTCAGGGGTTGGCTGATAAGAATTCGGGATATTATAAGAACAAAGACCTTTTGGCCGAGGAGAAGGCGGCGGCTGATGCGGCAGGAATAAAATTCTCACAGCTGCACGGAATATGGCCGGCATACGAAACGACCCCCGAGGGACTCAAGGAAAAGAGAGAGCATCTTATATGGGCGATAGAAAACGCACACCTTTTAGGTTGCGAAAGAGTTGTTTACCACCCTGATATGCCGCTGGGCTTTGATGCAGACGGCGAAGAGATATACAGATCTAACCTTGAAACCGCAAAGGTGCTTTTACCATATGCCAAGAAGCACAACGTTACAGTTTGCATTGAAAATATGCCGTTCACGGCGGCGCAGTTTTCAAGAGCTTGCAGGATGATAGAGCTTGTTGAAGAGATCGATCATCCGCTCTTTAAAATGTGCCTTGACACAGGACACGTTGCAGTATTCGGTGATGACTGCGGCGAGGCTGTTAAGAGAATTGGAAAGCATCTTGCCGCACTGCACGTGCACGATAACAACGGCACTGCCGACCAGCACATTTTGCCCTATCTTGGCGTTATAAACTGGGAAGGCTTTGTGAAGGCGCTTGGCGAGATAGGATTTTGTGGCACACTCTCCTTTGAAACAGCGCCGAAGAAAACCCTGCCAAAAGACGAACTTGAGGCAGCGAGAATCAAGCTTGCACAACTTGGCATGAAGATGATCGCGGATGCAAAAGAATAAAAAAGAAAAGTGAGGATGACGTCATCCTCACTTTTTTTGTTACACGGGGTTATATATTTGCGATAATTTCCTTAATTTTGTTTGCCGCCTCGATGAATGCTGCCTCGGGGCTCTCAAACTTATAGGGGTTATCAAAGGTTACGTCGGTGAGCTTATTAAGGCCCGAAAACGTTTCGAGGTGGGGCTCAAGAGTTGCAACAACGTCCTTATCAAAATCCTTGAGATATGCTGCAAGAACCTCGGAAATAGTAGCATCACCGCATCCGGGAGGCACTATTGCATTGCGACCGATCGCATCCTTGATATGAAAATACTCTATATAGTCCTTAAGGAGCTCGTAGCCGGTGGGATAAGGAGTGTATCCGCCGAGAACGAAGTTGCCCATATCAAATACGCACTTGAGTCTGCCGCCCATAGCATCAAGGAGTGCACGGCAATCCGAATCACCTTCACCGTAAATTCCCGCCTCGTTCTCGTGGCAGAGGGTTACACCGTACTTATCTGCAAGATCGATCATTTTGGTAAGTCTTTCGCATACCTCGGCAAGAACCTTCTCATCCCTCTTATCTCCCTCTCGAAGATAGAAGCTGAACACTCTGATGCACTTAGCACCGAGGATCTTTGCGGTTTTGAAAACGCGCTCGGAAAGAGCGAGGTGAGCATCAAAATCATCAGCGAGATTTACCTTGCCAAGAGGAGAACCTATGGAGTAAACCTTTATGCCTGCTTTATCAAGCTTTTCCTTAAGCTCATATGCTTGCTCGTCGGTAAGCTCGGAAACATTCTTATCTCCAACAAATCGGGGCTCGATATAACCGATACCGAGATCGTTGAGGGCGGAAAGCTGAACGTCAATATCACTGTTATACTCATCTGCAAATGCAGAAAGAATTATCTTTGCCATATCAGATCTCCTCCGCGTAGTTTATCACTTCCTCATTACCGGAAGCGATTGCGCGCTCGATAGCGCATATTACAGCTACGGAAGAAATGAAATCATTGTAGCTCTTCTTCTGCGCATTACCCTTAAGAAGCTGATAGAACTCATCAAATTCGTAAACGTAGATACTTGAGTTAACAGGATAATCGCTGCCTACAATACCCTTCTCGGTTGAGATAGATGCATAGTAGGTATAGTTACCCTCAACGTAGAGGATAGAAACGTCAAAGTTCTCGTATCTTACGACAACGGTGGTTGCCTTGCCGTTAGTAAAGCTCTTTACACTCTTGGGATAATAACCGAATATAGTCTGCATTACCTGAACAAGATGCGCGGAATAGAAGAAGAAATTGCCGTAGGCATTCTGCATGCTGACGGGAGCGCGGAGATAACCGCCGTATATCTCACCCATCTCGCCGGATCTGACCTTTTCTGCAAGCTCCTTAACGTAGGGACAGTGGATGCAGGAAGAACCGCCGGTAAGACGAACGCCGTTTTTCTTCGCTTCCTTTGCAAGAGCGATCGCCTCAGCCTCATCAGAGGTGATAGGCTTATCGATAAACATGGGGATACCGCTTGCCATATAGGGCATGGCATAGGGGAGGTGGTTTCTACCGTCGCGAGCGGTGATAACTACACCGTCCACCTTGCCAACGAATGCATCGGGGGTTTCTGCAACACTAACGCCGAACTCAGCGCTGAGCTTTTCTGCCGCCTCTTTTTCGTTGCTGTAAACACCAATTACCTCAATATCAGTGTACGTGCCATCCTTGATAAGACCAAGGAAGGCATTTGCGTGGGAATTTTCACATCCGAGAATGGCTATCTTATACATACTGCCCTCCATTAAAACAACACGGGCATGGGGTTCTCTGCATGTGCGCGCTCAATGATCTTGATAACGCCTGCAGCCATCTCTGCATTAACGCTCATAGGAGCATCCTCGGTTATTGCCTTGTAAAGCATCTCATAGAGATCCGCAGTACCGATATCGAATGCAGTGCCGTCGAAGCTGCCGCTCTCTTCGTGAGTGATGAGCTTCTCGGAGCAGTAGGTGGGATTGCCCTCTTCATCTTTAAGAGCACCGAATACAACGGGGCGAACGGGGTTCTCACCGTCGATGATATACTTCATCTCATACTCGTTCATATTGGTCTTGAAGGTACCGCAAGTGCCGCAAACCTTAAGGTGAACACCGGGGAATGCATCGGTGGGGTTGATCTCAATATCAACTACTGCGCGGCCGGGAGCGGTAATGATAAGCTTTGCATAGTCCTCTGCATCTCCGCTGCCAAGAGCATTGGAAAGGCGGGAGAACTTAAGCTCAGCATTCTCGTCATAGTCAAGGAATCCAAGAGCCATACCAACAGGGTGAGGACCGGTGTTGTAAAGGCTACCTGCAACGCGAGACTGAAGAGTTTGCCAGTCCCAACGGCGAACAAAGTTATTATAGCTTATAGAGATATGCTGGATCTCGCCAAGCTTACCGCTATCAGCAAGTTCCTTTGCGAATACGTAATAGGGGGCAAAGAAGGTCTGCTGGAATACAGCGAGCTTAACACCCTTATCCTTTGCGGTCTTGATCATCTTCTGGCACTCGTAATAGGTTCTTGCAAAGGGCTTCTCAACAAGAACGTTGAAGCCGTGCTCAAGAATATCCTGAGTGATAGATGCGTGAGTATCAGAGAAGGTTGCGTTTACAAAGAGGTCGATATCCTTGCACTCGAAAAGAGTGGTATAGTCCTCTACAACCTTACATCCGGGATAATCCTTAAGCGCTCTTTCGCGTCTGTCAGCATCAAGCTCAGCAACGTATGCAACGTTAAAGTGCACGTTTCTTTCGCCGAGGAAGTACGCGCCGTGAATGTTGCGGCCGCTTCTACCCTGGCCGATAATAGCTACGTTTAATTTTTTCATAGGTAATATCTCCTTATATTTTTACTAACAAATCAATTATACAACGCGAAAAAAAGCAAGTAAATAATAAAAAATACTCAAATATATTGCAAAAAATCCATTAATATGATATTATATGATAGAAGGAAGGGAGTTGATAAAGTGGAGCTTGACATATCTAATATGATAAGCGGAAAAAACTTCGTTTACAACCACGTTGTTAAAGCGCACCCAAAGGGGATGCACTTTGCACCGCACACACACGATAACTACGAGCTTTTGATGGTGATGCGCGGAAGGATCACCTACTCGGTGGAGGGAAGATTTTACCGACTGAAAAGAGGAGATATTGTTTTATCCGCCCCCTACGTTATTCACTCCATAACCCCGGAAAGCGATGATACTTACGAAAGATACAACGTGCTTTTTGACGAGAGAAATCTGCCGCAGCAGGTGCGCGATATGCTACCGCGCGGAGTTGACGTTTTCAGGCTTGACGACTATGAAAGAATACACGAGATCTTTCAGAAGATAGACTATTACTCAAAGCACTTTTCCGACGAAGCGCTGAGCGGAATAACGGAATCGCTTATAACCGAGATATTCTACAACCTTGCAATACTTGATGCAAAGGAGAGAAACGGCTCGGTCAACGATCTTGTAAACACCGCGGTGGCATACATAAACGAGAATCTTGAGAAGATCAAGAATATTGACGATATATGCGATGCGCTTTATATAACGAAGAGCCACCTACACCACATTTTCGTTAAAAATTTGCAGATGAGCCCGAAAAAATATATAAACTCCAAGAGGATGATGAAGGCAAGAAAGCTTATCCGCCGAGGTGCAAGGCCAACCGAGATATTCACGGTGTGCGGATATGATGACTACGCTACGTTTTTCCGCAACTACAAAAAATACTTCGGGCACGCCCCCTCAGACGAGGACAACACGATGACCCCCGAGGAGATAAGAACGTAAAAAAGCCAACGAAACGTTGGCGTGTTATCCTTAACGGAGAACACGCTAAAACTAAGTTTGCCCCAAGGGGCAAGTGAAGTTATCTTTGATAGTGAAGTTCACTTCGTGAGTGAAGTTTCGCCTTCGGCAAAGTTGGGCAAACTTAACTTCACTTGTGCGTAGCACAAACTTCACTGCGTAGCAACTTCACTTTTGCGACAGCAAAAACTTCACTAACAGAAAAAGAGAGAACATTTCGGATATTGACCGATTTGTTCTCTCTTTCTGTCTGTATAAGGGGTTCGGGCTTAGCCCATATTTGCGTTTGACTAGACAAATGCGATGCTTGCACTTTGCTCAAAGTATAAATTCTCCGCTAAGAACATCACCCGTTGGCTTTTTTCTCTTTTTATGTGAAAAAACGTTACACGGATGCCGTTATCACGTCTTTTATGTGTCATTCTACACCCTGGTTGTACTTGAAGAATGCATCGGAGTTTGTAGCGTATATTACGCCCTCGCGGTTTGAGATATACTCGCAGAATTTTTCAAACTCAGCCCAGGTATCGTTTATATCAAACTCATAGGAATGGCCCCATACGTAGAACACACCGCCCTTATCAGATGCAAAAAACTCGTCTACCATATGGTAGTTATTAGCAAAATCAAGGTGAAACGTGGTGGGCTTGTAACGCAAAAGATTTTCCTGAGGGCAGAAGCTATAACTGTTGGATATAGTGCGCGCATACTTAACACACGTGTGATTTCTTATCACATCTTCAACTCTGTCAGAGTTCTGAAATCCACCGCCGGGATATGCCATACCGACAACTTCACAGCCGAACATTACGGAAAGATTTTCCCTGTCCTTTTCAACCTGGCGGACGATCTCCTTTTCACCAAGATACGTTAAGTGAGGGTGCGTAAGAGTATGCACGGCTACCTCGTGGCCGCGGTAAACCTCTACCGCCTCTTCGACAGTAAGCTTATCGTGACAGATTTTTTCACCCTTGTAATCAATCAAATTAAGCTTGTTTTTTGTGCCGAGAAGCTCGGAATTTATATTAAAGGTGGCTTTCAGGCCGTACTTATTGAGAATTTCAACAAGTCTTTTATCCTGCCTTACACCGTCATCATAGCTGAAAGTTATTATCTTCATATCAGAATCCTCCGTTCGTTGTAATTCAATTATACTACCAAAAAAAGAAAAAATCAAGTATTGTGGGCCGTAGTATTGATTTTTCCGCCAATAACGATTAAAATATAATCAGTAACTCAAAGAGGTGAAAAAATGATAAAATACATCACCGAATTCCTTAGGGAATTTGAATTCGATACAAGCGATAGAATAGATATTGCTATAGCATATGAAAAGATCGCCTCGAGCCCACAAGCTGCAGAGGCGCTGAACACCCTTATTGCCGGATATGACAAGGACAACGGATTTATCACCGACGAAACCTACTCCTACGTTCTAACAATGGCGGAAGCCGGCAACGTGCATCCCTACACAGCAGAGCTTATAGCACATATTTGCCTTAGTAGAACAATGAGAGAAAGGCTTTTAAAGCTCGGCTTCAACAAGAAAAACGTTTCGTTCACCCTCCTTGACTACAAGATCAAGACCGGAGAATGCAAGAGGATGTTCGGAACTGTTGGCATATACAACTGGCAGTGGTATACAAGATTTTACGGATTAAGGATCCTTGGCGTTGGAAGGCTGCAGTTTGAGGTGCGCGAATTCCTTATAGGCACTTATAAAAAGGGAGATAAGGTTATTGAGAAGCACGACAGCGTGCTTTCAGTGCATATCCCTCGCACAGGCACACCTTTGGATGCAAGAGCCTGCCAGAGATCGTACGCCGAGGCGAAAGAGATCTTTTGCAAGCTTTTGGGATGCGATAATATCCCGTTTTTCTGCTCCAGCTGGCTGCTTTACCACAAGAACCGCGATTTCCTTGATGAGAAATCAAATATCGTTAAGTTTATGAACAACTACGAGATACTGAAATACGATCAGTACACAGAGGGAAACAACGGACTTTACAAATTCCTTTACGAAGTGCCAAACGACACACCGCTTGAAAAATTGCCTACGGACACCACGTTGCGCGCATCTTACGCGGCGCATATGGCAAACGGCGGCGAAACAGGATGCGGAACGGGAATATTCTTCCTTGAATAAATAAAAAACGGCGATTTTTATCGCCGTTTTTTGCTCTTTATCTGAACATAGCCCTTACTATGTTTTCAATCTCAGAAAAAATGCTATCTCCCATGCCATCGGCATCATCATAGCACTTTATCATAAGGCTTGCGATACCGCCGGAAAGGACGGATGCAACAACGTCTGCCGATGCAACAAGCTCAACACCGCTATTTGTGATCTCGATAAGCTTGTTCTTCAAAAACTCACAGTGCTCGTGCACCATAACGGATGCAACGACACCGACGGTTTTATTATCCCTTAAAAACTCGCCAGTGTACTTGTTTTCAAGAAGGCAAAAGATAAGCTTTTTCTCATATGCAACAAGATAATCCTGCGCACCAAGAGACATGCCGCTTGCCTTAAGCATATTATCAAGCGAATATACAAGATCGGATGCAACGCCGGACATAAAAGCGATCTTATCGCTGTAATGCTTATAGAAGGTTGCCCTGCGGATACCTGCACGATCACAGATCTCGTTAACCGTTATATCTGAAATGCCCTTCTCCGCCAGAAGAGAGCGGAGCGCCTTATTAAGTTTTTCTTTGGTTTTTAAAACTCTAACGTCTGTTTTGTTCTTCATAATACCAAGCCTATCTAAAAAATGCTATAATTAAGTATATATCCTAATGAGATATTTGTCAAGTGATTTTGATTTTAATAAAAATATATCTTTTAGTTCTTGACTATATTTTAACAATGTGCTATTATATGAATGATATAAAATATTTATAAGGAGAAATATTATGGCAACCTACAATAAAAAGACCATTGAGGACGTTGAAATTGCCGGCAAAACAGTGCTTGTGCGCTGCGACTTTAACGTTCCTATGAAGGACGGAGTTATCACATCCGATAAGAGAATCGTTGGTGCTCTTCCCACAATCAAGTATCTTCTTGACGGCGGCGCAAAGGTTATCCTTTGCTCTCACATGGGCAAGCCCCACGCTATATTCACCGAGGGCTTTGGCCTCTCCAAGAAGGAGAAGAAGGCTGTTGAGGCTCTTCCCGAGGCAGAGCGCGCACAGGCTACTGCTGAGTATCTTGAGAAGGCTCTCAAGAACGACAAGAAGAAGCTCACCCTTAAGCCCGTTTGCACTCGCCTTAACGAGCTGCTCGGCGCTGAGAAGGTAGTTTTCGCTGAGGACATTATCGGCCCCGATGCAAAGGCTAAGGTAGCTAACCTTAAGGCCGGCGAAGCAGTATTGCTTGAGAACACCAGATTTGATGCTCGCGAGACCAAGAACGGCGAGGAGTTTGCTAAGGAGCTTGCTTCCTACGCAGATCTCTTTGTTAACGACGCATTTGGTGCGGCTCACAGAGCACACGCATCTACCGCAGGTGTTGCAGATTACATTCCCGCAGTTTGCGGCTACCTCATCCAGAAGGAAATTTCCGTTATGGGTAAGGCACTTCAGACCCCTGAGCGTCCCTTCGTTGCAATCCTTGGCGGCGCAAAGGTAGCTGATAAGCTCAACGTTATTGACAACCTTCTTACCAAGGTTGATACCCTTATTATCGGCGGCGGTATGGCATTTACCTTCGCTGCTGCAAAGGGCTACGAGGTTGGTAAGTCTCTTCTTGACGAGACCAAGATCGACTACTGCCGCGAAATGATGGCTAAGGCTAAGGAAATGGGCGTTAACCTCCTTCTTCCTATCGACAACGCAGTTGCTGAAAACTTCCCCAACCCCATTGATGCAGAGATCGAGATCGAGTACGTTGATACCGACAAGATCCCCGCTGACAAGGAAGGTATGGATATCGGTCCTAAGACTGCAAAGCTCTTCGCAGATGCAGTTATGAATGCAAAGACTGTTGTTTGGAACGGTCCTATGGGCGTATTTGAGAACCCCACTCTTGCAAAGGGTACTATCGCGGTTGCACAGGCTCTTGCAGATAGCTCCGCTATCACGATCGTTGGCGGTGGCGACTCCGCGGCGGCTTGCGAGCAGCTTGGCTACGCTTCCAAGATCACTCACATCTCTACCGGTGGCGGTGCTTCGCTTGAGTTCCTTGAAGGTAAGGATCTTCCCGGCGTTAGCTGCCTTATGGACAAATAATTAAAACTGACCGAGGGGCAAAATTTGCCCCTCGTCCTATGAAAAAAACTATAAAGAGGATTTTAAAATGAGAAGAACTGTTATTGCAGGCAACTGGAAGATGAATATGACTCCCAGCCAGACCAAAGCATTTATCGAAGGGCTTGCTCCCATGGTTAAGGGTATGGACAAGTGCGACATCGTGCTTTGCGTTCCCTACGTAGATATTGCTACCGCTGTTGAGGCGGCAAAGGGCACTAACATCAAGATCGGTGCAGAAAACGTTCACTTTGCAGAGAGCGGTGCTTACACCGGCGGGATCAGCGCAAAGATGCTTTGCGAGATCGGTACCGAGTACGTTGTTATCGGCCACTCTGAAAGACGCCAGTACTTCGGCGAGACCGACGCAACCGTTAACCTTCGCACAAAGGCAGCTCTCGCTGCAGGCCTTAAGGTTATCCTTTGCCTTGGCGAAGTTAAGGAAGAGCGCCTTGCAGGCATTACCGACGAAGTAGTAGCTATGCAGACCAAGCTTGACCTTGCAGGTGTTTCTGCTGAGGAGCTTAAGAACGTTATTATCGCTTACGAGCCCGTTTGGGCAATCGGCACAGGCCTTACCGCTACTCCCGAGCAGGCAGACGAAACCTGCGGCGTTATCCGCGCAACCATCGCTGCTCTTTACGGCGCTGAGGCTGCTGAGGAGATCACCATCCAGTACGGCGGCTCTATGAACGATGCAAATGCTAAGGAGCTCCTTTCCAAGACCAACGTTGACGGCGGTCTTATCGGCGGCGCATCTCTCAAGACTGACAAGTTCACCACTATCGTTAAGGCGGCGAACTAATTTAATCGATAGAACAAAAGGCAGGCTCTCGCCTGCCTTTTTATTTTGCTGCTTTTAAAAATGCTGTTGTACTGCTTTTTGATGAGCAGATCTTGTGAAAAAACGCCTTCTTCGAACGTCAGGCGTATTTCATACGGTGAAAAAGAGAGTTTTGGGAGAAAGTAGCCACGCATAGAGTAACCGTGGAGTGCAGGTTAAGAGCAGAAATCGACGCTTATTGCCGAAGCCGTATTTCATACGGCGAGAAAATAAACGGTGATAAAATACAAAGGCAGGCTCTCGCCTGCCTTTGTATTTGGTTATGCCTTAAGATGCCTCCACAAACAATTATTTGTTGGAGTCGATATGGGGTAAATACGTCTTAAGATAATCAAGCCCCGAGAAAATGGTGGTGAATGCCATAATGCCCATTGCAACGTAGGAGAGAATGTGCGAATTCCAAAGGAATGAGCATACGGAGTTCTCAAAGTAGGAGAATATAGGCTCTACAATGATAACAACTGTGCCGACCATCTGAGATGCGGTTTTCATCTTTCCGAGAAGGCTTGCCGCAACTACGATACCGCTCTTGCCTGCAACAACAAGGCGAAGGCTGGTTACACCAAGCTCACGAAGAAGAATGATAAGAACCACCCATACGAAAATGATGGGAAGAAGCACGTGCTGAAACTCATCGCCTGCGCGGAGCACCATCCAAAGAAGAATGGCAATCTGAGATGATATTACCATAAACTTATCCGCAAGGGGATCGATAAACTTACCAAAGTCGGTTACAAGATTATACTTTCTTGCAATCTTGCCGTCAAGCATATCTGTGATAGCGGTAAGAGCGTAGATTATCGCGGGAACGATAATGCCCCACCACATAAATGTTTCACCTTTTCCGATATCGCGCATAAATACAAGAGCCGCAACGAATGCGGGAACGAGGACTACTCTTATAAGGGATAAAATATTAGGAACGTTCATTGATGATTTTTTCATTATATTTTCTCCTTATTCCACTACTGCGCCTATTACGTCGTAATCAAGCGCCTCAGTAATTTTAACCTTTACAAAGCTACCGGGAGCAACCCTTTTCTTAGCCTTGAAATAAACTCTGCCGTCAACGTCCGGTGCATCAGCCTCAGACCTGCCGTAGTGTATCTCGGCAACGGTATCGAAGCCATCACAAAGCACGGTGAGTGTTTTTCCGATCTTGCGCTGACTTACGCCCTCAGCAACCGTGAGCTGAGTTTGCATAAGCACGTCGTATCTATCCTGCTTTACCTGCTCATCCACCTCGCCGTCAAATTCAGCGGCAACAGTGCCTTCCTCCGCCGAGTAGGTGAATGCACCGAATCTATCGAACTCGGCTTCCTTAACGAACTCGCAAAGCTGTTCAAAATCCTGCTCGGTTTCACCGGGGAAGCCAACCATTGCGGTGGTTCTTAAGGTGATGCCGGGAACTCTTTCACGAAGCTTCTTAACGGTTTCCTTAATAAGAGCAGAGCCGCCGTGCCTGTTCATCCTTGTTAACACGGGGTCGGATATATGCTGGATCGGAATATCCATATACTTAACGAGCCTGTCGTTATCACGAAGCTCGTCAATAAGCTCGTCCGTAATCTTATCGGGATAGCAATAAAGGAGCCTTATCCACGGAATTTCGGTGTTCTTCGTTATTTCACGAACAAGGCGGGCAAGCGAATACTCGCCGTAAAGATCAAGGCCATAACGCGAGGTGTCCTGCGCGATAAGGTTGAGTTCCTTAACCCCGAGCGCCTCAAGCTCCTTAGCCTCGGCAACAATATCCTCTATCGTGCGGCTTCTGAGCTTGCCGCGGATAAGGGGAATTGCACAGTATGTACACTTGTTATCACAGCCCTCTGCTATCTTGAGGTAGGCTATATGAGGCTCGGTGGTGAGAATTCTTTCTCCTCCAAGCTTGCAGGCTTCCTTATCCTCAAACGAAGTGTATTTCTTGCCTTCAAGCACGGCACGGCAGGCATCAACGATCTTGTCGATAGATCCGATACCTACAAGAGCATCAAGCTCAGGCATCTCTGCCATCACCTGCTCGCGATATCTTTCAACAAGGCAACCGGTGGCGATGATTCCACGGCACTTGCCATTCTTTTTAAGCCAAGCGATATCAAGGATATTATCTATTGACTCCTGCTTTGCGCTCACAATAAAGCCACAGGTATTTATAACAACTATTTCAGCCTCGGTTTCATCCGGAGTTATCTCAAAACCGGCATCATGAAGCTTCCTTAACATAACCTCGGTATCAACGAGATTTTTGGAGCACCCGAGCGATACAAATCCAACCTTTGTCATTTTCAAACCTCTATTTTTTTAAGAATTTCGATATCTTTTTTCTTATAACGGAATAGTAGAACCTTATCATTTTGGTAAGGTAAACATCATAAAGAACGAATACAAGATTCAGTCCCAAGGCAAGCGCAAGCTTAAAATACCACCTTTCGATCTCGAAAAAAGATACAAATGAGATAAGCTCGCTAAGAAGGAGCGCACCCATAATGAACAGGTTTACATATACGATCTTTATCGGCCATCTTAAAGGGCGCGGCGCTCTCTCAAAATAAGCCTTCAGGATCGGGTATATGCCGAACACGGTAAAGTATTCTATTCCAACCAAAAGGCCGTTCGGTATAAGAGCGGTGATGATCGACGTGCCAAGCCATACGAACCAGACGAACGGCGACCCCATCTCGATAAACACGAACACGACCAGAAGGGACATAAGGGATGCTACCGCCATATCGAGCACCTCAACCATCGCGCCGAGGGATAAGATAGCAACACTGATGGCAATAGCCATAGCGCTTATCGTTATTTTCTTAGTTAATTTCATTTTCTCAATGCCTGCAGCAGCAGTTACAAAGCATATTCATACAGAGGAAGCGCAAGCAACAGTCAAGGCCCGAACCGGCGCAACCGTCCTCCTGCCTTCCACCGCGGTTATAAGCGGTGTCATAATACGCAGAGCCATATCTTGCGGTAGCCTCGTTAAAGGCGATCTTTGCCTGCTGGTATTCCTGATTCGAGGGGTCCATCTGACAAGCGAGCTCAAGCTCGCGCATAGCATCGTTTACCCTGTTTGCCGACAAACACACCACACTCATCAGGTAGTGCCACTCTGCAGTTCTTTGCGCCTCGGGAATATCTGCAAGCGACCTTGCCGCTTCCCTGAACCTGCGGCGGTTAAGCAAAATGCGGATGCGACGGTACTCGGTAGCGGTAATATATTCGTCTGACACACCTTCATCATGCTCCCTGCCGTTTTCCTGTGCCGAACGCATGCGGGTTATCTCATTATACGCGGCATTGACCTCTTGCATTTTTTCCTGCGCTATATCACGAAGGGGGTTATCCTCGCCATACTTATCGGGATGATACTTCCTTGCAAGATTATGATATGCCTTTTTTATCTCTTCATCTGTGGCGGTAGGCTTTATGCCTAAGACACTGTACGGATCTCTCACTTTTTTTCTCCTTGTTTTTTCTCGCTGTCGAGAAACGCAATACGGTCAATAAGACCGCAATATATAATATTTCTGATTATGTTTTCAATATTCACCTTACTACCGAAGGGCAGAAGGTCGATAGCCGACTCAAGCCCCTGACATTCAAGGATGAGGCCGGTTTTTATAGCCTTCTTATCCTCGGGCGTAAGCTCCTTACCACCGTAAAGAATAACGAAGGGATTGTACTTACCGCGCTTCTTATCCTTCTCATAATCCTCAGCGGCATCGGCGGCATAGATAAACCTGCCAAGGTGGTAGCCGCACTGATAAAGTATGCGCCTGTCGTTATCCGAAAAGCCGTAGGCGAATGCCTCGCCAAGAAGCTCGCCGAAGGTGGTGGCGGCAAGATCCACGCTGGGTTCTTTATCCTCCTCCATTTTTGCAAGAGCCGCAAGCTTCTCGCTGAAAATTTTGGAAAGATCGGAAAGCTTTGCCTTTTTTGCCCCACGCTTTGCAATAGGGGCTACGGGAATCAATGCTACGCGCTTACAAAAGCCCTCGTCCTTTTTGTCATCACGTATTTTATGATGAGCAAGAAGCGCGAAAACGCGCGCGGTGTACTCGATCGCCGAATTCTCTGTTATGATCTTACAGCGGTTTATCGGATGTGCGATGCAACGCACCTTTTTAGCAGAGAACTCGCTATCATCAAGATATATCATTCTGACAAGAGCCAGAAACACACTGTCATAGCTGAGAGTGATATTCGAGAGCGCACCTGTTTGGTGCTTCATAGCGCGGCAGATACCGCAATAGGTAGCCTTATAAAACTCAAGCTCCTTTACAAGAAGGTCGCCCTCGCGTGGCCTTACGTATCCAAACACACGCCTCTCCTTTCTGCCGGACCGCAAAATACGAGTCGGCATACAATCTCAAATTAAATTATAGCACAAAAATACCCCTTTGTGTTAACTTTTTATAAAATAATTTGTCTTTTATCATAAACAGAGAAAAACCGGCTTGTGCGCGTGTGTTTTTTGCGCACAAACCGGTTTTACTGTTCAATTATATAAATTTAAAGGTGAACGTCATATTCTTTTCCGGATTTTTAACAGTAAGGTCAGCGTAATAAACGGTATCCGTTTTACCGCCGATTCTGTCAACAACCTCTGACGAAAAGCTTACGTCA
>JAZLCY010000038.1:0-10632 GCA_045614485.1 Eubacteriales bacterium
CTGAAAATCTATCAACGTATCAAAATATAAAGCTTGTTTGCGATGATTTTATGTCTTGTGAATTTGAGGCACAGTTTGATGTAATATACTCGTCGTTGACATTTATGCACATACAGGATAAATTATCAGCTATACAAAAAATTGCTTCTTTGATGACTAATAACGGACTTTTCGTTTTATCAATCGATAAAAATCAGAATGAGTATATCGATATGGGAGATAGAAAAATAAAAATTTATCCCGATAACCCTAACGATATACGCAGTTATTTATCAATATCAAAGCTAAAAATCGTAAATGAATTTGAAACAGATCACGCATACATAACGGTTAGCACGAAAGCCTCCCTTGTGTAAAGGGAGCCTTTTTATGTTCACCTATCACTTATCAATTTTCCTGACAAGCACTGCATTTGTGTCCACAAATACAAAATACGGCATACCTCTTTCGAGATATACCGTATTGCTGAAAAACTGTCCTTTAGAGCAACGCTCTATCGGTTTTCGCTTTTTTCTGTTTGATGATCACTATTTACTAACCGCTAACCACTACCTTCACATCGTCTTCTTGTACGTATCGATGTTCTGATCGGTATTGTAGGTGGGATCGCCCGGATTTATACCGTTCATCACCTGCATTACGTGGTATGCCTCGGCATGTAGCTTTTGCTCTGCCTCGCGAGGTGTGAGGCTCTTATCTGCATAAAGAGGCTCTCCTATATGCAGATCAACGCAGGGGCCTTTGCCAAAAAGCTTTAAAAGTCCGCGCCTTTTTCTGAAGGACATAGTTATGGGAAGCACAGGCTTATCATACTTTACCGCATAGCCGAATACCGCCTTTTTAAGAGGGCGGATATCGGGATAGAAGAACCACATTGATCCCTCCGGATAAAAATGTAGCCACTTGCCGCTCTCCAAAACGTGCTCTATCGCCTTATTGAACTTCATCATACAGTGCCAGTCACCGGTTGGCACGGGGATTCCGCCCGACATACGGATAAGATGGCGGTTCGGCCCTTCAAAATTGGTCTTCCACGCAGGGAAATACGCAAGGTGGGGGCGCATAGCCTTTATCACGGCAAGATAATCCCAATAAAAAACGTGGTTGGATATGGTGATAAGTCCGTTCTTATACTCTTTTTTATGCTTTTTCAAATTCTTCTTTCCGTGGATCCTAAGACCGTGAGAAAGATTCATCAAGGGAAAAACGATCGTGTTTACAACAAGCCAATATACAGTGCGGATAAATCCAAATTTAAATCCCTTAGGGAAATAAGGATACTCTGTATCAAGCTTAACGTCGGCAATATGCTTAACGTTGATCATATGCTCATCTGATCTTTCGGGATATTCGTAATTCAAATCGTGTCTGTAATACATAACGTCCTCGCTAAAAAATCACTGCGCCCATTTTACCATAAATCGACAAAAATTGCAAGTGCATAATTTATACAGCCCCAAACCACCTTTACAAAACAAAAATGCTGTGATATAATTTCTTTAGAGAATGCACCGCTTTTTCACAAAATGTAAACAAATGATTGCATATTATCCCGCCTTATGCAACCTGCAATTTGCACACCTGTGATTTGCATACCACAGGTTAACGAGGGCAAAATCAGCTCAAAAAAACCCTTCAAAAAACGCAAAAAACCTATAAAAATCAAACATTTTTCAAAAATTCTAACTCCAGGTTAACAAATTTCAAAGTGCTGTTGCTTGTGCATCCTACGGCAAGGTGATATACTTTTTACGAAGAAAACGCAAAGAAGGAGCCCGATATGATTATTTCAGACAAAATTTCTCTCTTACGAAGACAGCGCGGTATGTCGCAGGAGCAGCTCGCATTCGCGCTTGACGTTTCAAGGCAGGCGGTTTACAAGTGGGAAACAGGCGCAAGCATGCCTGATATCGACAAGATCAAAAAGATCGCATCTTACTTTAATATCTCATTTGATACCTTGCTTGATGATAACATTGACATATCAACAGACGTTTCTATGCACAAGCAGGAGCAAAAAACCGTTGTTGTGGAGCAGGTGCTTGAGGATAGATACCGCCCTGTGTTTGTTGCAGGCCGCCCCAGACCCGACCAGGCAGACGAGGATGTGGCTTACTTTAATATAAAGGGTAAACGTATCAGAATTGCCGACGCACGCAAAACGATTTCGGAAAAGCAAAGAAAAACCATAGAGCTTGCATCAAAGCAGGGCTATCGCGTGATGCTTCCCCTGCAAAAACAGGCGCTTACGTACTTTTTTGTAGATGACGCAAGAAAGTGCTGCGGCATTATATCGGATGCGGCAGAGCAATTTGTTTGCCCGTTCGAAAATTTCGCCGGCATAAGCGAGGTATCAAATACGCACCCCGGTGTTCACAGGATCACCATTTCTTACTATAACGCTAAAGGATACCCTATGACCTACACCTTTGACGTTTATCCATACAGACTTTATCCGCTGTATATTGGCGCAGCCAATTACACTGCTACCTGCAAGGATGAATCCATCGCCGTAAGCGACTTTGTTAAAGCCATCGACACCTACGCAAAGGCGATACTTGAGGCAGGAAGAAGACTTCGCCTTCCCGGTGAAGTACCTCCGGAGCTTGATATGGAAGGCTACCGTGAACGCAATATTGAGGCAAGAAAAGCAAGGGGACAGCTTATAAAGAAATATATGTCAACCACCGGCCTTTTCAAGAAGATAAGAAACATTGTACTCGTTGCCTCGGGCGGACTGATCGCAACCACCGCCGTCGTTCTGCTGGCAATACTGCTTAGCTTAGGCGGTTGATTTTCGTTTGAACTGCCAAAATTCAAGGTTAACTGATAAGGAGATATATTATGATAGGAGCAATTATATGCCCGCTTATTGCCTCTTCCAAGGGATGTAAATGGTGGGGAGTTTTCGTGCTTACAGGATTTTTCTTTCCCATAACGTCGTTTTTGATCGTAATTCTGATGGCGCCCGCTGTTAAAGGCAAGCTTAACGTACCCGCAAGCGATTTAAACTTTATCCACGAGCCCGTTGAGAGAAGAAAAAAGAACGGCCGCTGTATCTATTGCGGCGAAAAGCTTGAGAGCAAGACCTGCAGCTACTGCGAGCAGAAAAACAGATATTTCAAAGCACCGAAGGTCAGCGTTGCCAAATTAGAGGCACAGCCGACCCCAGCAAAGGCATAAAGAGAAAAGCGAATGATGCGTGTTTTCCGTTAAGGATAACGCACCATTCGCTTTTTTATTTTTCTCAAAAACGTTACACGGGGTGACGTTTTCTTCGCTGTTGATTATTTTTCTGCCACAACGATGCCGATCTCGAACATTCTTACCCAGGGCATATAACACTTTGACATATAGTAGGAATTTGCGATCTCGGGATAGGTTTCATTCATAAATTCGTTGATAAGTGCTTCGATACGGCGGCTGATAGGGCCGATGGCTTCCTTGGTATCGTAATACGAGCCGCCCATAGCCTCAACCTCGTTGTCCCAAACGTGCTTTCTCACCTTTGCCTGATAGCCAACGTCCTCAAATATGCGTTGCGCTGTAAAGCGGCGGTGCGCCGCAGTATCACCGTAGAAATATCTCATAACAGCCTGGCAGATAACTGTGCCGAGGGTGTTTGAGGAGGTGTTCCAGCCGGCATAGCCCCAAAGGTTAAGAAGGCCGACCTCCTTCATAAGCGCTGTGGTAAGTCCAACGTCGCCGCCGTTAAGATAAGCAACGTCTGCAATAGCAACTCCGCGGCCCGCTTCGTGCGCCTTTTTGATCTTCTCAATAAACATAGGCAGATCTCTGTCCTCATAGGACTTGCCGCCGGGGGATGCAACGTTGTTCATCTCGCCCACGGGAAGATTGCAGAAAAGCAGAATGTCCGCTTCCTCTTCATTTTCGCAAAGAGTTGCGCCCGCGCTCTTTATCTGAGATGCGATGCTCTTATATACTTCCCTGTCCTCATAAAGCGGAATTACCTTCTTGCACTCCTCTTTAGGATACACGGGGCATATCTTAGGCGAATATTTTTCCATATTGGTAACCGTGCGGGCAAGGAGCGAAAGGCCGCCCTCATCTGCTCCGGGATAAATGTCAACTGTGATGCCGAGCTTTTTGATAATACCTCTTACAAACTCCTGATCCATCGCGGTAAAGCCGCAGGGGTTGGAGTCATCCTGCAGGATAACGAACTCCTTGATAACGCTACCGACAAGAGAGAGCACGTCTGCAAACACGGAAATGTTGACCTTGCGGCGAGTTACGTAATCGTCAAGATAGGGCTCGCAAGCCTTGAGCCTTTCCTTTTCCTTAAGGTACTCATCCTCACCGATCAGGCCGTCTCTGTGCCTGTGCTCGTTCTGGCCGTACTCAAATATCTCAAGACCAACCTTGCCGTAGTAATCCGGCTCCTCATCATTATCCGAATAGCAGGGACAGCGCATAACAAGGCCGAATGCATAAACGGTGAGATCGGGGTTCATCTCTTTTACCGTTTTCAGAACTCCAAGCCTTTCGCTAAGCTCCTCTTTTGTGAGATAATGGAGTCTTGAGGGAACGATTCCGCCGTAAAGCAGTGTGTCTGTTGCAATAACAAGATAGTCTGCATCGGGGCACTCTCTTAAAAGAAAGTTCTTTATGCTCTCGTAGTTTGCGGGGGTCTTTTTATTTCCCATTTCGGAAAGATCCGGGCGCACGAGGTTGAATTTTTCATTATCCTCGCACAAAAATCCCGTGTAGGAATAGTTGCAGGGTCTTTCATCAAGGGGAAGGTAAACGATCTTTTTCATAACTATCTCCATAAAGCAGTTTTTTCTATAGCTCGATTTTATCATATTTCAAAGCGAAAATCAACCGAAATAAGCATTTTTTCAAGAACATATTTTTAAGGCCTCCGATATGCCGGTGTCGCGCTTTCGCGCACCTAAAATGCACAATTTTGTAAATTTCTTTAAATTTTTAATTTATATATTGTATATACCGCGGTTTTGTGCTATAATGTACACTGACGTTCGTTGTCAATCGTTCGGTATTTCATATTTTAACATACATTCTAAGGAACGGAGTACATCTTATATGAACAAAATGATCGCAGATCTTCAGGAGTTTCTTGATGAAACCAATAAGAGATTCGGCACAAGAGATGCATATAGATACATAATCGCAAACACGGTTGTAAATAAAACCTTCAAAGAGATGAGAGACGATGCATATTCGGTTGCATCCTGGTTTGTTAAAAAGGGTTGGACAGGCAAGCACGTTGCCATAATCGGTTCTACCTGCTACCAGTGGGTGATCTCATTCCTTGGTATTACCTGCTCTTCTAACGTGGTTATTCCCATAGATAAAATGTTGCCCGAGAACGAGATACTCAACCTTCTCGTTATGGGTGACGTTGATATGGTATTTCTCTCTGAGGAATTCGAACCTATGATGCGCGTTATCGAAAATGCGGACAACGGCATCAGCGAGGTTATCAGCTTTTCGGGAACCCGATTCCGCGAGATCCTGCGCACCGAGCACACCACCCTTCCCAAGATCGACCCCCACGCGCTTGCCGAGATACTCTTTACCTCGGGAACAACGGGTGTGAGCAAGGGCGTTATGCTCAGCCAGGAGAACATCGTTTCCAACATTAACGATATTTACAGAATGGACTACACCCAGAATCTCAAGAAGAACCCCGTGGTCATGTCCGTTCTTCCGATACACCACACCTTCGAGCTGACAGTAGACAACCTTGGCGTTCTTTACTGTGGCGCAACCGTTTGCATCAACGACAAGCTAGAGAATATCGTTAAGAACCTGCAGCTTTTCAAGCCCTCGGTTATCCTTATCGTTCCCTCTATTGCAGACGTTTTCTATAAGAAGGTTATGGAGAGCATCTCCACAGGTAAGATGCGCCGCAAGATCACCCTTGCGAAGAAGATAAACAAGTTTTTCCGCTTCTTTAAGATCGATATAAGACGCAAGCTTTACAAAAAGCTTCTTGACCGCTTTGGCGGAGATCTTACCAACGTTATCGTTGGAGGTGCGGCACTGCGCCCTGAGATCGCGGCGGCATTTGACGAGTTCGGTATCAATATGTACCAGGGCTACGGCCTTACCGAATGCGCTCCTCTTATCGCGGCGAACTACCCCGGCAAGAACAAGTTCGGCTCTGTAGGTCTGCCCGTTTCCTATATGGACACCAAGATCGATAACGGCGAGATAGTTGTTAAGGGCGACGGCGTTATGCTCGGCTACTACAAGAACCCCGAGGCAACGAAGGAAGCCTACACCGAGGACGGATACCTTCGCACAGGCGACCTTGGACATTTTGATGAGGAGGGATACCTTTACATCACCGGCCGTTCCAAGAACCTTATCATTCTTGACAACGGTAAAAACATCTATCCCGAGGAGATCGAGGGATACATTTCTCACCTTAACGGCGTTAAGGACGTTATGGTATATGAGAACAAGGGTAAGATCGCTGCGGCGATCCAGCCCATAGATATAAACGACAATGCTCTTATCAAGAACATAAGAGAAGAGCTTAAGCTCCTTAACGCGTCGCTTCCCTCATACAAGAGAGTTGTTTCGGTTGACTTCATCGCAAGAGATTTCCCGAAAACCACAACGCTCAAGACCAAGCGCAAGGAAGCGATCAAAATGGTGCGCGAAATAATTCTCAGCAAGGAGGTTGCATACGTAGCCCCCACCACCGCTGAGCAGAAGAAGATCGTTGCCGCATTCGAGCAGGCCCTCAGCCGCAAGGATATCGGTATAAAGGACAACTTCTTTGACCTCGGAGGATACAGCCTTACCGCTTTTGAGGCGGCGGCGATCCTTGGCATTCCCGCACAGGAAATTTACGAGCATCCCACCGCCGAGAAGCTTGAAAGAGCGATTCTCGATCTGAAGAATCAGGCGGCAATGGAAGAAAATCAGATCAACGTTAACGACCTTATCAAGCACAACTCCGGCCTTCTTCACACCGAGGCTATCAAATACGTTCTTCTCACCGGCGCAACCGGTTTCCTTGGCTCACACGTTCTGCGCGAGCTTCTTCGCAGAAGAATGTACGTTATCTGCCTTGTAAGAAGCGAGGAAAAGCTCCGCGAGGTTCTGAAGTTCTACTTCCCCAAGGAGCACGAGTACTTCAGATACAAGGTAAAGATCGGCGATATTGAGAAATATCACCTCGGCCTTTCGGATGAGGATTACAACCTGCTTGTTAACCGAGTTGATATGGTTATCCACACCGCCGCAAACGTTAGCCACGCGGGTCATTATGCCGACTTTGAGCGCACCAACGTTTTCGGCACGCAGAACGTTATCGACTTCTGTATGGAGTCGGGCGCGTTTATGCAGCACACCTCCACCGCGAGCGTGCACGGCTCGGGTACTGTTGAACAGACCAACCCCGATGCATTCTTTGACGAGTTCAGCCTTGATATAGGCCAGAACCATATGCAGAACGTTTATATCCACTCCAAGTACAAGGCAGAGGAAAAGGTTCTGCTTGCAAGAGAGATGGGACTTAAGGCGAACATCTTCCGTATCGGTAACCTTACCTGGAGATCTGCCGACGGCATTTATCAGCGCAATTCCGACGATAACGGCTTCCTCGGTAGATTCAAAGGACTTCTTAAGGTTAAGAAGTACACCACCGAACTTGCGGAATACCCCATCGACTTTACCCCCGTTGACGAGTGCGCGGACGCATACGTGCGCCTTGCACTTTACAATAAAACAAACAACATTTACAACTTGTATCACCCCCAGCTCTTCACCCTTGAAACCTTCAGAAAGAAGTACTTCAAGAGGATCAAGAAGGTTACAAAGGAGAAGTTCGAGGAAACGCTTAAGGGCGCAATAGAGGACAAGGACGTAGCGATCCTCTCCTTCTACAACGCGATCGCATCTGCATCTAAGAACGTGCCGATGAGCAACGCGTTTACAATAGGCGAGCTTGAGAACCTCGGCTTTGAGTGGTCAAGGATCGGAACGAAATATCTCAGCTATATGAGGAAATTCCGATAATTTAAAAGGTGAAACGTAATGAGAATAGGCATTGACATAGGCTCAACGACCATAAAGTGCGTTGTTCTTGATGACGACGGCAAGCTCTTGCATAAGAGCTACGAGCGCCATTTTGCAATGATTACCGAGAAAACGCGCGAGGTACTTAAGGGCTTAATAGACAAATTTAATATAACCGAACCTGTTGTTTGCGCCTTCTCCGGCTCTGCGGGTATGGGTATTGCCGAAACGGCATCCATTCCCTTCGTGCAGGAGGTTTACGCAACAAAGGTTGCAATCAGCCATAGGCTGCCCGAAACAGACGTTGTTATCGAGCTTGGCGGCGAGGATGCTAAAATACTTTTCTTAAGCGGAAATCTCGAGGTTCGTATGAACGGCACTTGTGCCGGCGGTACGGGTGCTTTTGCCGACCAGATGGCAAGCCTTATGCAGATCGAGACCGGCGAGATGAACGAGCTTGCGAAGAACTACGAGAAGATATACTCGATAGCATCAAGATGCGGTGTTTTTGCAAAGACCGATATTCAGCCCCTGCTTAACCAGGGCGCAAGAAAAGAGGACATCTCTGCAAGTATCTTCTATGCAATAGTTAACCAGACTCTTACAGGTCTTGCACAGGGCCACCCCATCGAGGGCAACGTTGTTTACCTCGGCGGCCCGCTTACCTTCCTTACAGAGCTTCGCCGCGCGTTTGACAAGACGATCGGATGCGAGGGCACCTGCCCTGACGATTCACTCGTTTTCGTTGCACTCGGTGCGGCTTACTACGCTGAGGAGAAGGTAGATCTTCTCAAGGCATACGAGATGATCGGGCAGAAGACCGATCTTAAGAACAGCTCGGCTCTTGAGCCCCTGTTTGCAAACGAGGAAGAATATAACGAATTTATCGCAAGGCACGAGGCACACAGCGTGCCGAGAAAAGAGGGTATCGCATATAAGGGCGACGCATACCTTGGTATCGACTCCGGCTCTACCACCCTCAAGGTTATCCTTACGGATAATGAAGGCTCTATAATCTTCTCCAAGTATCAGTCCAACCGCGGTAAGCCTATCGAGGTCGTGCGCGAAACTCTTATCGAGATGTTTGAAAAATATCCCGAGGTTAAGATCATCTCAAGCGCTGTTACCGGCTACGGCGAGGATATGATGAAGAGCGCGCTCGGTATTGATTACGGCGTTGTTGAAACGGTTGCACACTTTACCGCGGCGAAATACTTTATGCCTGACGTTGAGTTTATCATCGACATCGGCGGCCAGGATATGAAGTGCTTTAAGATAAGAAACGGCGCAATAGATAACATATTCCTTAACGAAGCCTGCTCCTCCGGATGCGGCTCGTTCCTGCAGGCATTTGCAAGCGCTCTCGGTTATCCGATCGACGAGTTTGCAAGGCTCGGCCTTTACGGTAAAAATCCCGTTGACCTCGGATCAAGATGCACGGTATTTATGAACTCCTCCGTTAAGCAGGCGCAGAAGGAAGGCGCTACCGTTGAGAATATCTCCGCAGGTCTTTCCATAAGCGTTGTTAAAAACGCGCTTTATAAGGTTATAAGAGTTCACTCGGTTGAGGAGCTTGGCAAAAAGATCGTTGTTCAGGGCGGTACGTTCCTTAACAACGCGGTTCTTCGCGCATTTGAGAAGGAGATCGGTGCAAACGTTATCCGCCCCGACATCGCGGGTATGATGGGTGCATACGGTGCGGCTCTTTACGCAAAGCAGATGAAGACCCACGAGGGCTACTCCAATATCCTTTCCTACGAGGATCTTAAGACCTTTACCTACACTATAAAGAACGTTACCTGCTCCGGCTGTAACAATAAGTGCCACCTTACCGTTTACGACTTTGGTGGCGGCAGAAGATTTATCGGAGGCAACCGCTGTGAAAAGCCGGTTACAAACAAGGCGCAGGACGACACCCTTAACCTCTACGAATACAAGCTTTCGCTTCTTGAAGCATTCGGCGAGGGTGAGGGCACGCGCGGAACTATAGGCTTACCTATGGGTCTTAATATGTACGAGATGTATCCGTTCTGGAATACACTCTTCCGCGAGCTCGGCTTCCGCGTTAAGATGAGCGGATTCTCGAACAGAAAGCTTTACCTTAAGGGACAAAGCACCATTCCCTCGGATACCGTTTGCTTCCCGGCGAAGCTTATGCACGGTCATATCCAGACCCTTATTGATATGGGTGTAGACGCGATATTCTACCCCTGCATGACCTACAACTTTAACGAAAACAAGGGTCAGAACCACTTTAACTGCGCGGTTATCGCAGGATATCCCGAGGTTATCGAGGCTAACACCCTGAATTTCGGCAAGATCAGGTATATCAACGACTACGTTGGCCCACACAATAAGGCCGCCTTCCCGAAGAAGATCAAAGAAGTGCTTGAAAAGTACTTTGGAAAATTTAACACGGGTGAGGTAAACTCTGCCTGCAGGAAGGCTTATGCCGCATATGACGAGTATATGAAAAAGGTGCTTGATAAGGGCCGCGAGATCGTTAACGAGGCAAGAAGGCGCGGTATGCGTATCGTTGTGCTTGCCGGCAGACCCTACCACGCAGATCCCGAGATCAACCACGGCATACATAAGCTTATCGCGGCGCTCGGC
>JAZLCY010000039.1:0-15415 GCA_045614485.1 Eubacteriales bacterium
GCTAATCTTTTAAAAACACACTATAATGCTTGTATAAACATTATAAAAAAATCATATAAAATTGTCAGTATCAAACAAAAAAATATTCCCGGGCATAATTTACCCGGGAAATATCTTACTGGATTTCTACAGTAACATGCTTACCGCATGTGTTCGCTGCGGCTTTCATTATCTGTCTGATAGCCTTTGCTATCTTACCGTGTCTGCCTATAACCATACCTGTATCATCTTCTGCAACGGTGAGTATAAGCTCGACATTGTCTCCGTTAACCTTTTCTTCTACGTTAACGGCATCGGGAGTATCAACGATTGCACGCGCGATATCTGTAAGTATTTGCTTCAGATCCATTTGCGCTTTCCTGTTGCCCTAAAGGGCTTCCTTCCGATTTTTTAAAAGATAATTACTTGATGATTTCAGCCTTCTTAAGAAGAGTTCTAACGGTCTCAGTGGGCTGAGCGCCGTTGTTGATCCACTTGGTTGCCTTCTCAGCGTTGATCTTGATATCAGCGGGATCGGTAAGGGGGTTGTAGTAACCGATCTCATCGATGAATCTACCGTCACGGGGTGCTCTCTCGTCTGCTACGATTACGCGGTAGAAGGGAGATTTCTTTGCGCCAAGTCTCTTAAGTCTGATTTTAACTGCCATTTTCTTTTTCCTCCAAAAATGATGTGTTTTTTATTTTTTGTTTTTTTAAAATACTTTTTAGATGCCGAAAGGCATTTTTCTTCCGAACATACGGCGCTTTCCGCCCATTCCGGAGAACTGCTTCATAAGCTTTTTCATCTGATCGAATTGCTTGAGAAGCTTGTTAACTTCCTCAACTGACGTTCCGGAGCCCTTTGCGATACGTCTTCTGCGTGAACCGTTTATCATTTCGGGCTTCAGGCGCTCCTGCTTGGTCATAGAGAGGATAATTGCTTCGGTGCGCTTCATCTGTTTTTCGTCGATCTGCGCATCCTTAAGCGCGCCGGTGTTAGCTCCGGGCATCATGCCGAGAAGCTGGTCGAGATTTCCCATTTTCTTAAGCTGGTGAAGTTGCTCAAGGAAATCATCAAGAGAGAAGGTCTGCTCTCTGAACTTCTTTTCAAGCTCTTTTGCGTTTTTCTCGTCGTATGCCGCCTCAGCCTTCTCGATAAGAGAAAGAATATCGCCCATACCGAGAATTCTCGATGCCATTCTTTCGGGGTGGAAAAGCTCGATCGCATCAAACTTCTCACCTGTACCGATAAACTTGATGGGCTTTCCTGTAATATACTTTACAGAAAGTGCCGCACCGCCTCGGGTGTCGCCGTCCATCTTGGTAAGAACAACGCCTGTAACGTCAAGAAGCTCGTTGAAGGACTTTGCTACGTTTACCGCATCCTGTCCTGTCATTGCGTCAACTGTGAGAAGGATCTCAGTGGGGTTGACGGTCTCTTTGATCTTGACGAGCTCGCCCATAAGCTCCTCGTCAATGTGAAGACGGCCGGCGGTATCGATGAATACCATGTCGTGTCCGTTCTTCTTTGCATGCTCAATACCCGCTTTTGCAATCTCTACAGGGGAGATCTTTGTTCCCATGGAGAATACGGGGATATTAACTGTCTCACCGACAATCTTAAGCTGATCCACTGCTGCGGGACGGTAAACGTCGCAGGCTACAAGCAAAGGATTTTTACCCTTGTGCTTGAACATATTTGCAATCTTACCGGTGTGAGTGGTTTTACCTGCACCCTGAAGACCAACCATCATAACAACTGTAGGGGGACGTGAGCTTATTTCAAGCTTTGACGTTTCGCTTCCCATGAGCTTTATGAGTTCTTCATTAACGATCTTTATAATCTGCTGGGCAGGGAGGAGGCTTTCAAGAACCTCTGATCCAACCGCGCGTTCGGTAACTGCATTAGTGAATTCTTTAACGACCTTAAAGTTAACGTCTGCTTCAAGAAGTGCGAGCTTAACCTCGCGCATACCTTCCTTAACGTCCTTTTCGGTGAGCTTGCCTTTGTTCCTGAATTTCTTGAAAGCATTAGAAAGCTTTTCTGTCAGGTTTCCAAACATTCCCAAAGTAATCAAACTCCTTTTTCAAGAATTTTGACAGCCTCGCCGAGTAAAGACGAATCTTCATCGCTCGGGGAGAGCTGATTTAATAGGTCTATTGCTTTATTGATCTCTGCCTGGCGATCGGCAAGCTTAAGCTTCTCTTCATAGAAGAGAATTTGTTCCTCGCACTTTTTGATAACGTGGCGAATGCCTTGCCTTGATATTCCAACGCTCGCGGCAATCTCCGCAAGAGAAAGATCATCTTCGTAATAAGCCCTCATAATTTCCTGTGAGTGCTCATCCAAAAGATCAACGTAAAAGTCAAGCAGATATGCGAGCTTCATATTCTTTTCAAACATAAAAAACCTCGCTTTTTAAAGGTGTAAAGCAAATTACTTTACAAGTATAACAAATAAAAGCCAAATTGTCAATACCTAACAAAAAAATATTTAATTTTTTTACAAAAAGACTTGATTTTTTTTGCAAAATATGATAAAATCCTTAAATGTATGATAAAAAAGCAAACAGTTGCAAGGTTTTTGCCGTCAGGACCCTCTCAGCCTGCGGTAATTATGGTGCATCGGTGCTGTAATTAATAAGGAGAATTAAAATGGCTAATATCAAGTCAGCTAAGAAGCGTATACTTGTTAACCGCTCTAAGGCTCTTCAGAACCAGATGGTAAAGAGCCAGCTCAAGACCGCTATCAAGAAGTTCAATGCGGCTGTTGCAGCAGGTGACAAGGCTCAGGCAACCGAGCTTTACAAGGATGCTGTTAAGAAGATGGACCAGGCAGTTGCTCGCGGTATTCTTCACAAGAACAATGCGGCTCACAAGAAGTCTCAGTTCACCCTCAAGTTTAACCAGATGGCATAATTTAAATAAAAAGAAAGTGTCTTTTAACCCGGGACACTTTCTTTTTTTGTTTTACACGGTTATTGACTTGCTTATTTATTTATGTTAAAATAAACAAAAAGCATTCTTTTAGGAGGCAAATTTATGGAAAACAGAATCTATGAAAAACTTTCGCCCGAGATAACCGAAAGAATGAGATATGATATAGAGCACGGCACTCGCCCTGATTTTGCCGCAAAGGGAAATCTTGCTAAGCGCAGAAAGCCGGATGACGATAAAGAGTCTATTTGGCGCCCGGCATACGCGCGTGACGTTGATAAAATACTGCATAGCCCGTATTATAATCGCTATACGGACAAGACACAGGTATTCTCATTTTACAAAAATGACGATATCACAAGGCGCGCGCTTCACGTTCAGCTTGTTTCAAGAATAGCGAGGTCTATCGGTGCTGCGCTTAATCTTAATCTTGATCTTATTGAGGCCATTGCGCTCGGCCACGATATAGGCCATACTCCCTTCGGTCATGCAGGTGAGAGATATATCAGCGAGGTTCTCAATGCCGAAACAGGCAGATTTTTCAACCACAACGTTCACAGTGTTCGTGTGCTTGACGGTATATTCCAGCACAATCTCACTCTTGATACGCTTGACGGTATTATTACTCACAACGGTGAGTTTGAGATGAGCGAATATTTTCCTGTTCCAATGAACGATTTTGATGCCTTTGACAAGATGGTTGAGAGCTGTTACGTTGATGAAACCAATGTTATCAAGATAATTCCTTCAACCCTTGAAGGCTGTGTTGTAAGAGTTTGTGATATTATCGCATATCTTGGCAAGGACAGGCAGGACGCGATCAGAGCCAAGCTTGAGCCTTCATATTCTTCTGATATAGGTATTGGCACCGTTAACGCAGAGATAATCAATAACCTTGAGGTTAATATCATCGAGCACAGCTACGGTAAGCCCTATATCATGCTTGATAAGGAGCATTATCTTGGCCTCAAGGAAGCTAAGAGAGTCAATTACGAGCAGATATACAGAATAGAGAAGATATCGAACGTTCTTGAAACCACCGTTAAGCCTATGATGCAGAGAATGTATTGTAAGCTTCTTAAGGATCTTAAGGAGGGCAACACCGCTTCTCCCATATTCAAGCATCATATTGATTTTGTAAACGACAACCATTACAGAACCGCAGGTCCTTATCTTGAAACTGAGCCCAACCAGATCGTTGTTGACTATATGGCTTCAATGACTGACGACTACTGCGCGGAGCTTTACGAGTATCTTTTCCCGAACAGCAAGCTCCATATTGAGTATCACGGTTATTTTGAGGATCTCGTTTAAAACATACCAAATTCATAACTTAATATAAAAAGAACACGGTTCATTTTGTTCCGTGTTCTTTTTATATACCTTTTTAAAGCTTAGAGTTGCGAATTTTCTCGATCTCTTCGCTTGTAGGGATCGAAGAAACTGCGTGCCTCCTCGTAACACCGAGAGCCGCAACCTTGTTTGCCATCCTCGCAGAATCAGATAAGCTGTATCCGTTCGAGATCATTGCAGCCAACACACCGTTAAACGTATCTCCGGCGCCTGTGGTGTCAACCGCTGCGCCATAGCTTGCGCAGGGAATTGCTTCATTAGTTGACTTTATCAGACATCCGTTTTTGCCGAGAGTTACGATAACGTTCTTTTTGTCTTCAATTCCAAGAAGCTCGTGCTCGTTAGGGGTGAATAAATCGATGCTGTCAATCACGTAAGCGGCGTTTTTTCTTGCAGGCGCAGGGTTTAATATACACTTAACACCGTGCTTTTTTGCTATTTCAATTGCCGCAACGTTGACTTCTTCGGAAACCTCGTTATTTAAAAGCAATATGTCTGACTGCTTGATAGATTCCTCGAACAGAGAAACGTCTGCGGCGCAGAGCTGTGCGCCCTGATATACTGTTACGTGATTGCTTCCTGCTTTGTCCGTTACAATAGCGGCAAAGGCGGTTGATTCATCCTTGAAAACGAGAGTATGAGCTATACCTTCTTTATCAAGAAAAGCAGTGAATTCATTGCGGTATTCATATCCTACAGCTGCAAGAAATGAAACGTTTGCTCCGCATCTTCTTGCGGCAACCGCTTGATTAAATCCCTTTCCGCCGGGCTCGAAGTGTACCGACGCAGCCTCGACGGTTTCGCCGCCTATATGGAAATGATCTACGGGCAAAAATACGGAGTTGCCTACGATACCTATTACGGCAATATTACTCATAGATGCTTAACTCTCCCTAAGTACAGATCTTCAAGCGTTATATTGTGCTCTCTGCCGCCCTCAACGTTTCCGCTGAGGTATACAGGGGGAACCTTACCGCTTTCAAGAGCGAGCTTTGCTCCGTTTATCAAGCAAGTGTTAAGGATGAAGCAAGCCGCATAGGTGGAAAGGCCGCCCATTTTGGCTTCTCCAACGTCCATACAGGCATCGCCGTAGGGAATCTTGCAATCGATAGATATATCAACGTGATCGTGGAGCTTGCCGCCCTTTTCAAGATATGCCATGGAGGATACGCCAACGCTTTTTACACCGAAATTCTTCGCCGCATCTGCCATTTCAATCGGAACGGAATTCTTGCCGGAAGCGGAAAAGATGAATATCATATCCTTTTCGCTCGGGGTATATCTTCTGAATATTTCGTATGCAATACCGTTCATTTTCTCCATTCGGCTTGATTTTGCGGCACCGTTGTGAAGCATAAGGTCAGTATCGAGCATTGGGGAAACGTTTGCAAGACCGCCTGCGCGGTAAAATGCATCAAGTCCCGGAAGGTGCGAGTGCCCACAGCCGAAGGTGAATATAAGGCCATCATTCTTGATAACTTCTGCTACCTTTTTCGTTGCCTCGGTAAGTGCCTCGGCCTCCTCTGTTTCTATCGTATTAAGATTGTTGATTATTTTTTCAAGATATTCACTCATAATTACTTTTCAAGCACCCTTTTGTAGTTTTCTCCTATAGCATCCCAAAGCTTTATCGGGTCAGGAGCTGCAACACTTGTTCCAAGACCGCCGCGGTACGTCCAGGTTGCAAGTCTGTCAACACCCATAGATTCATACATATCAACAACCTTGTCGATCTGTGAGAAATCATCGGGCTGTGCGCAATAACCCATAAGCCAGCGTTCGCTCTGCTTACCGTATTTTTTAGCAATACGAACCGTTCTTTCGGTGATCTCCTTGAAGAATGATTCGGGCAAGGACCAGTTTATTATTGTAGTGGAGAATACGTCGAAATAGGGGCATGCGGCAACCATATCCCAGTTGTCATAACCGCGAAGCTCGGTTACGTAATATGTATTCTTCGTTGCGTGAACACAGCAGGTGATCTCAAGGTTGGGATTGTACTCCTTGAGTGCCTTGGAGCAGTCTGCAAGAGTTTTGAGAGCTTCTCTCCATCTGAACTGCTTAACGACGTCATTCATAAACTTAGGCATCTCGTAGCCGTAGTAGTCCTCAAACTTCTTCATGCATTCGGGGCAACGGCAGGACCAGTCATCTCCTGCGCCGCCTGTGATAGAAGCATAAGCCTTGGGATAAGCGTAATGGGGTTCATCCCAGAAGAATCCGTCAACCTCGGTTTCTCTTGCAAGCTTCAGGCAAATGTTGGTGAAGTAATCGCGGAATGCATTGGTGTTGAAGCAAGCTGCGTTAAGAACCTCGCCTGTATAGGCGGAAACCTGTCTGTGGTGAATGTTGTTCTGAAGGAAGAGGGAAACCTGCTCTCCGCCAAAGTATTTTCCAATGCCCCAGGTATCAGCAATGCAGCGAAGACCAACCTTGTGAGCGGTCTTAACGATGTTATTGATATTAGGGAACCAGAAGTCCATATCAAATTCGGTAATAGCAAGGATAACGGTATCACATCCGTGCTCCTTCATTTCTATAAAATCCTTTTCCGCGTGCTCAACGTAATTAAGTCCGTAGTAGCTTACGGCAGTGTGTTTAATAGACATATCAGTTCTCCTTTATTTATTCAAAATTGCATTAACGGTTGCGTCGGAGGGTTCTTCTCCTGACCACATATATGCTCCCGAGTAAACCACCGTAGGAAGTGCAAGCTCGGGGCGATGCCAGGTGGTTTGGAGTATGCCGAGAGAGCTGTTCTTGAAGCACTGCTCGATCATATTCTTTGCGCCTACCTTGTCAAGGAAGGGGGAATATACAGTTTCAAATCCCTTGTTCTCGAAATAGGGAACGTCCTGCCAGTCTTCTTCGCCGATATCCTTGTGCGTCCATACGTTCATGAGAATATCATTCGGAAGGCGGTCGGTAACTGTAGGATCGCACTTCCAGTACTTAACGTCAAGAGAGGAGTAGAGCATATCCGACCACATTGCCATGCGAACGCCGCGTTCTTTCAGTTCGGTATGAAGGAAGTTGAGGTGGTTTACAAAAAGATCGTCTGCAGGAACCGTGCGCTCCTCCTCGGTAGAACCGAAGCCAAAGCACTTATCACAAGAGCAGTGGAGAATAGGAGGGGTGCGGTAGGTCTTAACAAGATCATCGATTATGTCGCGCAGGTATGCCTTTGTGTCCTCGCGAGTGGTTGCAAAGCACCATCCACCGGGAATCCACATTTCGTGAAGATCGGGGCGCTGATCAAGCACAACGTGCTGGCGCGAGGTGATACGGCTCCATCCCGCGTGGCTTGTAAGGTTCTGCGTGGGGAACGGAATTATGTGCAGGTCATCGATTGCGAACGAGATCAAAGCCTCGGTATCTTTGCGGCTCCAGGCATTGGGCCAGTGCGCGTATTCGCGCTTTTCGTAGGGGAACATACCCCAGAATTCATAAGAAATGTAATTATATCCGCAAAGCGCTGCAATCTGTGTTCTGCGACGCACGTCAGCAACGGTTGTATCGTCCTTTTCTGTACCGTCGTTGGGCTTAAAGATGCACATGTGAACACCTCTAAAATTCATTTTTGGGGTGTATCTGAACTCGCCTATGGGATATTCTCCTTCTGCCGGGGCTACGCGCTTCATATCGATAAGCATCTTAACTCCGTTGGAAACTGCATCCTCGTTTTTGCCGATAACTGCAATTCCGTTTTCGTCGATGCGTATTACGGTTTCGTTTTCACCACAATCAGCATCGGTGTCTGCTTTGCCGATTGCAACGAACATAAGTCCGTTTTTCGCTACAACGTTGGCCTTTTCGAGAGAAAGCAGGGAAAGCAGGTAATCGTACTTGCGTGATGTGATGTTGGTTGTGATCTCACCTGATAGATCGATCTTTTTCCAACCTTGTGTATTTACACAAGTTGTTGGCTTCAAAATCATGCTTTGCATAGTTTGAAATTCTCCTATTTGATTTATTTTAATGCTTTTACAACTTAATTATAACAACAGTAAAATAAATCCACAACCGAAAAACAAACATAAAGGTTCACTTTTCGCTACTGCTTTTTGTTGACAAACCGATTAAATTGCTGTATAATTAATATATGTTTAACAGTGAACGTTTTGATTTTAAAATACTTTCTGTTTTACGGTTAACCTTTCCGATATCCAAAAGATATTCACCTACCAGAGCATATAACGCGTTGATATTCCGTATTCGCGGAAAGGCAGAGGTCGTTAAAGGAGACGACCGGATTCGCCTAAATAAAAATGACGTAACCTTTGTACCGGAGGGATACGAGTATAATATCAACACGCTTAGCGAAGAAGAGGTTATCGTAATACATTTTAAAGCATCGTCCGCACAGGCGTGGACGGTAGCTAATATGCATCCATCTCATCCGGAGTCGTTTGCATCTCTTTTTGAGAAGCTTCTTTTAGCGTGGCAAACAAGGCCATGCGGCTTCGTTTACCGTATGGATGCGCTGTTCCTTTCGATACTTGAGCAGATCGAACGTCAAAGCAAGGAATTGCATACTGACTCTTTGGAATTCAGAATACAGCATTCGGTGGACGTAATACACGAAAACATTGCGAACGCATCCTTTTCTATTGATGCACTTGCTGTAGAAACAGGATATTGCGTTTCCTATTTCCGTCGTGTTTTCAGGGAAAAGCATGGAGTATCTCCAAAGGAATACTTGATAAATCTGCGCATAAAGCATGCGATTGCTTTGTTGGAGTCGGGGTACTATTCCGTCGAGCAAGTTGCCGAGCTTTCAGGCTTTGCCTATGCAAAATATTTTTCAACCATCTTTAAAAGAATTACAGGAAAAACTCCGTCGTTCTATTTATATAAGCGAATCTAAAATGCAAAGAAAAAGCACGCTTTCGAAATCATGTTTCGGGCAATGTGGTTATATATTATGCAAAGAGTCTTGAAAATGCATTGCTGATATGATATAATACTAAAAAATAATGTTAAAAAATACCATTTATGGAGGTAAAATAATATGCCAAAGCCTAAAATAGGTATAATTTATGACTTCGATAAAACTCTTTGCACCGATGATATGCAATCATATACATTTATAAAAAATCTCGGTATGGAAACAAATGAATTCTGGGGCGAGGCATCTAAAATAACAAATGCGCACCAGGTAGAGGGAATTCTTTCTTATATGTTTGTAATGATCCGAGAGTGCAAGAAACGTGGAATTTCACTTACTGAGGAGTATTTGAATAAATGCGGTGAGAATGTTGTGCTTTTTAAGGGTGTTTCCACTTGGTTTGAACGTATTAATGAATTCGGCGCGCAGATGGGTGTGGAAATTGAGCACTATATTATTTCTTCGGGAACTTATGAAATAATTCAGGGAACGCCTATTGCGAAGTATTTTAAGCGCATTTATGCTTGCCACTATATGTACGATGAAAACGGTGAGGCTATCTGGCCTGCGCTTGCCATCAATTATACACTGAAAACACAGTATATTTACCGTATTTCCAAGGGAATTTTAGACTTTTTGGATGACTATAATCTTAATCGCCTTCAAGACGAGAGTCTTAGACGTATAGCATACAGAAATATGATCTATATTGGCGACGGATTGACAGATATTCCTTGTATGAAGATGGTAAAGGAAAAGGGCGGCAAGTCAATCGCTGTTTACACTGCCGGCAAGAGTGAAACAGCCAAACCTCTTGTTGAGGATGAGCGTATCAGTTACGTTTGCGTTGCAGACTATTCTAAGGACTCGCCTCTTGAGAAGGTCGTTAAGCTTATGATAGAAAATATGGCAGTTCTCGAAAAGCTTAAGAGTAAGGAAGAAATCCAGCTTGCACAGTACAAACGTGTGAATGATAATAAATAATTAAAAAAAGGCTGGGCTAATAGCTTTTAATTAAGCATTAGCCCAGTCTTTTTGTTTTTTAGTCATAGACAATAAGTATCAAGTCAAAAGCTTTTGTTGTTTTCATTTGAAATGATATTGTCTTATAACAATTAATTTTTAATTAGTTGGACACGTAGGGAAGAAGAGCCATCTGTCTAGCTCTCTTGATTGCTACGGTAAGCTCTCTCTGGTGAAGAGCACAAGTACCGGATACGCGTCTGGGAAGGATCTTAGCTCTCTCGGAGATGAACTTTCTGAGCTTAGCTACGTCCTTGTAGTCAATAGCCTCAACCTTATCCTGGCAGAAGATGCAAACCTTCTTTCTTCTGTGCATAGGACGGAAGGGGCGCTGATTCTCGTTTCTATCCATTTGAATAGTCCATTTAACCTTTCCGACTCACGTTTTCTATATTGCTCGCTCGTTGTGAGCCTCGCGAACGAGGACGGATTCCCTTAATTAGAAGGGAAGATCACCGTCGTTAGGAATTTCTTCAAAATTTGCACCGGCTGCAGAGCTGAATACAGGTGCTCCGTATGCTTCGGGCGTGTAGGATGAGCCAACAGGTGCCGCGCCGTTAGTCTGGCCGGCAGATGCAACGAAGGAAACCTCGTCCACCTGAACCTCTGTAGCATATCTCTTCTGTCCCTGATTGTCACTCCAAGTTCTTGTCTGGAGCTGACCGCAAATCAAAATGGGATTGCCCTTCTTAAAATAGCGGCAGACAAATTCAGCGTTCTGTCTCCATGCAACAACGTTGATGAAGTCAACGTTCTGCTGTCCCTGCTCAGGTTTAGCAAAGCGGCGATTAACCGCGATAGAGAAAGAGCATACAGAAACTCCTGATGCTGTCTGCTTAAGCTCGGGATCTGCAGTCATATTTCCGATAAGGATTACTTTATTGAAACTTGCCATTTTTTCTGCCTCCGATTGTAATTTAAGCTTCTTCCGTTGCTTCAACGGTAGCTTCTGCCTCTGCAACAACTGCGGGCTCAGCCTTAGCTGCCTTCTCAACCTTAGCCGTTACGATGTGACGGATCACACCCTCGGTGATACCGAATACACGGTTAAGCTCGATGGGGAAGCTGGGTTCGCTCTTAAAGGTAACGAGAACGTAGTATCCCTCGGTAATGTAGTCGATGGGATATGCAAGTCTGCGCTTACCCCACTCATTTACAGAAACGTCAGTTGCGTTCTCGTTAATGAGTGTAACGAACTTCTCAACGAGTGCCTTGGTATCTTCTTCAACGAGATTACCGCTTACTGCGAAGAGAGTTTCATAAGAACAAATCTTCTTTTCCATTTTTGTGCACCTCCTTATGGTCTTTAAAGGCCGTCTCCTGACGGCAAGGGGCGTCGGGCCGCATGCCCGAACCGATACAGTATTCTATCACAATCTTTGGACAAAGTCAATAGATTTCTTAAAAAAATGTATTTATTTTCTACAATAATAAGATTATATAAGGAAATGAGCGATTTTTATTGATTTTTTCATGCCGTTATGATAAAATGCTTCTATAATGTGAATCTTGGAGTGACTATGAGGACTATCAAAGAAAGGGCAAATGCAAAAATAAATCTGTATCTTGACGTTTTAACAAAGCGCGAGGACGGATTTCATGATATCAAAACTGTAATGCAGTCTGTAACCTTCGGTGATGACATAACGGTTTCCTGTAGCCCTTCAAAGCAGGCTTCAGTCAGGCTTTTCACTGAGGGAAACCGCTATTTGCCTACCGATATGCGAAACATTGCGGTAAAGGCTGCTTATACCTTCTTGGAGAAGGCAGGGCTTTCTGAAAACGTAGAGATACGCTTGAAAAAGAGAATACCTGTGGCGGCGGGTCTTGCAGGCGGCTCAAGTGATGCTGCGGCAGTACTTCGTGCACTCAATCGCTTACACGGTAAGATGTTTACGAACAAAGCGCTGAATTCTATAGCTTCGGAGCTTGGCAGTGACGTTGTTTACTGTCTTTACGGTAAATGTGCTCTTTGCGAAGGTAGAGGCGAAATAATAACCAAGATCAAATGTGATGCAGATAAGCACGTTGTAATTGCGATTGCAAACGAGCATATGGCAACTCCAACCGCTTACAAGGAGCTTGACCGAATTTATTCTGACTTTGACGGCAGCTGTGAAACCGGTGGAGAAGAGCATTTTAAATCTTTGATGGATTCGATTTCATCGGCAGATGTGGATCCAAACGGCCTTTTCAATGCGTTTGAGCCTGCAATCTTGCCAATGTGCCCGGGGGCTTATGAGGCGAAAAAGAAGCTTATTGAGTTGGGTGCATACTCTGCATTGATGAGCGGAAGCGGACCAAGTGTGTTCGGATTGTTTAATTCATTAAGCGAGGCTAAAGCGGTTTGCGAGAAAATGCGTGAGCTTGGCTTCAGGGCATACAGTGCTTCCTTTGTTAAATCGTAAAAACTGGAGAAAAAAATGATATACGATCTTGTTGCCCCGATTTACGATCACGTAAATAAGGAAATCGATTATTCCAAGTGGGCAGATTTTATAGAAAATGCTGTAGGGCGCTATGGCATTCCCCAAACCGAGCTTGTTCTGGATCTTGCATGCGGAACGGGTAGCATGACGTTAGAGCTTGCAAAACGCGGCTATGATATGATAGGTGTTGACCTCTCGGTTGAGATGCTTAATGTCGCACGCAACCGCGCATACGATGATGAGGTAAATTCAAAGGTGCTTTGGCTTTGCCAGGATATGACCGAATTCGAGCTTTACGGCACGGTTGATCTTGTGGTTTCCTGCCTCGATTCGATCAATCATCTAACCAATGTCAAAGACCTTAAAAAGTGCTTTTCATTGGTAAATAACTACCTCAACCCTAACGGAATTTTTGTGTTTGATATCAACGGCCGCGGTAAGTTTGAGAGGGTTTATGCTGATAAAACTTACGTTGTTGAGGACAGCGAATCCTTCTGCGTTTGGCAGAATTTTTACAACCCCAAAAGCAAGACGTGCGACTTCTGTATCACTATGTTTGAAGAGGGGGATGACGGTTCTTACACACGGTATGACGAGCATCAAAGAGAACGTGTATACAGTATAAACAACATTAAAAAAACACTTAAAGAAACAGGACTTTCTTTCGTTGGAGCATACTCGAACTACGAGTTTGATAACGCAAGTGACGATGACGAGAGAATATACATAATAGCTAAAAAGGAGATATAAAACGGTGCAGAATGTAAAATCCAAAATTATGAGAGCTATGACTCGAGATGGCTCGGCGAGAGTTCTCGTTATAAATTCCAAAGAGATGATCAATAAAATGATCGCCTCTCACAAGACCTCTCCCACGGCAACTGCCGCCCTTGGCAGAACGGTTACCGCGGCATCCATGATAGGTACGCTTCTTCCCGAAAACGAGGATAACGTAACTATTACCTTTGCAGGCAACGGAGATGCCGGAAAGATCATTGCGGTTGCGGATTATTTCGGCAACGTTAAGGGATATATTCAGAATCCTCTTGTTGATCCGCCTAAGAAGGCTAACGGCAAGCTTGACGTAGGTGCGGCTGTCGGTGCAGGAACCTTGAGCATTGTAAAAAAAGTTGGCGAGGGCGAGCCTCAGATCGGTATGACCGAAATTGTAAGCGGTGAGATCGCAGAGGATCTTGCGTCCTATTTTGCTAACAGTGAGCAGGTTCCCACACTCCTTTCTCTCGGTGTTTTGGTAAATACTGATTACACCTGTCTTGCGGCAGGCGGCGTTCTTGTTCAGCTTCTTCCTTTTCCGGATGATAAAACCGTTGATCTTATCGAAAGAAATGCATCTGATCTTTCGAATATTTCACGTTACTTCGAAAGAGGTCTTTCCAACCAAGAAATAGCGGACATAGCATTGAGAGATGTTCCGTACGATGTATTTGATGAAATAGAGGTTGAGTACAGATGTGATTGCTCGCGCAAGAGAATGTATGAAAAGATGATGTCCCTTGGCAAAACCGAGCTTAAAAAGCTCTTTGATGAGCAGGAAGCAGAGGGCAAGGCACGTGAACTTACCGCAGTTTGCAGATTCTGTAACACCGAATATACCTTTGACGAGAACGATTTTAAAATTTAACATCCAAGGGCCTTCCCGAATATCATAAGGGGAAGGCTCTTTTTGTATTGGGAGGTCTGGTGTGGAATTTTTATCGGGTCAAAGCATAGCACTACACAAGAAATACCTTGAAACACTGAAGCTCAGGCTATCTGTTTTTGAGGCTAGCTATCCGTTAGTTGCGGGTGTTGATCTTTGCGGCATCGCTAAAACGCGTGTTCCAAGGGGTGAAAAAGAGAAGATGATCAGGCTTATGTCGGAAATCAAGGCGCACGAAATCTATTTCAGCTCTTTTCTGAAGGCAGGATCTATCCTCGAAAAAAACGGAATTATATCAAAACAGTTTGGCTCTGAAGCGCAATTTTTGTACGAACTGATGCAGTATGCAAGGGATAAGTGCGGGTTTCTTATGATCTACCGGAACCTGCGCGGTGATATACGTGCTTATGCAGGTGAGGAGTATTTCCGTGTTCTGACGCAATTTGACGTAAAGCTTGCGATCGATCTGTGTGAGCATGCTTATTTCTCCGATTACGGCTTTGATAAAGAAAAATATCTTTCAAAAGCGCTCTCAAGCCTTAATTTATCGAGGTTTATGGAAAAAAACATATTGCAAAATCGATAAGAAAATGTTAAAATAAAGAAAATAAAAAGAAATCGGGGGATTTTGATATGGAATTTCTTAAGGGTAATGCCGTAGTCGGACAGTCCGGCGGACCTACCGCGGCTATTAACGCGACTCTTTCCGGAGTTATCAGAGGTGCGCTTAAGGCAAAGGAGCAGGGCATCATAAACGAGCTCTACGGTATGAGGAACGGTATTGAGGGCTTCCTTGAAGAGAGAATGGTTAACCTTACCGACGTATTTTCCGGCGGAAAAGATCTTGATGTTCTTGAGCAGACACCTGCCGCGGCACTCGGTTCTTGCAGAAAGAAGATGAAACCGGCTGATCAGGATCCTGCAACGTATGAAAAGCTTTTTGAGATCTTCAAGAAGTACGACATTAGGTATTTCTTCTATATCGGCGGAAACGACTCTATGGACACGGTTCTCAAGCTCTCTCGCTATGCAGCAGAGCATGAATATGAGATGCGCGTTATAGGTGTTCCTAAGACCATAGATAACGATCTCGCTGTTACCGACCACACTCCCGGATTCGGATCGGCGGCAAAGTATATCGCTACC
>JAZLCY010000040.1:0-3156 GCA_045614485.1 Eubacteriales bacterium
CCGGTTTTACTGTTCAATTATATAAATTTAAAGGTGAACGTCATATTCTTTTCCGGATTTTTAACAGTAAGGTCAGCGTAATAAACGGTATCCGTTTTACCGCCGATTCTGTCAACAACCTCTGACGAAAAGCTTACGTCAAAGAGCTCTTTGTCAAAGAGCATCTCACTTTCCTCGCACACAAGGGCATTTTCTGTAACCGTCATAGGATACATTGAAACGAATCTCTCTACGATCGACTCAGGCTTTTCTGTAAACTCATATGTATCTGTCATAACGACGTCATTCTCGCCGAGGATAAAATCTCTTGTGAGTGATTTCAGGGAATCGACCTCATACACCTTCTCCATAGAGAATGCGTATCTGTTGACCTCGTTAACGTATATGACAGCCTTATCGGCAATAGGACTTTGATACCTGCCGTTGATTATCGGAACAGAGTGTCCCCTTGATGAGCAAAGCGCAAGATCGTATCTTGTATCAAGCTCAAAATATTCCTTGGAATAACGTCCCTTACCCGGATCGCAGAAGGTTACGCCTTTGCCCTTTGATATCATAAACGAGCCAACGTCATTATGATTATGCATCTCGTCATTGTGACCTGCCTTACAGGTAAACGAGTATGCTGAGCAACGGTAAATAAACCACTGTGTATCCTCAAATTTAAAGCTCATAGGTATGGAAAGATCTATGGACGATGCCGCAAATTCAGGATTCTGCCACATGATGTTATATATAGACATCATGGGATTGGTGCACGCCTTTGTTTCGGGGATATTGAGGTTGGAATATACGCTCTTTAAAAAATGCGTCAAGGGCGTGTCACAAACGAAACGGATAGTTGAATCGGAGAAGCTTACACTCTCCTTTTCGTTGAGTATTATATACTCCTGGAAACGAGCGATCGTTTCGATCTTAGGATTCTTAAAATAGTCTATCTCACCGTTAGTGTATTCACGCAATAGATCTGCGAAAACACAGAAGTATGAGAAACCGTAAACCCAATATGCGTGCCCCTCGGAGCAGCATCCGTCATTTGCAAATCCGCTGACGTATCCGTCTATTGACTTTATCATCTTGGGCAGCTGCTCATCTATTTCTTCATTATCCGCAAGATAAAGATAGGTTTCGAAAATCGAAGCAACGCACACTGCGGGCCAGTTGTTGACGGCATCAACCCACCAATATCTTTGACGATCGGCGGTCTTGTACGACTCTATGATTCTGTATCTTACCTCTGCCTTAGCTCTTTTTACAACAAGTGAGGGGAGCTTATCGCCGAGGAAATAGATTATCTGCGCAATTTTTGCACCTGCTATAGTGGAGCAAAGGTCAAGATTCTGCCTTCTCTGCTCTACCGTGAGCTTTTCCGCAACGTGAGCCGGAGTGGACCAGGACTCAAAATCACAAATGTTCCAAACGAGATTTGCAATCGTTGAAAGGTATTCTTCGTTACCGTAAAGCATATACGCAACAAAGTAGGAATTGAGCCTATGGAAATACTCGTTATAAACGTTTTCAAAGCCCTCTCTGTCACCGTCCACCTCAAACCTGTGAATATCGGTGAATTTAACGTACGGCGGATCAGACTTGGAATGCTTTTCCACAGCCTTCATAATTGCCGTTCTGTACGGTTCAAAATACGGATGGGTACGGAGCTCATCCCATTTTTTCTCATTAAAATTCTTGAATACGTTTGCCATATAGCACCTCGTTTTTTTGACACGGGGAGCGCCGTTTGGCGCGCCTCGTTATTTGTTTGAAGTATTCATGCCCTTGCGGGTGAGAGAAATTCTATGCTTTTCTACGTTAACGTCCTTAATTCTTACCTCTATAACGTCGCCTACTGCGAAGAGCTCAGAGGGAGACTTAACGAATCTGTCGGACATCTCGGAAATGTGGAGAAGGCCGTCGTGATGAACACCGATGTCAACGAAGCAACCGAAGTCAACAACGTTACGCACAGTGCCCTTAAGCTGCATATCGGGCTTGAGGTCAGTGATCTCAAGAACGTCGGTGGAAAGAACAGGAGCGGGAGCATCATCACGAATATCTCTGCCGGGCTTTTCAAGCTCCTTGATAATATCCTCAAGTGTGGGCTCACCACAGCCAAGCTCTTTTGCGAGCTTTGCAATACCGTACTGCTCCGCCTTAAAGCGAAGGAGTGTAAGATTATTGTTTCTTACGTCATCGGGAGTGAAGCCGAAGCGATGAAGAAGCTCATCTGCAACAGCATAAGACTCAGGGTGAACACCGGTGGAGTCAAACACTTCCTTTGCACCGGGAATTCTCAAGAAACCTGCGCACTGCAAGAATGCCTTATCGCCGATCTTGGGAACCTTAAGAAGCTGCTTTCTGGTTTTGAACTCTCCGTTTGCCTCTCTGTACGCAACGATATTCTTTGCAGCAGTTGCATTGATACCGGAAACGTAGGAAAGCAAGGAGTGAGATGCAGTATTGATGTCAACACCGACTGCGTTAACACAATCCTCAACAACACCGCCGAGAGCATCGGTAAGTCTGTTCTGCTTCATATCGTGCTGATACTGACCAACACCGATAGCCTTGGGCTCGATCTTAACAAGCTCTGCAAGGGGATCCTGAAGTCTGCGTGCGATAGAGATAGCACTTCTCTGCATTACGTCATAATCCGGGAACTCCTCGGTTGCAAGCTTGGATGCAGAGTAAACAGATGCACCTGCCTCGGAAACGATAGTGTACTTAACACCCTTGGGACAAGCGGCATCACGGATAGTATCTGCAATGAACTTCTCCGACTCGCGTGATGCAGTACCGTTACCGATAGCAACGATATCAACTGCGTTGTTCTTTATAAGACGAAGCACGGTAACTCTTGACTTCGCAAGATCTGCCTCGTTGGGATTACCCTTTGATCTGAAGGGATAGATTACCGCGGTATCAAGAACCTTACCGGTCTTATCAACAACTGCGAGCTTACAGCCGTGGCCGTAACCGGGGTCGTAACCCAGAACGGTTTTGCCCTTGATGGGAGATACGAGAAGAAGGTTTCTGAGGTTCTCGCTGAATACCTTAAGCGCACCCTCTGCCGCATCATCGAAAAGACTTGTTCTGATCTCGCGCTCGATTGCGGGGAAAAGAAGTCTGTCATAAGCATCCTTAAGCGTTGCCATAAGG
>JAZLCY010000041.1:0-8382 GCA_045614485.1 Eubacteriales bacterium
TTCCTTTCTTCCACCGCATCTGATTTCGTAAACGGTCAGATTCTCTACGTAGACGGTGGTATTCAGGCGTACTTCGGCAAGCAGCCCTCCTGATTTTTGATGGATAAATTTTGGTGCTAAGCGTCGTTTTCCCTTGATCTCGCAATAGGTAACTATTGCTTCGACGGGAAGAACACCGCTTATCCCACAAAATTTCTCGCATCAAACGATGTATGAATTTTGGTGCTAAGTGCCGTTTTCGTGTAATCTCGCTGTAGGTAACTATGGCTTCGGTGCGAAGAATGACCCTTATCCCATAAAATTTCTTACATCAAATCTATCAAACCCGTAATGAAAAGTTGGAGTGGGCAATTTGCCCACTCCAAAAAAATAAATACCTTTACGCTAAGCGCAAGGAGTAATTAATGAAAAGCTATAACACTATACTTGCAGAGAATCGCGCCTGGGCAGAACAGATGTTCAAGAAGATCGACACCAAGATGCAGGTTGTAACCCAACGTTCGAGGAACAAGCTTCCCGACGGTGTTGATGAGAACGGCATCCACAAGGATTGCTATAAGGTCAGACCATGCTGGTGGACAACCGGTTTCTGGGGCGCCCTTAACGTCCTTCTTTATAATCACACCAAGAATGAGGAGTATCTCAAAACAGCGGAGGCATCCTTGGAGCTTGTGGCAGACGAGCTTGCAAACTTCGATCGCCTTCATCATGACGTAGGATTTGTCTACCACATTCTTGCAGGTGCGCTTTACCGCCTTACCGGCAATAAAAGGGCTCGCCTTTGCAATCTTTTTGCTGCATCCACTCTTTCTTCAAGATTCGTTCTTTGTGAGGCAAGCTTCATCAGAGCATGGAATTCATGGGGCGCAGATGACCACACCAATGACAACTGGTCTATTATAGACTGCCTTATGAACCTTCCTCTTCTTTATTGGGCATCTGAGGAGAAGAACGACGATAGATTCAAGAGGATCGCTATGGCGCACGCAGATATGGCGCTTCGTGCTCACCTTCGTCCCGATGGCTCTGTTGCTCACATTATCGAGCACGATAGAGAAACAGGTGAGGTTGTAAGAGAATACGGTGGGCAGGGCTATGCAGATGGCTCTTCCTGGTCTCGCGGTCAGGCTTGGGCACTCTATGGCTTCGTGATCTCGTATATGCACACGGGTGAGGCAAGATACCTTGATGCTGCAAAGCGCGTTGCAAATTACTTTATCGCTAACTGCTGTGATGATTGGCTTCCCAGGGTGGACTTCCGTGCTCCCGAAGAGCCCGTTCTCTATGATGCAACTGCGGGTTCCTGCGCTGCTTGCGGCCTTCTCGAGCTTGCAAAGATGCTTCCTAAGGACGAGGGCGGTATGTATGCCAACGCGGCAGTAAATATGCTCCGTGCAATGGGCGATAAGTTTATGAACTTTGATCCCGCAACCGACGATATGCTTAACTACGGCACTATCCGTTATCCCTCAGAGGGTGTAATGCACGGTGATCCCGGCGTTCACGTATCTATTATCTATGGCGATATGTTCTACACCGAGGCTGTTCTCAAGCTCCTCGGCAGTGAGTTCAATCCCTGGTAACTAACTGTAGGAGATCACTTTCAGACACTATGAAAAGCTATAACACAATATTAAAAGAAAATCGCGCATGGGCAGAGGAAACCTTCAAAAAGATCGATACCAAAATGCAGGCTGTAACTCAGCGCTCAAGGAACAAGCTTCCGGATGGAGTTGATGAAAACGGCGTGCATATCGACCTTGCCAAGAAGAATCCTAACGGCTGGACTGCAGGCTTCTGGGGTGCTCTCAACTGCATTCTTTATGAGTACACAAAGAATGAGGAGTATCTTAAAACTGCAGAGTCATCTATGCAGCTTCTTGACGTTGCGCTTGCTAACTATGATAAGCTCGACCATGACGTTGGATTTATTTATCACATTCTCTGCGGCTCGCTCTATCGCCTCACAGGTGATACAGGTGCTCGCCGCCGCAATCTCTTTGCGGCAACAACCCTTTCATCACGCTTCGTTCTCAGCAAGGCAAGCTTCATCAGGGCTTGGAATCCTTGGTGCGAGGGAGATGAGAAGGCGCACAATTGGTCTATCATAGACTGCCTTATGAATCTTCCTCTTCTTTACTGGGCATCAAAGGAAAAGAACGACGATAGATTTAAGAGGATCGCTATGGCGCACGCAGATATGGCGCTTCGCGCTCACCTTCGTTCTGACGGCTCTGTTAATCATATTGTGGAGCACGACAGAGAAACCGGCGAGGTAGTTAAAACCTACGGCGGTCAGGGAATAGCCGAGGGCTCTTCCTGGTCTCGCGGTCAGGCTTGGGCGCTTTACGGCTTTGTCCTTTCCTATATCCACACGGGTGAGGAAAGATACCTCAACGGTGCAAAGCTTGTTGCAAACTACTTTATCGCCAACTGCTGTGATGATTGGCTTCCCAGGGTGGATTTCCGTTCGCCTGAAGAACCCGTACTTTACGACTCCACTGCAGGAGCTTGTGCCGCTTGCGGCCTTCTCGAGCTTGCAAAAAGGCTTCCTGAGGGCGAGGGCGGTATGTATGCCAATGCTGCAGTAAATATGCTTCGCGCAATGGGAGAAAAGTTTATGAACTTTGATCCTGCAACCGATGATATGCTTAACTACGGCACTATCCGTTACCCTGCAAACAGTGTAATAGGCGGTTGCGATCCGGGTGTTCACATCTCGATAATTTACGGTGATATGTTCTATACCGAGGCTGTTCTCAAGCTTCTCGGCACAGAATTCTCTCCGTGGTAAATAAAAAAAGCAGACACGAAAAAGGGTGACGTTCTTAACGGAGAATTTGAAAATTACCGTTAAGTGCGAGCATCGCATTTGTCCTGACAAATGCAGAATGGGCCAAGCCCAAGCCCTTATACGTGACCCCCAAAAGTTCATATTTCGCTTCGGGGAACCCTATACAAGCAGAAAGAGCAAACACGCAAGGCGTAAAAAACCTTATGTGTCTGCTCTTTTCTGTTAGTGAAGTTTTTGCTGTCGCAAAAGTGAAGTTGTGTAATACACAGTGAAGTTGCTCGCCAAGGCTTGCAGTGAAGTTAAGCTTGCCCACTTTGCCAAAGGCAAAACTTCACTATCCGTAGGATAACTTCACTTACGAAGTAAACTTCACTTGCCCCTTGGGGCAAACTTAGTTTTAGCGTGTTCTCCGTTAAGGATAACACGCTAATCGTGTCTGCTTTTTTTATTCCTTTATAAGCTTGTAATCACCACTTTTAAGCACGTTAACGAGCGCCTTGCCGTCCTTGATCCTTTCGGTGCATTCTATTCCGCCGTGAAAAACCGTGCCGGCAGAGTGGGTATCTGCTCCTGAGGTAAGGATCATCTCGGGATGCTCCTTGGCAAACTCTTCTGCCTTATCGTTGCAGTAGGAGTTGTTTCCGTAGTTATAAACCTCGATTCCGTCAATAAGGCTGAGATCTAAGGGGTACTGCGCCGTAATATATGCTCTGTCGCGGAACGGATGCGCCTGAATAACGAGCGCGCCCGCCTCTGTTGCCACTTTAAGCCAAGCCTCTATTTCTCCGCTGATAAGCTCGGGGTGGTTGTAAAGAAGCTCGGGGGTAATTCCGTAAAGCAGTATTTCTCGCCCTTTGCCGATATGCTCTTCAATACCGAAAATTATATCAAGGTCGTATTTTTCTGCCGCCGTCTTGCAGGAAATATAGTCCTTTTCGTATTCTCTTACGAATGCGCTCCAACCGATGCTCCTGTCAATTCCGGAATTTCCGTGGAAAAAGTGGTTTGTCAGAACCGCGCCGGCAAGCCCGTTCTCGTAAAGCGCGTTTGCCAGCTCTTCCGGTGTCATTGCGCCGCATCTTGATGTAGGGGAGGTATGTGTGTGTAGCTGATATCTATATGTTTTCATCTTGCGCCTCATATGATCCTGCTCTGGAAATAAACTGCCTTTCCAAGTATCTTTATTCCCATCAGCTCATCCTTGAAATAAACGAGGGGGGCATATCTCGGATTCTCGGGGGAGAGAATAAGCTTTTCTTCCTCGGGGTAGTAGTAAACTCTTTTGAGTGTTGCCTCGTCGTTGATGATAACTGCCGCGATCTCGCCGTTATCAACGCTTTCCTGCGCCTTTATAAAAACGATATCTCCGTCGTATATACGTGCACCTATCATAGAGTCGCCGCGCGCCTTAAGGCAAAAATCAACGTCAACGTCCCCACCCACAACCGCAAAGCTCTCGTATTGCTCCTCGGCATATATCGGCTCGCCGCAGGCAATATCGCCGATAAGCCTTACCTTTTTGAATGCAAGGGGAAGCACGCCCTCTGCCTCGGGCTTGCTCTCGCTCCAGCCCATCAGCTCCGCCGGGGTAACGGCAAGTGCCTCAGCCAGCTTCTCTATCTTTTCGGGTGGAACGTTGGCAATAATTCCGTTCTCGTATCTCTGTATCGTCTGCTTGCTTGTTCCAAGCCTCTTTGCAAGCTCTTCAAGTGTAAGGTGTCGCTCTTTTCTAAGTGCCTTAAGATTGTTGCACAGCATAGTAAGCTCCTTCTTGCCGGTTTTCCGGCTCTTTTTATTCTGCAATACCATAATAACACAAAGTAACTTAAAATGCAACATTTTTTGCAAAAATAATTTAAAAATCCGAAAAAGACACTTGACAAGTTACAAAAATGGTGCTATATTGGTAACGTAATAAGTTACTTTTACAAAAAGGACGTGCCTTAACAGGTGACAAAGCAAGGAAAGGAGAAATAAAAATGTATAAGGAATGCGACTTTAGTATAGGTGCACCGGCAAGGGTGTATCGCACTCTTTTTGAGATCAAGCGGGATCTTGACGATATTAAGGAAAGGATTGCAGAGGCAAACGGCAGGCTGGATCTAAGGCAAACGCTCTTAAGTCTTTCGGAGGAGTGCCTATCCTCATCGAATGCTGATGCCTGGATAGGAGAGCTTTCGCGCACAGTTGACGATGCCAAAAGTGCCTACGCGAGCCTTTGTGGACTAAAGATCGAGCTAAGTGCGCTTTGCGAGGAAATGAGGGAAACGAGATGGGCAATGGGTGTTTAGAAAAGAGTATTGCCTCGATAGTTGAGGCGCACTGCCTTGATTTTGAGCGCCGTGCAAAATGCGTGGCAGAGCACACCGTTACCAAGAGAACAGAGGCAGAGTACAGGTATCTTAATGCCGGGGTATATACGGGGGCGGTAAATATCGTTGGCAAGGAGCTCGCCCCTCTTTATATATATGAAATAGGAAGAAAGCTTGGCTATGCACATTCTTCGGTGGACGGTGTGGGGGAGGTGAAATACAAGAATGCAAAAAAACTTATCAAGGAGGCTATTGCCAGGGAACTGCACCTTATTGATAAATAATATTTAACAGCGCAATTAGTGACAAATTTCAACCGCACACCCGTGGTAGAATAAATCAAAAAGTTATGCTTTAAAGGAACGGGGATATAAAAAATGGTAGAACGTGTAAGCTTTTATAAGGAAGGGCAAAGCCTTATTGCCGGCATTTTATGTGATCTTGATCACCACGTGGCAAAAGGTGTGCGTGAGGCAATAGACAAAAAGGTTTTTGAAAATCAGCCACGGGTTCTTGTGCTCGATTTTTCGGGAGTTTCTTTTATGGATTCATCGGGTATCGGCCTTATACTTGGCAGGGCAGAGGTGTGCCGCGCTGTCGGTGCAAGGGTCAGCATTACCGGCCTTAATCCGCATCTGTCAAAGCTTATTGCACTTTCCGGGATCGACAGGGTAAAGAACGTGTCGGTCTTAACGTCGTCAAACAGATAAGAGGTATAAAAGGATATGAAAAAGATTATAAACGAGATGAAATTCAGGATCTATGCGATAAGCGAGAATGAGAGCGCCTGCCGTTCGGTTATCTCCTCATTTATCGCCCAGCTGAATCCAACGGTCGACGAGATTGCGGATATCAGGTGTGCGGTTTCGGAGGCGGTAACAAATTGCATAGTGCATGCATACCGTGAAAGTGCCGGCATGAACTACATATACATATCCGTGCGCCTGTACGATAACCGTGAGATAAGCATTGAAATATCGGATAACGGTTGCGGTATTGAGGACGTTGCCTTGGCAAGAACCCCTTCATATACCACCTCAGAATCGGGCGAGCGGTGCGGCATGGGATTTCTCGTTATGGAGAGCTTCACCGATTCTTTGGCGGTTAAAAGCCGTGTAGGGCGGGGCACTCGCGTTCTTATGAGGAAAAAACTAACCCCCTGACCGATATGGAGGCTATGGAAGTTAAAGAAAGAAGCTCGGCATACGATAAGAACCTATACCTACTCGAGCAGTATCGGCAGGGGTCAGCGGATGCCGGCGGCGAGCTTGCAGAGTTAAACTATCCCTTGGTTTGCAGTATCGCAACAAGGTTTAAAAACAGGGGTGTTGAGTTTGATGAGCTTGTGGAAGCAGGGAATATCGGACTCGTAAAAGCAATAAACACCTTCGATTTCAGTAAGGGATGCGCCTTCTCCACCTATGCAACTCCGCTTATATTCGGCGAGATCCGCAGATTTTTGCGAGATGACGGAATCATAAAGGTATCGCGTGAGCAAAAGCGCCTTGCCGCCATTCTTGTAAAGGAAAGGGAGCGCAGGCTCGCTATGGCAGAGCCAACCGATATTGCCTCGATTGCCGCCGCCTGCGGTGTCAGTGCCGAGGATGCCGCCGGCGCATTCTTCGCCTCAACCCCTGTGCGCTCGCTTGACGAAAGCGTTGGCAAGGATGATGATATCCATACCCTCTCTGACGTTGTGTGTGATGAGGGGGCGGAGGTGCGTGATTTTGAGTATCTTTGCCTGCGCTGTGCGCTTGAGAAACTCACTGAGGAGCAAAGGAAATTGGTCATTCTCCGTTTCTTCCGCGATATGTCGCAGGTGGAGGTTGCCGCTTATCTGGGGCTATCACAGGTAAAGGTGTCAAGGGAGGAGAAAAAGATACTCGCTCTTATCCGCCGTGAACTCACTTGACATTTGTTAACAAATTGTGAAAAATAAGGAAATCTATTGATTTTACGGTGGTATTAGTATAGAATAGTACCGTATGAATTAGCACTCGCGCGTTTTGAGTGCTAAAGAATAATATGGAGGAAATTTTTATGATGTTGAAGCCCTTATTTGATAAGGTTGTACTTAAAAGGGTAGCGGCTGAGGAGAAAACCAAAACAGGTATTCTTCTTCCCGATTCCGCAAAGGAAAAACCCGAGGTTTTCGAGGTTGTTGCAGTTGGAACAGGTAAGCTTTCCGACGGCAAGAGAATAGAGATGACTCTCTCTGTTGGCGATAAGGTTATCGCCGCAAAATACGTTGGCACTGAGGTTAAGCTTGACGGTGTGGAGTACACTGTTATAGCTGAGAGCGACGTGCTTGCGATCGTAGAGTAATATAAGGAGATTTTGATAATGGCAAAGGAAATTCTTTATGGCCAGGATGCAAGAGCGGCGCTTCTTGCAGGCGTAGACCACCTGGCAGATACAGTTAAGATAACGCTTGGTCCTAAGGGTAGAAACGTCGTTCTCGATAAGAAGTTCGGCTCTCCCCTTATTACCAACGACGGTGTAACTATCGCAAAGGAGATCGAGCTTGAGAACCCTGCAGAGAATATGGGTGCTCAGCTTGTGCGCGAGGTTGCATCTAAAACAAATGATGCCGCAGGCGACGGTACTACTACCGCAACTCTTATTGCACAGACCCTTATTCACGAGGGTATGCAGAAGGTTAGCGAGGGTGCAAACCCCATGGTGCTTCGCAAGGGTATGGCAAAGGCTACCGAGGTTGCGGTATCCGAGCTTAAAAAGCAGGCAAAGAGTGTTAGCGGCTCTGCCGATATTTCAAGAGTAGGCGCTATCTCCGCCGGCGATGATGCAATAGGCGAGCTTATTGCAGATGCTATGGAGAAGGTTACCTCCGACGGTGTTATCACCGTTGAGGAATCCAAGAGCGCGGAAACCTACAGCGAGGTTGTTGAGGGTATGCAGTTTGACCGCGGATACCTCTCTCCCTATATGGTAACAGACACTGATAAGATGGAGGCAATTCTCGATGATGCCCTCGTTCTTATTACAGATAAGAAGATATCCTCTATTCAGGATCTTCTTCCTCTTCTTGAGGGTATCGTTCAGTCGGGCAAAAAGCTCCTTATAATTGCTGAGGACGTTGAGGGCGAGGCTCTCACCACACTCGTGCTTAACAAGCTTCGCGGCACCTTCACCGTTGCGGCAGTAAAGGCTCCCGGCTTTGGCGACAGACGTAAGGAGATGCTCCGCGACATCGCGACTCTCACCGGCGCACAGGTCATCACCGACGAGCTCGGCCTTGATCTCAAGGATGCAACC
>JAZLCY010000042.1:0-16498 GCA_045614485.1 Eubacteriales bacterium
TTGTAGTGATTATATACCGCTACGGAAAGGGCAAGCTTTGCGCCGTCCTGACCGATAACGTATTCGTCAAGCATAGCCTTGATTTCTTTGGGGCGGGGGAGGGTTTCAAAGCTGAGCTCCTCACCCTCGGGCTCTGCTGCGGCGAACTGTTCGTCGATAAATTCAGCGCAAACGTTGATGCAGCTATCACAGATATAGCTCTTTCCATCTCTTGAAGGAATGAGCAGGTTTACCTGTTCTTCGCTCCTGCCACAGAATGCGCACGAACGTGATCCTGATTTGTTGTTATTGGAGTCTGCCATTGATTAAATGTCCTTTTTGGTTATAACCTTATCAACAAGACCGTAAGCACAAGCTTCTTCTGCACTCATAAAGTTGTCGCGCTCGGTGTCCTTCTCGATAACCTCGAGGGGCTTCTTTGTCTGCTCGGAAAGAAGCTTGTTAAGCTTTTCTTTGATGCGGATAATTCTGTCAGCGTGGATCTTAATATCGGTTGCCTGGCCCTGCATTCCGCCAAGGGGCTGGTGGATCATGATCTCGGCATTGGGAAGCGCCATTCTCTTGCCGGGTTGACCGCTTGAGAGAAGGAATGCGCCCATAGATGCCGCCATACCGATACAGATCGTACAAACGTCACACTTGATGTAATTCATAGTGTCGTATATTGCCATGCCTGCAGTGATAGAACCTCCGGGGCTATTGATATAAAGGTAAATATCTTTGTCGGGGTCCTGTGCCTCAAGATAAAGCATCTGTGCTACTACAAGAGAAGCGGTAACGTCGTTTACCTCGTCTGCAAGAAATATGATTCTGTCATTTAAAAGTCTTGAATAAATGTCGTATGAGCGCTCTCCGCGAGATGTCTGCTCAACGACCATTGGAACAAGTGCCATAATAATTCATCCTTTCGGTAAGAGTTTTAAAACAGCCGACAGTCATAGTTGATAAGTCCAAGACCGTCGGCTGATTCATACATATTTGATTATGCCTTGATTGTTGCGTTTTCCTTAACGATTTCCATTGCGCGTGCAACAAGAAGGTCAGCCTTGATGTCATCAGATGCGATGAAGCGCTTTACTTCGTCAACGGGAACGTTGTATGCAGTAGCAAGTCTCTCGTACTCAGCGGAAACCTCTTCCTCAGAAATTGCAATAGCCTCAACTGCTGCAATCTTCTCAAGTGCAAGTCTTACCTTAACCTGTCTCTCTGCCTGAGGTCTCATCTGCTCTCTGAGAGTTTCAAGGGTAAGGCCGGTGTACTTGAAGTAGGTGTTAAGGTCAAGGCCGTTCTGTCTGAGTCTTGTATCGTAGTCACGAACAAAGTTCTCGGTTTCAGCCTCAAACATAGGCTCGGGAATTTCAGCAACGAGCTTTTCCATAAGAGCCTCAGCGAGAGCATTCTCCATCTCTCTTTCAGCCATCTCCTCGTTTCTCTTTACCATTTTAGCCTTGATGTCTGCCTTATATTCATCAAGAGTATCGAATTCGGAAACATCCTTTGCAAACTCGTCGTCTGCCTCAGGAAGCTCCTCAAACTTGATAGAATTGATCTTAGTCTTGAAAATAGCTGCCTTGCCTGCGAGCTCCTTTGCGTGATACTCTTCAGGGAAGGTAACGTTTACGTCGAACTCTTCGCCAACGCTCTTGCCAACGACCTGGTCTTCAAAGCCGGGAATGAATGCACCGGAGCCAAGCTTGAGGTCGTGGCCGTCTGCCTTGCCGCCCTCAAAGGGAACACCGTCAACAGAACCCTCATAGTTGATGTTTGCGATATCGCCCATAGCAGCTGCTCTATCGGTGATCTCGATGGTTCTTGCGTTTCTCTCGCGAACTCTGTCAAGCTCTGCATTAACTTCGTCCTCGGTAACTTCCTTAACGTTCTTTGCAATCTCGATGCCACGGTAGCCCTCGATGGTAACTTCAGGTTTAACAAAGCCCTCAGCCTTGAGAACGATATCGTCATCGTTGCTAACAAGGTCGAACTTAGGCATGCCAACTACGTTGAGGCCTGCCTCCTTAACAGCTTCCTCAAATGCTTCGGGAATGCAAGCATTGATAGCATCCTCAAACCAGATGCCCTTGCCGTACATCTTCTCGATGATGCTCTTGGGAGCCTTGCCCTTTCTGAAGCCGGGAACGTTTATAGATTTAACCTGTTTCTTATATGCTTCGTTTTCTGCTTTTGCATAAGCTTCCTTGCTTACGGAAAATTCCATAGTAAAGCCGGACTTCTCGGTAAGCTCGTGTTTGATAAGACTCATTGTTTTTCCTCCGGAAAGATATATATTATTTTTTTATTATCAACCGCTATATTGTACAACACTTTAATTTTTTTGTCAAGATGTTTTTGGTATAAACTGGATCAAGTTGCCAATATCAGCCAAAAATAAGGGGCTAATGAGGCAAAAGTTGTATCTTTTCTCAGTGTTGTTAGGGATAAGATACGATATTCGGGGTGAATTCGAGGAAATCCGCACTGATAAGATTCATGGATATTCCTTCATATTCAAAGGTTCTCGGGATCGAGTACGTGCCGTGGATATGACCGAAGTAAACCTTCTTTACATCAAATGCCTTAAGTTCAGCGATGATATTTTCTGAGGCCTTGCCGTTCCAGAAGGGAGGGAAATGCATAAATACTATTATAGGCTTTCCTGTTTCATCGCTCATCTTCTTTGCGGCGGTAAGGCTTGCGCGAAGGCGCATTTGCTCTCTGTTCGTCAGCTTTATAAAGTCGGTGTTATCGGGAACTCCGGTTGCATTTTCATCATGATACCAGCCGCGCGTGCCGGCAATGATGTAGTTTTCGCATTCGTGCGCATTGTTGAAAAGAAATGATATCGTTTTGATGCTGTTTTTTTCAAAAAACTCGGCGTGTTTTTTCATCGTGCACCACCAGAAGTCGTGATTTCCTTTGCCAAGGATCTTCTTTCCGGGCAGGGAATCCACGAATTTAAGGTCGCTAAGCGCCTCGTCAAGCGAAAGCGCCCAGGAAATATCGCCGGGTATAATAACAGTATCGTCCTCTTCAACAAGTCTGCGCCAGTTGTTTTCAAGGCGCGAGGTGTAATCAGTCCAACGTCTGCCGAACACCTCCATAGACTTGTTTGTAGTATCAAGTGTTGAGAGGTGCAAATCGGCAATCGTATATATTGCCATAATTTGTTTCTCCTGTTTTGTGTATAAACTTTCTCAAAGCGAGCAAAATGTATATGCAGGCAAGAGTCTGCGGAAAAGAGAAAAAAGATGGAAAAGAAGTATGAAGCCGAATGCAAGGAAGGCTGCAAGAAAAGTCCCATAAAGGGAATTGACTGTGACGTGCAGAATTGCATCTATCACAACGGAGTAAGCGACTGCTGTGCAGGCAAGATATCCGTTGGTCCTCACAATGCAAAAACCTCCTCGTCCACCGTATGTGCAACCTTCAAGCCGCGTGAGTATTGATTCGGTGGTTCACGGATAGTCTGTGAGCCAAAGTTACCGCATAAGCGGTAGTTTCTCTCTGCCTTTTATAAAATTACGTTCGGTTTCTTGGAAACGATTTGATTTTCTGAAAGGCAGTTTACATATTTTTTCGGCTGTATGCTGTGTTGTAATTGAATGCCGCTTCAAGGTGATTGAGAGTATTTAGTTTTCTTTTCACCCAGGGTTTAATCTGTTCTTCCAAGAGCACTTCGATAATGTCGAAGCGCACTTTTTTGTTTTTGGGGTAGTTGGCGAGGTAATACTTGGCGCAGTTTATTATCTTTTTCTGCTTGTCGGGGGTAACACTTGATGCAGGTCTTGGCTCGCAGGGGTTTTCTTTTCCAAGCGTTCGCGTTTTTACCTCAACAAAAACGATATATTCGCGGTTTTCCGCAATTATATCTATTTCCGTATCCGACTGTACGTAATTCCTTTCAAGAATTTTGTATCTGTTCTTTTTCAGGAACTTTGCCGCAAAATCTTCGCCTATATCTCCAATAACTCTTTCTTCGGTTTTAACGTCTAATATCTTCATATCACTTATCAAGGAATTTCAAAAACGTTTTCCTATGTATAGGTGAGGGGCCGTGAAGCCTTACGGCATCCATATGATCCTTTGTCGGATAGCCCTTATGCTTTGCAATTCCGTATTCCGGATAAAGAGCATCGTGCTCAATGCACTGCCTGTCTCTCGTTACCTTGGCAAGTATAGATGCCGCCGCGATAGAGGAGGAGAGTGCATCGCCTTTAACCACCGTTTTGGTGGGGATCGTGAACCCGCGTGAGCAGTTTCCGTCTATCAGCGCAAAGTCTGCCTTGATGGGCAGTGCATCAACAGCTCTTCTCATTGCAAGCATAGATGCATTAAGTATATTGATCTGGTCAATTTCCTCGGGTGTTGCCTCGGCGATAGCATATGCAAGCGCCTTTTCTTTGATTATATCAAAGAGTTTCTCGCGCTTCTTCTCTGTGAGCTTTTTTGAATCGTTTAGACCTTCGATCTCATCATCGGGATCAAGGATAACCGCTGCTGCTACAACAGGGCCGCAAAGAGGGCCTCTGCCTGCCTCGTCGCATCCGCAGATCATAGTGTATCCAAGTGCTTTAACTTCGTTTTCAAAGCTTAAATCAGGCATTGGGAACCTCCAGGGAAATACGTCCTATTTTTCCGCCTCTGAATTCGTCAAGCAGCATTGTTGAGGTTCTTTCGGAGTTTACCTCTCCACCGCTTATCAGGAAGCCTCGTCTTTTGCCTACAAGGTTGAAAAGATCGTATCCGTCAAGGGTCGACACCTCATCTTCGGTAAGCTTATATCTTGCTGCAAATTCTTCGGGCGCTACAACGGAAAGGCGCTGGCAAAGTATCATTGCGATCTCTTCAATATCTATTATCTGGTCGCGTATAGCACCTGTGATAGCAAGGTTCTGGCCAACTCTCTCGTCCTCAAACTTGGGCCAGAGAACACCCGGCATATCGAGTAGATCAAGGCCTATTGAGGTGGGGATCCACTGTTTTGCAAGGGTAACGCCGGGCCTGTCCTCAACCTTTGCCTTTTTTGCTCCGGCAAGGCGGTTTATAAGTGAGGATTTGCCAACGTTGGGAATGCCAACGATCATCGCCTTAAGGCGCCTGCCTTCCATTCCTTTTTCCTTGTATCTTGCAATCTTGTCCTTAAGCACGTCCTTTACGGCCTCGGTCATCTCGTTGATTCCCGCACCGCTGACAGAGTCGATCATAACGGCGCGCGTTCCCTCGGTGCGAAGGTGCGCAAGCCATTTTTTGCTTATTTCAGGGTTGGCAAGGGTGGATTTTGTCAAAAGGGTAAGCCTTGGCTTTCCCTCGGTTATTTTTTCAATTTCCGGGTTTCTTGAGCTGTAGGGAATTCTCGCATCCAGAAGCTCGATAATAATATCAACCTGGGGCAAGCATTCCTGTATAACTCTTTTGGTTTTGGCCATATGGCCCGGAAACCACTGTATCGGATTTTGTGCCATTTTTGTTTCCTTAAAATTTATTCGTCTTTTGATTTCGGCTTTACAATACCGAACTGTTGAAAGGGATATATCCTGATAATAACCTTTCCGAGAATTGCTTCTTCCTTGACCGTGCCGAAGTATCTTGAGTCGTCCGAGGCATTTCTGTGGTCACCCAAAACGTACACTTCGCCCTCGGGGACTATCATATCAAGGTACTTTTCTTCCGGCTCTGTAAGGAGCGGTCCGTCAACCGTAGCATACTCGGTCGGAACAAGCACTCCGTTAACTTTAACTGTCCACATATCTTCAACTACAACGTGCTGTCCTCCGGTAGCGATAACTCGCTTTACAATAGGATCGGTGTACACCTTGTCTCTGCATTTAAGGTTAACGTCCTGGAAAACTATCAGGTCATACTGCTTCGGCTTGTAAAACAGGTCGGATATTATAAGGTGATCTCCGTTTTGAAGGGTGTTTTCCATCGATCCGCCTTCAACCACTGAGTGCTTGAACACGAACGTCGTTAAGACCATGATCACAACAAGAGTGAAGATGAAGAGCTCGAGCATATCAAACTTTTTGTCAACTGCTCTCGGCTTCTTTTCGTTATAAACCACGTCATCGCGCGACTTTCTTGCCTTGGTGCGAACTTCCTTCTGGTGCGGTTCTTCCTCAATTTCGTCAAGAATGGTGTAGTTTTCATATTCCTGAATCACCGTGGCGTCGTCTGTATTTTCGTCTGTTGCGATGTCGGTCGCGCCGACCTCGGCAACTTCGGTTTCTTCGCCCGCCTCGGCAGTATCCTCAATATTCTGCTCGGTTTCTTCCTCGGTTGCCGAGTGATAATCGAAAAAGTGCTCAACGTTCATAAGGGGAGGGAGCTTCTTAGTCTCTGCTTCCGGCTCTTTTTCTTCTTCGGTAGTTTCAGGCTCTTTTTCTTCGGTTACTTCTACCTCGGTTTCGGGCACGTCTTCTGCCTTTTCTGTAGGCACCTCGACCGTGGGCACTTCAAGGATAACTTCCTTGGTGTCTGTGCTCTCTGCCTCTTCTCCGTTTAAAATCTCGCTTATCAGGTCGACTGCGGTAATTTCTTCAACTGTGTTGATCTGCTTGTCGCTGTTTTCAATCAAAACAGTCTCAGCCACCCCGTCAGTCTTTGCCTCTGATTCGGCAGGGGGCACTTCAACCTTCGGCTTGCGCTTTCTTGTAGTCTTAGGTTTGTCCGGTTGAGACTCTGTGGAGTCCTTATTCTCGGTATCCTCCGGCTTCTTTCTCGGCTTTCTTTTAACAGGGGGCTTGGCTTCGTCTGTCGCCTCGCCTTCTTGCTCGGGGGAAGTGGGATTTATATTTTCGCCGTTTTCAGCGGCGGATTCTGTCTTTTTAGTCGTTCGCTTACGCTTCGGCCTTTCGGGAACGGTGTCGGAAATATCAGCGCCCATGTTTTCGGGTGCGTTCATTATTTCATCAGCCATTTTCTTCTCCCTTCGTGTAAAAATTATCTTTTACCATATATTTTACCATATACGCGAGCAAAAAACAATATTTAAAATAAAAAATATATATTTTTATACTCGACTGTCGGTGAAAAAGATTTTTTGAAAAAATTTACAAAACCTATTGATTTTTTTTGGTTGTTATGCTATTATAATTACATCTGTGCATACGCATGCCGTATGTTTGGTGTATATTCAGAACAGTCCTCTGCGAAGCTCTGCATGAATGTTCGTAGATTTAAGGAGGAGCCCAAAATGGAAAAGATCCAGGCTTTTGTAAATGAGCAGCTTAAGACCGACGTTCCCAAGTTCGGTATTGGTGACGGTGTAAAGGTTTACATCCGCATCACAGAAGGTGAGAAGCAGAGAATTCAGATGTTTGAAGGAACCGTAATCGCTAAGCGCGGTGGCGGCATTTCCGAGACCTTCACTGTAAGACGTGTTTCTTACGGCGTAGGCGTTGAGAAGACCTTCCCCCTTCATTCTCCTAACGTAGACAAGATTGTTGTCTTCCGTGAGGCGAAGGTTCGCCGTGCAAAGCTCTACTATCTTCGTGATAGAGTTGGTAAGGCAGCAAAGGTTAAGGAAAAGATCTAATTTTCCTTACGAAAATAAAGGAGTCGCATTTTTGCGGCTCCTTTATTTTATTTGTTGACTTTATTTTTCGTGTGTGCTAAAATATTTATGCCATATTCTCAGTAAGCTTTGTTCCGCCTACAACGTGGAAGTGGATGTGTTTAACAGACTGGCATCCGTCCTCGCCAACGTTGGTGATAATGCGGTATCCGTTTGTAAGGTTAAGCTTCTTTGCAATTTCGGGGATAACAGTGAATATGTGCGCCACAAGCTTTGCGTTCTCACTGTTTATTTCATCTGCGGATGAAACGTGCTCTTTGGGAACAACGAGGAAGTGCACGGGCGCTTGGGGATTTATGTCATGGAATGCAAGGCAAACCTCATCCTCATAAACCTTGTTTGACGGAATATCTCCGTTGATTATAGAACAGAATATACAATTCATTTTTTAAGCCTCCGTTTTTCTGTATATAAGCATTTTAGCACAGAATTACGGATTTTTCAACAATGAACGGAGAAAAAATATGCCGTATGTAAAAACGTCATTGCCCGAGTATCCTGTAAAATGCGATATGTGGGATATGCTTGCTTCGGAAAAGCGCCCGATCGTCGTGTACGGAATGGGCAACGGGGCAGATAAGCTTATCAAAAAACTTGGCGAATATAATATTGAAATTGCTGATTTCTTTGCCTCGGACGGATTTGTCAGAGGGCATTGCTTTCACGGAAAAAGAGTAAAGTCATTTTCCGAGATAAAGGCGGAATATCCGGATTTTGTTATTCTTCTGTCATTTGCATCAAACAGAGATGACGTTCTCTGTATGCTCGAAGGCATAGATGATGAATATGATATGCTTGTACCGGATATGCCGGTCGCAGGTGAGGAAGAATATTTTGACAGGGAATTCTACAACGCAAATTATCCTGAGATAATCAAGGCATATCGATCGCTTGCGGACGAGGATTCTAAAAATGCATTTGCCGCTATTGTATGCTACAAGCTTACGGGAAAAATGAAATACCTGAGGGGTGCTTATTCAACCAAAGACGAACTTTATTCTCTGATAGGCGCTGATATAAAAAACTACGTTGACGTTGGTGCATACAACGGAGATACTCTTGCCGAGGCGGTAAAGTATTTTCCGACTCTTGAAAGCGCTGTTGCGATAGAGCCCGACCCTAAAAACTATAAGAAGCTTGAAAGATTTGCTTCCGGTATAGACGTTGACGTAAAGCTTTATAACGCGGCTGCATGGTGCGAGTGCGCAGGCGGTGTGTTTAACTCGAGCGGAAACCGTAACTCTTCCGTTAATGCAACGGCTTCGTATGATCATAAGCAAAATGAGGTCGAGCTTATCACGGTTGATATTGCAACAGAAAATGCTTGCGGTGTCGACTATATCAAGTATGACGTTGAGGGGGCTGAGTGCGAGGCACTTATCGGCTCATCCTGTGCTATTGATAAACATACGCCAACCCTGCTTGTATCCCTCTATCACCGAAGCCGTGATATCTTTGCCCTTGTAAACCTTATTAACGACCGCTGGGGCAATAAATATGACATGTATTTAAGAAGATTGAGATGCACTCCCGCCTGGGAGATAGATCTTATTTGTAAACCTCGCAGTAATTAATTTTTGATGTAGGAATATATGATGAAAAGACCTGAAATACTTTCACCTGCCGGCAATTTTGAAAAAATGAAGGCGGCTATACTTTACGGCGCTGATGCCGTATATCTTGCAGGCACTGTTTTCGGAATGAGAGCGGCTGCAGATAATTTTACACTTGATGAGCTTAAGGAAGCTGTAGAATATGCTCACGAAAGAGGAGTTAAGGTTTACCTTACGGTAAACGTAATGCCCAGGGAAAATCAGTATCCCGCGCTTGAAGAATATTTTACAGCGCTTAAGAATATAAATATAGATGCACTTATAATTGCTGATATCGGAGTTCTTATGCTCGCAAAACGTATGCTTCCCGAGAAGGAATTGCATATTTCAACGCAGGCGAACACCGTAAGTGCGGCAACTTGTAAGGCATGGTATGACCTCGGTGCAAAAAGAGTTGTTCTGTCAAGAGAATTGACTATCGATGAAATAAAGGCTATCAAGGCATCGCTTCCCGAGGATCTTGAGATCGAGTGCTTCGTTCACGGTTCAATGTGTGTTTCTTACAGCGGTAGGTGCCTTCTTTCCAACCATATGATCGGAAGAGATGCAAACCGCGGTGCCTGTGCTCAGCCTTGCAGGTGGAACTACAGGATCTCGGGCTATGAAATCGAGGAAGAGAAGCGCCCCGGATTCAAGATGCCCGTTGAGGAAGTGAACGGTGAAACATTCATTATGTCCAGCCGTGATACCTGTATGATAGAGCACGTTCCCGAGCTTATTGAGGCCGGTATCGATTCGTTTAAGATCGAGGGCAGAATGAAGTCGGCATACTATACGGCGGTTGTAACCAACACCTATCGTATGGCATTTGACAGCTATTTCTCAGGTAACTATGAATATGACGAGAGATGGTATCGCGAGCTTGAATCCGTAAGCCACAGAGATTATCACACAGGATATTATTACACCGATTCTCATCTTGATGCCAACACTGCCGAAACAACCGGATATATCAAGGATAAGGCATATCTTGCAGTTGTTCTTGATTATAATGCAGAAACAGGCGAAGCTCTTATGTCGCAAAGAAATAAGATGTGCGAAGGTGATTCTATAGAGCTTCTTACACCCGGTAAATGCGGTGTTGCGCTTACCGTATCGGGACTTCTTGATGAAAAGCGCGAGCCCATTGAGGCAACGTCTCATCCGTATATGAATTTTTATATGAAGGTGCCGTTCGAGGTTAAGGCCGGAGATATTATCCGCGCATCCTGAATTGGCAGGGAGATATAATGTTTATTTTTGAAATGCTTAAAACAATTCTTTTGGGAATTGTAGAGGGAATTACCGAGTGGCTTCCCGTGAGCTCAACAGGGCATATGATCCTGCTTGATGAGTTCATTTCGCTTAACGTTACAGCCGACTTTAAAGAGTTATATCTTGTAGTTATACAGCTCGGTGCTATTGCGGCGGTTGCCGTTGTGTTCTGGAAAAGGCTCAATCCTTTTTCAAGGCATAAGGGGGCTGTGGAAAAGCGCCAAACCTGGAATCTTATCGGCAAAACAGTCGTTGGAGTTATTCCGGCGGCGATCATCGGATTTATATTCGACGATATTCTTGATAAATACCTTTATAACTACGTAACGGTAGCGATCACACTGATCGTTTACGGTTTATTGTTTATCGGTATTGAGAAGATCAACAGCAAGCGCTCATACAGAGTAAATTCTGTTGAGGATATGACGTATATGGATGCCTTGGCAATAGGCGGGTTTCAGATCCTTTCTCTGATCCCCGGTACTTCTCGCTCGGGATCAACCATTCTTGGCGGTATGGTGCTTGGCGTTTCACGCACTGCGAGTGCAGAGTTTTCCTTCTTTATGGCAATTCCCGTTATGCTCGGCGCATCGATTTTGAAGGTTTTTAAGTTTGCGCTCAAATATTACCTTGCCGTTATGGGTAAATCCCAGGATTCGCCTGTTGATTTTATTCCGGAGGGTGAAGGAATAAAATATGCCGTGCTCCTTGTTCTCGGTATGGCGGTAGCATACCTCGTTTCGCTTGTTGCGATCAAATTCCTTATGAATTTTGTTAAGAAGAACAGTTTCTCGGTGTTCGGTGCTTACAGAGTAATTCTCGGCACGGTCGTGGGAGTGTATTTCTTTATTAAAACGTTTGGACTTTATTAAGTGAAAAGCGCTCTGCAACACCGTGCAGAGCGCTTTTTTATTCCGTTGTTTTTGCCCAGTCTATTGTTGAAAGGCCGTTGTTCTTAAGAAACTCGTTTGCAAGTTTAAAATGGTTGCAGCCGAAAAATCCGTTGTATGCAGAGAGGGGGCTTGGATGCGCGCACTCAAGCACAAGATGATTTTTGTTGGTTATAAGCGATTTCTTCGCTCTCGCATTTCCGCCCCAAAGCATGAACACCATAGGTGTTTCCTTCTCGTTAAGCAGGGAAATTATTCTGTCGGTCAGTATTTCCCAGCCCTTAGCTTTGTGGCTTTGCGGTGTTGCTTCGCGAACGGTCAGCACAGTGTTGAGAAGCAGTACGCCTTGCTTTGCCCATCCGGTAAGCTCGCCCGTTTTCGGCTCTGCCATACCGTACTCAGCGTGCAGCTCCTTGAATATGTTTTTTAGTGACGGGGGCGGTGTAACGCCTGCCTTTACGGAAAAGCATAGTCCGTGCGCCTGGCCCTCTCCGTGATAGGGGTCTTGTCCGAGAATTACTACTCTTGTGCCCTCGCGCGAGGTGTATTTCAAAGCATTGTATATGTCGTTCATATTCGGAAATATCTTATAATGAGAATATTCTTGCTTCAGAAATTCTCTTAAATTAAGATAGTAGTCCTTTGAAAACTCATCTTTTAAAAGTTTGTCCCAGTCGTTATTAAGCTTTACCATACCAGTAAGTCCTTTGATCGTTATACCGATATAATATCACAGTATCAGAAAATAGTCAATCATATTGTTAAAATGACAAAAAGGCACACAAATGTGGGCCTTTTTGTCAGAAAATAGTTTCTATTGTTCTTTTGCACTCGGCCGGTGAGTATATCCACCTGTCGATATGTGCAGTTAAATCGGGGGTAATGAAGTATTCAGGTGCTTCCTTAGGTCCTTGTGCGTCGTGTGAGTCGATAATTATCAGCTTGACCTTCATCTTGTCGGGAATTATGCTTTTTATGTACACAGCACAAGACTGTCCTACGTGCACGCCATCTTTATATTCGGCAAGTCCGGCAAGATTCGGCTTCAGTTCAACGAAAATTCCGTAGTTTTCTATGCTTCTGACGATTCCTCTCACTGTTTCAGCTTCACAAAACAGGCTTGCATTCTGCATCCACGTGCCAAATAACTCGCGCTGGGAAACGTATATGCGACCCGTATCGTCTATGCTTTTTATGACGCAGTAAATGTTTTCGCCAACAGAGAGCCTTTCCGCCGGATGTGTTATGCGTGATACAGAGATAGAGTCTATCGAAAGAAGGGATATTATTCCGCATCCTACGTCAACAAATGCGCCGAAGTTTTCAATATGGGTTATCTTGCTTTGTATAACGTCGCCCGGGGTGAGTGTGCTTATATAATTTTCTATGCATTCCTTCTGCGCCATTCGTCTTGAAAGTATTGCAACTATCTCGCCGGACGGCTCTTTTTTGAAGCCCTGGACTATGAAACAAACGCATTTTCCAACGCGCGTCAGGATGGCGATATCCTTTACTTCGCCTTTTCCGTATTCAACCTCGCACCTTGGTATGATACCGCGCATTCTCTCTCCGAGAGAAACGTGCAGATTGAAGTTGTGATCGCACAGCACAACGGGAGCTTCAAGAATAACCTGTCTTTCCAAAGCCTTCTCAAGCCCCTTCTGCGTGCTGATGTACTCTTGATTTTCAAGTCTTTTTATAAGCATTCCCTCGGGGTAGTATCTGTTCATATACATCACCTTTAGTTTATATTTAACCTTTCTTTTTGATCTCTGTTTCAATATTTATGTTGGTGATGCAATTAATATTCCATTATTCTGCGCCGGTTCCACCGAGCCCAAGGCTGACCTGTATCGCATTGTTAACAGAACACATTGTTCCGTCGTCAAGATGTCCCATTTTTTCTTTAAGCCGCTTTTTGTCAATGGTGCGAACCTGCTCAAGCAGTACAACGCTGTCTTTTGAAAGTCCAACGTCGTTTCCCGGAATATCTATGTGGGTAGGCAGTCTTGCCTTTCCCATTTTTGATGTTATGGCCGCAGCAATAACCGTGGGGCTGTATTTGTTACCAACGTCATTCTGCACGATCAGAACGGGGCGCAGTCCTCCTTGCTCGCTTCCTACAACGGGACTTAAGTCGGCATAATAAATATCTCCGCGTTTTATGTTCATTTCCTTTATCCGAAAAAAACTTTTCTTCTCCTTTTCGTTATCATTACTTATATTTTTACCAAAACTGAAATAAATAAACAGGCAACGGTTATTTTGCCTTTTGTATTATTCTATGTATTTTCGGCAGGCTTTGACATAAAAAAACGGCGTTTACACGCCGCTTTTTAATTTAAACTGGGCTTTCCGCAATTTCATCATTGGGGTGGAAAAGCATTGAAATGCACCACAATCCTGCCGCCGCAACCGCAACGTAGATGATTCTTGCGATAACACTTTCGGGGCCTCCTGCAATAAAGGCTACAAGGTCGAAGGAAAATAAACCGACCAAGCCCCAGTTTAAACAGCCTATTATGGAAATAATCAAGGCTATTTTATTGATTATCATCATATTCTATAAACCTCGGTTCATTTTTTTGGATCGCTCCGTTAGTATTTTATTTCATCTGGAAAAAAATATAGGTGGAAATTTTACCCATAACTTATTTGAATACCGGTGCGTTCTTTCCAAAAGCACCTCTCAGGGTGGATAGGGCTTTCTTTTCGATCCTTGATACGTACGATCTTGAGATACCGAGATGTTTTGCAACCTCTCTTTGCGTTTTCGGTTCATATCCCATAAGGCCGTAGCGAAGCACTATTATTTCGCGTTCCCGACCTTTTAGCGTTGCCTCAACAAGTTTGCGCACCTTACGGATATATCCCATCATTTCGATATCCTCAGCAAGTGTATCCTCCGTGCTCATAATATCAAGATAGGTAAGTGGGTTTCCGTCTTTGTCAATGTCGATCGTCTCGTTTATAGATACCTCGTTTGAGTTCTTCTTTTTTGATCTGAAATACATAAGTATTTCATTTTGAATGCATTTTGCTCCATACGTTGCAAATTTTGTTCCGTTTTCAAACTTAAACGAGTCAACTGCCTTTATAAGTCCAAGGCTTCCGATCGACAGCAGCTCATCCTGTGCTCCGAATGATGAATAGTATTTTCTTATGATGTGCGAAACAAGTCTTAGGTTATGCTCAATGATCTTTGCGCGTGCTGCCGTATCTCCCTTTTTTGCCTTTTCAAAAAGCTCTCTTTCCTCCGTGGTAGACAGGGGTGGTGGAAAGCTTTCGTTCGTTTGTAGCCCAAGAACGAGTGAAATAAAACGGAAAAACAGCTTAGATAAATCTATCATATAAAAAACCTCCCGGCATTTGTATAAGATATGCCGGGAGTGCTTGTCAAGTTGACTTTAAATTGTTGCGGTTTCTTCGCTGTTGAGCTTTTCCATAACCTCGGGCGTCAGGATAGAATATCCCTTGCCAAAAACCTGGTAAACGAGGTTTCTTCCTGTTATAGCCTTGAATTTCTTGTTGATTATTGATATATGCGTTCTGATGTTTGCCGGATCTGGCCTTTTAGCGGGTCGATAGGCATATTTCAGTATCTGCTCAGATCTTGCTGTTGCGGGATATATTCTGAATAAGTATCGCAGTATCATCAGCTCCGTCTTGGTAAAAGGCAGGGGAGTGAAGAAATACATGGGTGTTCTCAGGTCTACTGACAGATCAAGGCCTGCGAGCGCATAGTGGCCGGGCAGTGAAAGATCCATATCATCGCAGTGTAAGATTATGCTTTCCGCAAGCCTTGATGCATAGGTGCCTCTTTTGAAGGATGCAGAAAACAGATGAGAATATTTATTGTTTTCGGGTGAATCGAATATTGCAAAGATCGGAACGATGCTTGCATATGAGCGCAACCGTTTTACGTAATCCTCAGCATCGGGGAGTGCTTCAACGGATGTGATAATAACCGCTCTGTATATTGTGGATATTTCAGAGAGCGCCTCAGACGGAGTTAAACCTACCGATATGAAGCCCATATAAGAGAGTGCGTCGGAAAGATTTCTTGCGGCACGCTTGTGTTTGTCTATAACCAAAATCATAATACTTGCTCCTTGATTTTATGATATACTTTATTTAAAATTAAGTCAAGTCCTTTATTGACTTTTTAGTGTTGTTCGGATATAATAGGTATATATCTGACTACCAAAGGAATACAGTATGAAAACAGTATTAATTACCGGCGGATCGCGTGGAATCGGTCGCGCTATGGTAAAAGCTTTTTGCGAAAAAGGGTACAAAGTTGCCTTCACTTATAAGCAGTCTCACGGTGCTGCAAGCGAGCTTTCAAGCTCTACCGGAGCATTGGCGATCTGTGCTGATTCTGAGTTTGAAAGTGAAATATTAAATGCTGTCGAAAAAGTTGAGAAAAGCATTGGAAATGTGGATATACTGATAAATAATGCGGCAGTTTCGTCTTTTTCGATGATTAATGATATAACTCTCGAACAGTGGCGCAGGACGTTTGCCATCAATGTTGATGCTGCGTTTTTATATACTAAAGCGGTTCTTTCCGGTATGATAAAAAACAAGTGCGGCAGGATAATCAACATATCGTCTATCTGGGGCGAAGTTGGTTCTTCGTGCGAGGTTCATTACTCCGCGAGCAAGGCTGCTCTTATAGGAATGTCAAAGGCGCTGGCAAAGGAGCTTGGTCCTTCCGGAATAACTGTAAACTGCATAGCTCCCGGTATAATCAATACTGAGATGAACGGCAAGATCGATAAGGATGTAATGGCTGAGCTTGTTGATGAAACGCCCCTTATGCGTATTGGCGAGCCCAAGGACGTTGCCAAGGCAGCTCTTTTCCTCGCAGGAGATGAGGCGGAATTTATCACGGGTGCTGTCCTTGATGTAAACGGCGGTTTTGTTATAAGGTAAAAACCTGTCGAATTTCCTTTTTTAAAAAATATTTAAAATCTATTGCTTTTTTATTTTTTATTTGATATAATATATTAGCTTGACAAAAAAGTCGAGCTAAAAAGATTTGGTGCGTCGGATGGAGCCATACCAGCCGGGGAAGTAGCGGTGCCTTGTACCTGAAATCCGCTATAGCAGGGGTTAATTCCTCTCCCAAGGGCTGCTCTTGTGTAGTCTGCGCCGTCTTTATCTGT
>JAZLCY010000043.1:0-3576 GCA_045614485.1 Eubacteriales bacterium
TGCTTGTTGGTGGTTCTACCAGAATTCCCGCAGTTCAGGAAGCGGTTAAGAAGTTTATGGGCAAGGATCCCTTCAAGGGCATTAACCCCGATGAGTGCGTAGCAATGGGCGCGGCTATCCAGGGCGGTGTTCTTGGCGGCGGCGTTAAGGTCGTTCTCCTTCTTGACGTCACTCCCCTTTCACTCGGTATTGGAACTCTTGGCGGTGTATTCAACAAGATCATTGACAGAAACACCACCATTCCCGTAAAGAAGAGCCAGGTTTACTCCACCGCGGCAGACGGCCAGACCTCTGTTGAGATCCACGTGCTTCAGGGTGAGCGCGAGATGGCGGCAGGTAACACCACTCTTGGTAGATTCATTCTTGACGGTATTCCTGCAGCACCCCGCGGAATTCCTCAGATCGAGGTTACCTTTGATATCGACGCAAACGGTATCGTTAACGTAACCGCTAAGGATAAGGGCACCGGCAAGGAGCAGCATATCACTATCACTTCCAGCACTAATATGTCTAAGGAAGACATTGAAAAGGCAGTTCACGAGGCAGAGAAGTTTGCCGAGGAGGACAAGAAGCAGAAGGAAGCCGTTGAGGTAAGAAACAGAGCCGAGAACACTATCTTCCAGATCGAGAAGAGCATGACCGAGCTTAAGGTTGAGGAAGCTGACAAGGCTCCTGTAAATGCGGCTATCGAGAAGCTTAAGGAAACCTTGAAGGGCACTGATACTGAGGCTATCAAGGCGGACACCGAGGCTGTTGAAAAGGCATTCTATCCTATCGCTGAGAAGATGTACAAGGCGCAGGCTGAGGCAGAGGCCGCACAGGGCGCAGATCAGAATCCCGGTGATGGCAATATCTACGACGCAGATTTCGAGGATAAGACCTAATTTTTAACACGGGGCACACGAAAGCTTTGGAAAAGGGGAAAAATCCCCCTATTTCAGAGTGAAAAATAGAGGGTAGCACGAGCAATCGCGCTACCCTCTAAAACAGTATATACGGTATAATTTGAAAACAATTATTTACATTATTAAGGAAAATCTATGGCAGATAAAAGAGATTATTATGAGGTCTTAGGCGTTGCAAAAGGCGCTTCGGCTGACGAAATAAAGAAGGCTTACCGTTCGCTTGCCAAGAAGTATCACCCCGACCTTAATCCCGGCGATAAAGAGGCTGAGATCAGGTTTAAAGAGGTGAATGAGGCTTATGACGTGTTGTCTGACGATGATAAGCGCCAGAAATACGATCAGTACGGCCACGCGGCATTCGATCCCTCTGCAGGCGGATATGGCGGCGGCGCAGGATTCGGCGGATTTTCGTCTGATTTTGATTTTGGCGATATATTCTCATCCTTCTTTGGCGGAGGCGGTGGTTCTTCGCGTTCGAGAAAGAATGCACCCATACCCGGCGAGGACGTTACCGTAAATATCACCCTCACGTTTGAAGAGGCTGTTTTTGGCTGCAAGAAGGATATTAACTATTCAAGGATAGTTGAGTGTCCTGATTGCCACGGCACAGGAGCAGAGGATAACAGCGGCATTGAAACCTGTTCTGCCTGCCGCGGCACAGGTAGTGTTACCGTTCAGCAGCAAACGATCCTTGGTTATATGCAAACACAGCGCACCTGTTCTGCTTGTCGCGGTCAGGGTAAGATAATAAAGAATCCTTGCAAGAACTGTAACGGCAAAAAGTACATCAAGGTATCAAAGAAGCAGACAGTTACCATTCCCGAGGGTATCGACTCTAATCAAAGGATCATTCAGCGCGGCCAGGGTTCTGCCGGCAGAAACGGCGGTCCTGCAGGCGATCTTATCGTTGTGGTAACAGTAAAGCCGCACAAGTTCTTTGAAAGGCGCGGCAACAACGTTTATTGCGAAGAGCCTATCTCGTTTGCAGAGGCGGCACTCGGTGCGGAGATCGACATTCCCACGCTCGGCGGCGGAACAGAAAAGTATCGCATTCCCGAGGGAACTCAAACCGGCACAAGCTTTACGCTTAAGGGCAAGGGAATTGCAGACGTGCACACCAAGAAAAAGGGTGATTACATCCTCACCGTTGCTGTTGAAACACCTCGCAACCTCTCATCCGAGCAGAAAAAGCTTATGGAGAAGTTCGCCGAAACCCTCGGCGAAGGAAACACCGGCAAGAAGCAGAGCTTCTTTAAGAAAATTTTTTCTAAGTGAAAACAAAAAAGGAAAAAGCGGAGAAAATTCTCCGCTTTTTTTGTTTCTTATATATTGTAAATGGGTGAAAATAACGTTACACGGGGTGTTACTACGGGAAAATCAGTTAACAAAACCGATCTTTCTTCTTACCTTGGACATCATCTTGCGTGCGTAGTAGGAGGCTTCCTCTGCACCCGATTTCATAACGGCCTCGAGGTGTGCCTTGTCGGCGATGAGCTCGGCGAATCGCTCGCGAACGGGTGCAAGACCGTCGGCGCAGGCTTCGCCTACTGCAAGCTTGAAGTCGCCGTAGCCGCGGCCGTCAAACTCGCGCTCGATCTCTTCGTAGCTCTTGCCGGTGAAGGCGCGGTAGATCGTCATAAGGTTGGAGATGCCGGGCTTATCCTCGCCGTATCTTACGATAGTGTCGGAGTCGGTAACTGCTCTTTTGAACTTTCTTATAATATCGTCCTTGGAGTCAAGGATGTAAACAACTGCGTTCTGGTTCTCGTCAGACTTAGACATCTTCGAGGTGGGCTCGGCAAGGGACATGATCTTCATTGTGTCGGTGTTGATGTATCCCTCGGGAACGGTGAAGGTGTCGGAATAGATCTGGTTGAAGCGCATTGCAACGTCGCGCGCAAGCTCAAGGTGCTGCTTCTGGTCGATACCAACGGGAACAACGTCTGTTCCGTAAAGCAAAATATCCGCCGCCATAAGTGCAGGGTAGGTAAAGAGGCCTGCGTTGATGTTCTGCGCGTTCTTTGCGCTCTTGTCCTTGAACTGAGTCATTCTTGAGAGCTCGCCGTACATGGTGTAGCAGTCAAGGATCCAGCCAAGCTCTGCGTGCTGGGGAACGTGCGACTGAACGAAAAGCGTGTTCTTTGTTTCATCGAGTCCGCATGCCATATAGAGAGCAAGGGTTTCGTAGGTTCTTCTGCGAAGCTCTGCCGGAACCTGTCTTACGGTGATCGCGTGCAGGTCAACTACGCAGTAAAAGGTTTTGTAGTCCTCGGAGAATTTTGTAAAGTTCTTGATTGCTCCGAGATAGTTACCTATCGTGAGGTTTCCCGAGGGCTGAACGCCTGAGAAAACTATCTTCTTATCGTTGATCATATCTATGTCCTTTTATTGTAAAATCGAGAAAAAATGAGGTTTTGCCTGTATCCGTGTCAAATTATTCGTAAAGAGGATACTTGTCGGTAAGGGCCTTAACTCTTGCTCTTGCCTCGTTCTGATTGTTCTCAAAGTCCTTAAGCGTTATTGAGATTATCCTTGCAACCTCGCGCATATCATCCTCGTTGAATCCGCGGGACGTAACTGCCGCGCCGCCAAGACGCATACCGCTTGTAACAAAGGGCTTCTGTGGGTCGTTTGGAATTGCGTTCTTGTTTGCGGTGATGCCGATCTCGTC
>JAZLCY010000044.1:0-24064 GCA_045614485.1 Eubacteriales bacterium
CGTTTTGGCACTTGAGGCTGAACGCTCGGGGGGGGAGCGAGGGGAGGGGGGGGGGGGGCGGCGGTGAGGAAAAGTTGCAAATATGATAAGGGCGGAGCCCTCTTTTTTACAAAATAAAAGCGCGCAGATCGCTCTGCGCGCTTTCGTTTTTATTTACCTAAGCCGTATCTTTCGATAAGCAGGATCATGTGTTCTTTGCTTGAGTAACCCTTGCCAACAGAAACCTTCATGTACTGAATGCCGAAGGCAACGAATTCCTCATAGCTAACGTAGTCGCTGAATTCCTCGTAGGTGAAGAGGCCGTAGGTTGCAATATCCTCTGCCATCTTCTCTTCATCGTACTTCATATCTTCTGCGATCTCGAAGTATCTGAAGAGCGCTACGTCCTGGGGCTTGAAGTCCATCGTGAGCATACCGCCAACGATCGCGTTGTAGTGATATGCGGAAACGATAGCGTAAGCCTCGTTGCATTCCTTGTAGATCTCGTAGGAAACAAGCTTCTTTGCCGTAACGTTGCCGTCCTGATCCACGCCGGCAAACTCTTTGCCAACGTAAGATCCAACGCTTGCCTGGTTTATGGTAACGAAGTCGTTTTCCTCAATGCTGAAGAACTGGTGCATATTAACAACCTTAACCACGCTGCCGTCATCAAACGTAAGCTCGATAACGGAGTTGTTTTCAAATCCGTGGTTAACGACCTTTGCTGCAGGAACTGCCTCAACCTTACCGGTAAAGAAGTTCCATGCCAGGATCATATCGCCGTCCTTGAGCGAGTCGATTCTTGCGGTAGTACCGTCTGCAAGAGTAACGAGAGTATCACCGGTTACGCAACCGCTTGTATCCTTGATAGTAGCGGTACAGGTGGAGCATTTTCCGTTGTCGTTACCCGAGTGATCTGCGGTACAGTTGATCCTTGCCTTGCAGCTATCGCAGTACTTGTCGTTATTCTCGTCGGTATGTGAGCCTGCGCATGCATACCAGTTCTGCTGGGCGCCGTTAATATAGATCTTCATATTCTTGAAGTATGCATTGTTGGGTGTGCAGATGTCTGCAAGGCTGTTGATTCCGCCGCCCTCAAGGTAGATCGCCGCAGTGGGTGTCTGCTTGTTTGCGTCGTTTGAAGCATCATAGCTCCTTGTACGAAGAGTGTTATCGTAGGTAGAGTAGATACCGAGAGAAACGTCGCTTTCTCTGAGATCCTCTGCTATCTGGCCGGGAGATACGATGGTGAACTGCTGTTCTGTACGTGTGTACTCGTGAACGGTAACGTTCTTTGCATATACGTTGAAGGGCAGGAAGTTACCGGAGGTTGCAGTCTGGTCGGTATATCCGAAATCCCAGTTGATATACTCTGCTTTGATAAGGTCAACGTAGTGCTTGGAGTATTCGTCGCTGTGGCGAAGGTCAAGGCCGTCAATGTAAACGTTACCCTCCCAACGTGAACCGTAGTCGGAACGGAGAATAACACCGCCGTAACCGCCGTCAACGTAGATCGCAACGTTCTTGATGATGATATCACCCTGGCCAATGAAGTTGAAGTGCTCGAACGTGGAGTCCTCGATCGTGGTGTTGTATGCGCCGGAGTGAGCATCGTAGGAGTTAAGGATACAATCCTTGAGATAGTTGTTTCTCATGCGGTTGGTTCCGAAAAGACCGCGGTAGGTTGTAGAACCGTCTGCATCGAAGAAGGTCTTGGAAACACAGTTGATCCAAGAGGTGTAGGTGGAGTCAGCGCCGTGGAACTCGTATGAGCCCATGCCAACCTTCTTGCCTGTTTCGGGATCGGTGTAGGAGCTTGAAACGTGCTGGTCAACGAGCAGATCCTTGATCACGGTGTTGTGCGAAATGTTAACGTTGATGAAGCCGTTATATGCCTGGCGAGGAGTATTGGTGTCGTCATCCTCGGTCATAGTATGTTCAAGTCCCTCAACGGTAACGTTAGCCGCTCTTATCGTGATGTTACGTCCGCATGCATCGTACTTGGTTGCAAGGGCATTGTCGTTTGCTATGGTCTCAAAGTGGCAGCTGATGTTGCCGTTCTTATCAAGACCGGAGAGCTTAACGGGTGCCATTGTGATCGGGTATGCGGTAGCAGAGAAGCTGTTCTGGTAAACAGTTGTGCCACCGGCGACCGAGGTAGAATTGAAGTTGGGGTTGTAGATGTAGTCCCACTCGATAGGAGTTGTGGGGTTGATGTTACCAAGCTCGTCGATAAGGATAACTTCCTGGGTTGCCGCCTTGGATGCGTTAACACCCTCGCGGTGATATCTTGACTGGGAGTAGTCCCTGATCATGATGAGCATGGGCATTCCGCTTGACCAACCGATATTGGTTGAAGAGGGAGTAAGTATGCGCTCGCCGGCCTGAGTTCCAAGGGCGGTTGCTATCTGTTCGGTGATGTTAGTACCGCTGTTGGCGTAGGTAGTGCCGTCGGGTGCCTTGGTATTCTGTGCACGAACGCAGAATACGTTCTTCTTGAAGGTTGCGTCATTCTCGTTGAAGGGGCTATCGTCTATAATGAAGTACGCGCCCGCCCAGGAGGTGTTCGTCCAAACGGTGATCTCGCTGGCCGTGCCTGAGTAATCAAGCGCCTCGCCAAGATAGTAAACGAAGTTACCTGCGTAGCATCCAACGTTAGGTGTCTTAGCATACTTGTTGTTTGCCATTGCGTGGCAGTAGTCGATAGCGGAGTAGGAGTTCACCTTGCCTGCAAGTGCCTCATCGCGAGAGGTGTAAAGCTTGCCGCCGTAGGTGGAGCTGAGGTTCGCGATGTAATCCGCATATGCGAATACGTAGGTCTGACAGTCGGAGCAGTATCTTCCGTTTGCCGCTGTCCAGCTTCCTGTTGCCTTGTGATCACAGGTGAAGAAGTCTTCTTTCGCCGCGCCTGCCTGCTTAATGCCGCCCGCATATCTGTATCCTGCCGAGGTAATACCGAATGCACGGAAGGACTTAAGGAACTCGCGAACGTTTTCAAGCGTTTCGCCGGTTGCATTAACGTGTGCGAAGTATGTGTTGAGTGAGTACGTTCCGCTCACGGTCGTGCCGTCCTCTGTAGTAACGGTGATAGTGATAACTCTGTCAACGTTGTACATCGGGATAGCCTGCATATAAGCGGTGGTAAGGTAATCGCCGGAGTAGATGCTTGCTTCTTCGTCAAGCTCGTAGGTAAGCGAGCCGAAGTTGTATCCGTTCTCGTCGGGGAGCTCGTAGTAGCCGTCAAGAGTTACCTTAACGTCAACGACCTTCATCGTGTCCTCGAAGGTGAATACCCATCTGGGCTGGTACTTGGAAACCTCAAAGCTGATAGTTTCAATGTAGCCCTTAAGATCGGTTACTGTGGTTGTGTATTCTGCAAAAGCATAGTTAGCGGGAAGCTCTGAGCAAAGGTGGCTGTACTTGGTAAGAAGCTCTTCAAGAGCAGTATCCTTCTCAGCGCCTACAGTAGTTGCAAGAGTGCTGGAGTATCTCACCATATCTGCGATAAGGGTATGTGTTGCGGCAGTCTGTGAGGGGGTAGCCTTTTCGCTGTCGGCAAGGATAGCCTTCGCATATCTGATGGGAGAAATAGTTACGTTCTGGGTAAGCTCGATGGTATCGCCGTTATAATCAACGGTAAATACTACGCGAAGCTTATTGCTGGTTGAAAGCGCGGTTGCGCCAACGGTATTAACAACGTACATTCTGTGATATACGCCGTCGGAAGTGATAACACCCTTGTAATCAATAAGATTACCGTTCTCGTCATAAACTCCGATAACGTTAACGCCTACGGGAGTCTCGGGAAGGTAGAAGTTGATCGTGATATTACCCGTCAAGGTAAGGTTGTACTCTGCGCCCGAAAGATAGGGAGTAGGAGTGGTGTCTGCCTTGGTTGCAGGGAAGAAGTTGGTGTTGTCGTTTACCACGAAGTTGGCAAGGTCAACCTTGATCGATGAGCCGTTTGAGGTGGTCCAGCCGTCAAAGCCGGTCTTGTACCAGCCGTTGTTGTCGCCGGGAACGTAAGAGGGAGCAACAAGACCAACGGTGCCCTCAACGAAGGTCTGGATAAGGATAACGGTGTGTCCGTCCTCCTGATACCAGGTAACTGTAAAGTTCCTTGCGGGAGGCTCGCCCACAACAAGACCGAAGGTGTAGGTCTTTTTAGTACCGGTAATGGTGAAGTTGGGGTTCTCAACGTCGAATATTGAGCCCGAGCTTACCGAGAGAATGAAGGAGTAGGTCTTATCTGTCTCAACTATTGCTCTGCCGTTTTCCGCTACCACCACGTCTGCCATGAACGTAGCCTCTGCCGAGAGGTAAGTGCCGTTGCCAAGCACGATCGATCCGGCTACGGGGCCGGAAATAGGATACTGATCGTTGCCGTTGTCGGTGTCATTCTGGTGCTTTGCGGGATTGATAGAGCCGAATATTGTACAGTTGTTGAACGCCACGCTCGTGTAGTTGTTGAGGGTGGTGAGAATGTTGTGGCTTGCGCTCGATGCAAGAATGGTACAGTCGGTAAAAGTTGCTGTGCTCTTGCGTGCGCCCGCTTCATATCTCGACGTGAGCGTCATAAGGGGAGCGGCGCTGTAAAGGCATATTGTCGCGCCGTTAACGTTTATGGTTGCATTAGCGCGCATCTCGGCGATACCGCCGCCGTAAAGGTCAACAGACTTACCGATATGGAATTCACCGCCGTTGATGTTAACGGTAGTTCCGGTGCTGTTGTAGGAGAAGATGAATGCGCCGCCGTAAGCATTAACGTTGTTGAAGGTTACCGTTGCGTTATTGTTGAACACCCTGAACATCGCGTATGACATATCTTCGGTAAGATAGTTGGATGTGTGCTCGTCAATATAGGTCTGGTTGATCGAATAAACAAACGTGCCGTTCTCAATAACAACGGGGGATGAGGTCTTGATACCGATGTTGCAATAGCCGTTGTTTATAGACTGCGAGAGGTAAACGGTGTTACCGCAAAAATCAAGTGTAAGAGCCTTTGTGATATTAGCATAGCTTGAGCTTGCACTTATGTCGGTTATGATGCGAAGATCGTTGTGAACGTAGAGAACAGAGCCTGCATCTGCGCCGGTTATTGCGTCAGGAAGAGTATAGCTGTCGTCAAGGCAGACGATAATGCCGTCCTTGCTGATCGTGAACAAAGCGTCGCTCTCATCTCTTACTATCGCAGTAAGTTCGTATGCGTCGGAGGTAAAGCCTGTGCATTCAAATACGTAGGTTTCGTTTGTGCTGAATGCCGCGTATCCGTCCTCAGCTGTGAACAGTGCACCGGCAGGTGTTGCAATGGTTGTGCCCGCGCCAAGAACAATGCTCTTTGCGGTTGCCTGCTTGCCAAACTTGTTGCCGGAGGTCTTATCGAAATCGTGCATCTTAAATGCAAGATTGCCGCGAACGTTACAGTTGTTGAACGTAACGGTTGTGAAGCCGTTTATGGAAACAAAGAGATTGAGGTCTGCAGTCGCGGTATAGATATCGCACTCATTGAAGGTAAAGCTCGATCCGATGGCTGATTCATCTGTACCTGCGTTGTAGGAAAGAGAACCGATAAGGCCCATCTTTTCAACGTAGAACTTAGCGCCTGTTGCGGTGAAGTTGATATTGTGTCTTGTTTCAACAAGGCCGCCGATAGCGTGGGCGCTAACTTTTATAATGTGATATTCACCGCCGATGATATTAACGGTGGGGCCATCACACAGGGGGTTGTAGATAAGCGCGCCGGAGTAACAGATCATGTTTTCAAGCGTGAGATTGGACGATGCTTTTGAGAGATAGAAGAGGGGATAGTTACCGCCGTTAGTTGCTGTCGGGCTATCTACTGTAAGAGTACCGTTCATAAACTTAACCGTGCCGTCAATGTGGAGCGAGCAGGAGTTTTCGTGCGCTTCGATCATATTAAGCGTATTGCCGTTAAGGTCAACGGTAACGTTCTTGGAAATAACGTAGTAGTGGCTCTCGTTGTTGCTGCCAAACGTTGTGTCTATCGTTGAGTCAACGTTTTCGTGCAGGATAACCTCACCGTTTGTATCAACGATATTCTTTATAAGGTCGATAAAGTCAACTCTTGCGGGAACGTAGATGTTCGAGCCGCCGATGGTTGCGGTGTATCTTGCGTTTAGAGGTGCCCCAACTTCAAACGAAACGTTGAATTCGAAGGTTTCGGCCGTAAGCTCGCCTGCGTTGTAAACGTTGAAGCTTACAGTCTCAGCTTCGGGAACGTAGAACTTGGAGTAACCGTCCGCAATAGCTACGGCTGAAGAAAGCGTTGCACCCTTTGCGATCTTTGTGCCTTCGCCAAGGATTATAGAGCCTGCGAGAGGTTCCTTTATGTTGGAGCCGTCCTGGCTTACGTCAAGGTCGGTTCTGGTGGGATTGAGAGATGCGTGGATGATACAGTCGTTAAAGGTTGCAGTGGTGTGATTGTTCATCCTGATAAGACGGCTTGATACGCTGGGCATATAGAAGAAACAGCCGGTGAAGGTTGCGGTGTTGCTTCTCGATGCAGCCGCTGTCTTATAGCTTCCGATATGGAAGGGGGTGGTGCCGTCTATCGCATAGAAGTTGGTGTTGGTTGCGGTTACGGTAACGTTTCCTCGTGAGTCAACAAATCCACCCACGGTGCTCGTTGCCTTGCGCACGAGATGATGCTCGCCGCCGATAAACTGAACGTTAACGCCGGTCTGACCGTAGTTGTAAACAAGGCCGGAGGTATAGCTTGTAACGTTCTCAAAAATGAAGGTTGCTTGGTTGCTGAAAAAGAATGCAGGGAAGTTTGCATCCTCCGTGTGGTTGTAGCAGTTCTTAACGGTACCGTTGCAGATCTTAAAGGTCATACCGTTGGCGTTTGCCGTAACGCTGCAGTCGCTAAGCGTTGTCTGGTTAATGGTAAGGGTATGGGTTCCAAGGTCAAAGGTGATGCTCTTGCTTACGTACCAGTGAGTGCTGAGTTCAAGATCAACGTCGTGATTGAACCTGATAGTCGAGCTTGCGCTTGCGTAAGAAACAGACTCCTTCAAAGTACCCATAAACGCGGTCTGTGAGCTGTCCTTGATGATAAGGAAGTCGTAGTTATTCTGCGCATCGTTTTCAGAAACGACCTGTTTGGTAAAGGTGAATTCTTTGCCTGACTGCGCGATGGTGAATTCTCCGCCCACCACTGTGCCGGAAACGTAATTCATCGTGATCGTGCCGGTCTTGTATATACCAACGGTGGCATAACCTGCAGCAGGGCCCGTGTAGGTCGAGGTAATGGTAGCTCCGCTTGCAATACGGGTGCCGTTGCCAATGGTAACATTACCTGCTGTCATTGCGGTATAGCCTGCGCCCTGGTCCGAGCTGTTAAGTGTTGCACCGCTAAATGATGCCGCAATATCACAGTCATTGAATGTGATCTTTGTAAAGTTTGTTGCGCGGTTGAACATAGATCTGCTTGTCTTATCCGCAACTATTTTACATCCGGTAAAGGTATAGCTGTGCGTAGGATTGTTGCTTGCGTTGGTTGCGTATGCAGAGTCAATGATAAGCGACTGGCTACCGAAGTAGAAGGATGCGTTGTCTGCCGTAAAGGTGAGGGCAGCGCGCGTCATAAAGAATCCGTTCCAGTGGTCGCCCTTACCTATAGAGTGGTGCTCGCCGCCGTCAATGTCAACGGTGTAGTTCGCGCCGGACCAGGAGTTGAAAAGTCCGGCAGTGTATGTATCAACGTTTTCAAGCCAGAGTTTAGAGTTGGAGCCCGGGGAGAATACCGCGTGTCCATTCAGGGCAGTGTCAAGCTTAAGGGGTGACTCGCTGTCCTTGTATTTCTCTACAGCCTGCTCCACGAGTGCAGGGTCTATGTATGCTTTTATAGTACCGTTCTGGAATTTGACCGTCTTGCTTGTGCTTATGCTAAGGTGGTTTTTACTGTACTGTGCAATCGAAAGCGTATGGCCACCAAGCTCAACGGTGATGTTGTTGCTGAACGTAAGAAGGTTGTAATCCGACGGGGAGTAGCTTCCGTTCGACAGTGAGTTGTTGATAACACCGTCGATCTTAACGTCCTTAAGCACGTAAAGAGTCTGGTCTGCGCCCGTATTTGTAACGGCGGTAGCAAATTTCGGATTGTCCGAATAAACAACAGTTCCGGAGGAATTGGTGTATTTGTAGTAGGCTTCGCTTATTGGCTTGAAAGCGGTAGTTCCGCTTGCCGCAACGCCGGATTTGAGGTATCCTTCTGCCGCGGTAACGCCCGAAAGAGTAAAGCCGTTGTGATTTATAGTAACAGATTTGTCAACCGAAAGGGAAAGAGTGGAGTTTGCGCCGAGGGTAATGGTGTCGCCGTCCTGTGCCGCGGCGAGTGCTGCCGCGAGGTTTGCGTATGCATTGTCGCCGATGGTAGCGCCGGGAACGTTAGCTACGGGCAAAAGCGCGGGATCGTATGCGTTTCTGTCCCAGCCGGTAAGATATGCGCCATTACCCTGTGCAAGTATAGCTGCAAGCTGGGTGTCGTCATACTCGTTTGAGTAGCTGCGAACTGCGATGTTATCAACGTTGATGTCGGCATTGTCCTTGGAGTAACCGAACTCAAATCTTATCTCGTTGATAAAGAGCTGGGTCATATCACTGTTATAGCAGTTGCCGGCCTTAGAGCCTGTGGGGGTTACCTTGATATCGGTGCTGCCGTTCTTTCCGTCGGCAAAAAGGTACGTAGAAACGATCTTTCCGTTGATAACGTTATAGGTTTTGAGGTCGATATAGTCATCGGCGGTGTCGTCGGGTGTGCCGGCATCGTTAACGGTCGTTTCAAGGATAAAGGTAATATGAGTCCATTCGGTGTTGCTGATGGCTGTGGGGGTGGTCCAGCCGAGAGGGTAGTTGTTGTAAACACCGGCGGATCTGATATTCACACCTACGGTGGACTGCCTGTAGCCTGCGGTGGTTATATCCTTTATTTCTCCGTTCTGATTAAGAACGCGAAGCTGAAGGAGCGCACCAAAGTAACCCTTTTCGGATGCGTATCCGTTGGGGGCATAGAAGTCAAAGTCAACAACGTGATATTTGATATCGTCAAGGGTTTTTCCTTCAAGATGCTCGGGCTTGGAGACGCCTCTATCAAGATAAAGGCTAAGATATCCGGGGTACGTGGTATGATATTCCATATCAAGATCCACGTGCAGATATTTGTTTGCTGCACCCTGAGTAGCCTCCACGATCGAACAATTACCGTTTCTGCCCTTGTAATAAAGAGCGGACGTCATATTGTTATCGGATTTGAACGTGGGGTCGGCTTCAATTACGTTTGCCGCACCGTAGTTAACGGTTTCAAGGCTATCAAAATTGATATGCGTTCTGATAACTTCACCGTCAACGGTGTCTTCTGCATCCTGCGCATAATCGTGGCCAAAGCTTGAGGTAGCAAGAGCAGTTACCGCAAGCGCACCGATCACGAGCGCCAGAGTTAGCAGGATGGCAAAAAGTTTGGTTTGCTTTTTCATGTTGTTTTCCTTTCGGGGATTATCCTTATATATTTTTGTTTTATTATTAAATAATGCGTACGGTAAAATTATACAATCTTTCGTGAAAACTGTCAATATGAAAACAGACATAAAGGTGATTTTTGTTAAAAAAGTACAATAACAATTAAAGTAGGATTGGCACAAAATGCCAAGAGAAAAAACGCAAAAAAGCAAAAAACAGAACTTCCTCTTGATTTAGCACGCTATGTGTGGTAAAATATCCTTGCTAAAATATGAGAAACGGAGAAAAACCATGTCAAAAAAATATAAAGCATTAGTTCTTGTAATTGCACTGGTTCTTTCGCTTGCGCTTGCACTTGTGGGCTGCGGCGGATCGGGTTCTGCCGATAACGGCGGCACCGGCAATGAAGGAACAGGAAATGAGGGCGGCAACGGGGGCGGCACGGAAGCCGCCGGATTGAAGCTCGTTGAAGGCGGCGTGCCTACCTTCAGTTTCGTTTTTGCAAAGGATATATCCACCGCGGCAAAAACTCTTGCAAACTCCACCATCAAGTCGATCAACAAGGTGATGGGTGAGGATGCTGCAAGCGGTTACGAAACCGACGATAACGAAGAGGAGATCGAGATCATCATCGGCACTCCCTCCTACCGCGGAGATGCGTGTGCTGTTGATTATCACTACCTCGGCCCTGAGGGATATGCTGTAAAGGTAGTTGGTAAGAAGGTGATCGTGCTTTACGGATCGGATAACTCCGCAGGCAAGGCTCTTGATCATCTTAAGGAAACCGTTTTCGGTATCACGTCCAAAACCAAGAAGCTCACCGAGGTTATCGTAACCGAGGATAAGCTTGTGGAGAGCAAGCAAACCTTCACTCTTGCATCTGCAACAGTTTGCGGCAACGATCTTCACGGCTACGTTTTTGATTACCCCACCTCAGTAAGGAGCGAGGCGCAGGTAATACAGAACAACCTTTACACCAAGATCGGTCTTTGGCTTCCTAAGGGAACTGCTTCCGCTACTCAGAAGGCGGTTATCATTCGCGAGATAGAGAACGGCGGGGTGGGTACGACTCCCGAGGGCTTCCGCGTTTACGTTGATGAGAATGAGAACCTTGTTATCGAGACCGAGTTCGTTAACAAGATAACCGACGGACTTAACAGATTCCTTGCTGAGACCCTGCTTAAGAGCGGTGCAACCAAGGTTGCGTTCGATAAGGATTATAACTATTCCGGATACGATGCAAGAAATATCTATTACGAGGACTTCGGTGCAAAGGGCAACGGTAAGACTGATGACTTCGAGGCTATCAAGGATTGCCACGCGTATGCAAACAAGTACGGCCACACCGTTAACGGTAAAACAGGTTCTACCTATTACATAGGTAAGAACGATGCAGGTACTTCTGCTATCATCCAGACTGACGTCAACTGGAACGGTTGCAAATTCACCATTGATGACCATGAGATACTCCAGCCTCTCACCGCAAGCCAGAACAACGGCGCCGTGCAGAAGGAAGACCCCGGATTCAACGCGTCGATCTTTATTGTTCAGCCCGAAAGAGCTGCTGTAACCCTCTCCGGTTCATCACTTCCCATCACCTCGCTTGAAAAGGGCGCAACTCATATCGGTTATGCACCCGGCGAGAGTGTACTTCTTATCCTTTATAACAAGAACGTAAAGCACTTTATAAGATACGGCCCTAATTCCGATAGCGGTAAGGATCAGCACGAGATTATTCTCGTTGATAAGGACGGAAACATCGATCCCTCCACCCCTGTGCAGTGGGAATTCGAAACGATCACAAAGATCGTTGTTAACTACGTGGACGATACTCCCATAACCATTTCCGGCGGTGAGTACGACGTGGAAGCCGGCATCGACAATCGCGCATATATCGGTCAGATATTTAACACGGGTAGAAGCTTCTACACCTACTATGCAAGAAATATAGTTATCGAGCGCTCCAACGTAGTTCTTGAGAACGTTATTCACGATCTTATTGACGTACCCGAGGCGGCAGCGCCTTACGCAGGCTTTACCATCGTCAGATCCTGCAACAACGTAACGATTACGGGCTTTGTATTCGAATGCCCTCCCCAGTATAAGAAAGAGGACGATGCGGGCATCGGTATGGGATCTTATGAGATCACCGCAAACGAGGCTAATAAGGTTACTTACAGCAATTCTGTTCAGTCCAACTTCTATGAGGAGGACGGTAGCGTTATCTTCCACGGTCTTATGGGAACAAACTTCTGTAAGAACCTCACCTTTGACGGTATGCACGTATCTTCATTCGACGCGCACTGCGGTGTTTATAATGCAACCGTAAAGAACTCAATTGTTGAGCACCTTAACTTTATCGGTGCGGGCGATGCCGTTATTGAGAACACTGTAGTCTACGGCGGCGGTCTTTGCGCGGCAATGAACCTCCGTGATGACTACGGCTCTACCTGGGACGGCGACCTCATCATAAACGGCCTTGAGTTCAGGTTCAAGAGCGAACAGTCCAACAGGCTCTTCACCATAGTTCGCGCGGCTTGGTACAACCACTACTTCGGTTACACCGTACACTTCCCGCAGAACATCATTCTTAACGACGTTTCTATAGTTGAATATACCCACGGATTTGACAACAACGGCAACAGATGGGAAGCGCTTGATGAGAAAACAAGGAACAAAGAGCCCATCCGTCTTATCTACTCCGATATTTTTGACGTTGGCGGATCCAAGGCGGATATGTCTGCCGCAGTGGTAAACGGCCAGGCAAACCTCAACCCTGTAGTTCCGATCAAGACGGTTGTTGTGAACAACAATAAGTACAGGGATAATCCTGTAAACATCGTAATGCCTTCATCACCCACGTTCAATAACACTTCTATCGTTGTGGACGGTGTTAAGGTTCGATAAGGTATAAAAAAACAAAAAGCTAAAAAAGTTACACGGGGTGGCATTGGCTACCCCGTGTTTTGCATTTTTCTGCTGTTTTTCATCCGCAAAATACCGAGCAGAGCTCAAAATAATAAAAATGTATTGATTTTAGCACTCGACATATGTTAAAATAGTTGTGCTAATATAAATGAAACGGAGAAAAACACCATGTTTAAAAAATACAGTGCCATAGTTGCTGTGCTCGCTTTGGTTCTTTCGCTCATGCTCGCGCTTGTGGGCTGCGGCGGTGGATCAGGCACTACCGATAACGGTGGCGCAGGCAATGAAGGAACAGGAAACGAAGGCGGTGCCGGTACAGAGAACGGCTTGAAGCTTGTTGACGGCGGTGATCCCACCTTCCAGTTCGTCTTCTCGAAGGATATATCCACCGCGGCAAGAACTCTTGCAAACTCAACGATCAAGGCTATCAACAAGGTTATGGGCGAGGATGCTAAATCCGACTATGAGACCGACGAGAATGCGACTGAGATCGAGATCATCATCGGTACTCCCTCATACCGCGGCACAGAATATGCAATAGATTACCACTATCTTGGCCCTGAGGGCTATGCAGTAAAGGTTGTTGGCACAAAGGTGCTCGTGCTTTACGGCTCGGATAACGCTGTTGGAAAAGCGCTTGACCACCTTAAGGAAACCGTGTTCGGTATCACTTCCAAAACCAAGGAGCTTAATGAGGTCGTTGTAACCGAGGATAAGCTTATAGAGGCGCCTCAGACCTTCACTCTCACAAGCGCAACGGTTGCAGGATACGATCTCAAAGACTATGTCTTTGAATATCCTACTTCTATCAGGGGCGAGGTGCAGAATATTCAGAATAACCTTTACAACAAGGTTGGTATCTGGCTTCCTAAGGGAACTGCCTCCGCTACTCAGAAGGCGCTTATAATTCGTGAGATCGAAAACGGCGGCGAGGGTACGACTCCCGAGGGCTTCCGCGTTTACGTAGACGAGAATGCAAACCTCGTTGTTGAAACCGAATTTATGAATAAGCTCTCTGAGGGACTTACCAAGTTCTTTAACGAAACGATCCTTAAATCCGGAACGACCGAGATCACCTTCAGCAAGGATTACACCTACAATAAGTTTGATGCAAGAAATATCTATTACGAGGACTTCGGCGCAAAGGGTAACGGCAAAAACAACGATTTTGATGCTATGAAGGCCTGCCACACCTATGCTAATATGTACGGCCACACCGTAAACGGCAGAGCTGACGCACAGTACCTTATCGTAAGCAAGGAAAAGGGCAGCGATTACATAAAGATACAGACCGATACCAACTGGAACGGCTGTAAGATCATCCTCGATGACAGCTCTCTTTTGAGAGATGACAGCGCTTGGTGGAGCGGGACCTTCAAGATCTGTAACGATTACGCTCAGGTAAGCTACTCCGAGGCAGCGGAAAATCTTCCCGTTAAGACTATCAGTAAGGGTGCCGAAAACATCGGCTGGGCTCCCGGCTACCGCGCGATGGTCGTATTCTATGACACCACGAGAAAGGTGTACATCAGATACGGCACTCTTGCCGATGCGGGCCAGGATCTTAAAGAGTTCGTTATCGTTGACGAGAACGGTAATATCGATCCCTCCACTCCCATGAACTGGGATTTCACCAAGATCACAAATATTGAGGTAGTAAGGCTCAACACCGATTCTATCACCATAAACGGCGGTGAGTATGACGAGGAGGCCGGAGTTGATAACCGCGCTATCGTTGAAACTCGCTTCTTCGCTCAGCTCACAAGCACTCCCGAGGGCTACCGTAATGGCGCATTTTATATCTCAAAATCCAACGTAGTTTTCAAGAATATCATTCACGAGATAACGGGAGAATATGACGTTAACTACGGCTGCTCCTATAACGGCTTTACAAACAGCTCCTACGCTGATAACGTAAGATTTGAAAACGTCACCTTCCAAAGATACCGCGTATTCAACACCAATTACCGCAGCTATGAGGTAAGGGCAGAGATGATGAACAATATCGGCTGGTATAACTGCGATATGTCCAACTTCTTCGGTGATGAGGGCGAGGTTTATACCTACGGTATGATGGGAACCAACTTCTCGAAGAATATGACCTTTGATAGGGTAGAGTTCAATACGTTTGACGCACACTGTGGCTCGTATAACGTAAATATAAGAAACAGCCAGCTCGTTTATCTCAGTATCATCGGCGTTGGTCAGGTTACCGTTGAGGACACCACCTTCTACGTAACGAAAAGAGACGTCAAGACCCATGCTATCTGGCTCAGAACCGACTATGGTTCACACTACGACGGAGATATCAACGTTAAGAACGTAACTATCAAGTACGCTGATTTCCGTGAAGAGGAGCCCGAGGTTGCACTTATCAGTGCTATCTGGAACAACCACTATTTTGGCTACGATACCGTTCTTGGCAGAAATATCACTATCGATAACGTTAAGATGCAGAAGATAGAGTTCGGTATCGGTGCTGACGGCAAGAGATGGGAAAAGAACGTTAAGGGCGAAAACAAGCTCTACCTCTTTACCTCCAATATGTATGCCTACACCGGTGTTGATATTTCAAGCACCAACATTAACGGTGGTATCAATATGAACCCCTATAAGGGTCCCGAAACCATCACCATCACCAACTGCAAGGATCTTACCTGGGTGCTTCCCACCGCAAAGATGCCCCAGTTCAAGAACACTGTCGTTACTGTGGACGGCGTTAAGCAGTATTGATGCTGATCTTGTAAAAACAACTTAATAATTTCACACGGGGTGGTTGTTGCTACCCCGTGTTTTTATATTCAAGCGGATAAAATGCAAACAATAATTTACATTATAATGTTCCTGGCCTAAAGAATTTGCCGCCATTTCATTTAATCTATTGCAAAAAGCGTTTGCGTGTGTTATAATACTTTAAGATATGCGCGAATATTTTACCATACTTTTACATATTTTAAGGAGATACACAGATGAGAAAGACTTGCAAGGGGCTGTTTTCGCTGCTTTTGATAGTGGCTATCGTTGCCTCTCTTCTTACCTTCTCAACCTCGGCGGCTTCAAGCGAACCCGCAAAGTATTCGAAGGAATACAACTCGGGTCAAAGGGGCGTTGTTTGCACAACCCTTAGCGGCACGTCCGCAGGCTCGTACTATTCGGGAACGTATACATACGACAAGCTGAGCGATATGTCCTCTTCATCTCTTAAATCGAGTCTTTCTACTCTTATGAAGAGCACTCATAAGTACGTATCCTCGTATGATGACTGCCATTATAAGGCACACCAGACCGACTGTGAGAATGAAAACGGCAAGAGCAATAAGCTTCTTCTCTTGTACACAAGCTATACTGCAACCCAGAGCGAGTGGAACGGTTGGAACAGAGAGCACGTTTGGCCAAAGAGCCTTGGCGGAAACAATACGTCGGGCGGCGGAGCGGACTTGCACCACATTCGTCCCTCGGATGCTGTTGTTAACAGCACTCGCGGCAATAAAAAGTACGGCGAAGCAGACGGAGGCAAGGCTGTAAACGGTTCCAATCCTGCAACGGGATACCTTGGCGGACATTACGGCACATACTTTGAGCCTAACGACGACGTTAAGGGCGACGTTGCAAGAATCTGCCTTTACGTTCTTGTAAGATGGGGTTCAAACTGGGGCGCGGATTCTATCACCGAGGTTTTCCAGAGTGTAGACGTTCTTCTCGAGTGGTGTGAGCTTGACCCGGTTGATACCTGGGAAATGGGTAGAAACGAGGTTGTCCAGGCGATCCAGGGTAACAGAGACGTATTTATCGACTATCCCGAGTACGCGTGGATCCTTTACGACAGAGAAGTTCCCGACGATATGGTAACTCCCTCCGGTATGGCTAAGGCGCAGGGCGGCGGCTCCGACAGTGGAGATAGCGGCAACTCCGGCAACCAGGGTGGCAGCGAAAATGAAGGCGGTAACGCCGGTGGCAACGAAAACGAGGGTGGAAACCAGGGTTCAGGCAACCAGGGTGGAACTCAGCAGCCTGCAGAATGCACCCACCCCAACCTTAAGATAGAAAATCAGATCATCAGCTGTGTCAACACAGGATATACGGGAGATGAGGTCTGCCCGGACTGTGATTACTTTAAAGAGGGAACGTTTACCTTCCCGGACGGAAAGCACACCGTAGGTGAAGTGATTTCCGAGGATGATACCGGCACGCTCTACATCTGCGCTGTTTGCGGCGAGGTCAGAAAAGAGATAATTGGCACGGAAAACGGCTCTTCCTCCTCCCCGGGCTCGTCCTCCGGTAGCTCTTCGGCAGGCGGTTCATCAGGCGGCTCGTCCGGCGAATCCGATAACGGAAACTTTATAGCTAAGATCATGGCAACGTCTGTTGTAGCCGGTGTTTTGGTTATTATCGGCTTAGTTGTCGGCGGCATTTTGGTCGTTGGCAGTGTTGCTGTCAGTGTGATCTTCACCGTCATTGCAATCAAGAAAAAGCGACGCAAATAAATTTTCGACTCTTTAATTAGATCCTTTATGAAAAGGAGATTTTGATATGATAGTAACAAAGGCTCTTATCATTGCTTTCGGTGTTGTTTCGTTAGCATCGTTTGTGTTGTATATTGTGGATAAGCTTCAGGCGGAGAACAGATTGCCCCGCATTCCCGAGTGGGTATTGCTTTTAGTACCCTTTATCGGCGGCGGTACGGGTGCTGTTTTCGGTATGCTTGTTTTCCACCACAAAACAAAGCATTGGTATTTCACTTTAATAAATTCTATAGCATTTGTCTGGCAGGCGGCGCTTGTAATTTTCTGCGTATTTAAGGGAATTTAACGTCGCTTCAGCAAATAAACGAGGACTTTTATGACTCTAAACAAGAAAAGAGAGGGCGGCGCGCTGTCCTCTCCTCTCATTTTGATGATAATAGCACTTTTGTGCACGTTTCTTTGGGGTAGCGCGTCCCCGGCAATAACGGTTGGTAAGGGGCTTCTCGGGGCGGATAAGGACGTGCCCTCGATAATGCTCTTTGCCGGTATAAGATTTGCCTTTGCAGGTGTTCTTACGATCATTATCTTCTCAATAGCAAGAAGAAAGATCCTTATTCCGAAGCCGAAAAATATCGGCAGGATTCTCATAGTCAGCGTATTCCAAACGGTAATTCAGTACATATTCTTCTACCTTGGTCTTGACAATACCACCAGTGTAAAGGGTGCTGTAACGAGCGGATCGGGTGCTTTCTTCGCGGTGCTTGTAGCAGCGCTTATATTCCGCCAGGAAAAGCTCACCAAAAAGAAGATAATTGCCTGCGTGATCGGTTTTGTAGGAATTTTGGTAATTAACTTTAATTCGCTCGGTGTAACCGGCGAAAAGGATAACGTTTTCGGTATTATATTCGTGCTTATATCTGCGGTGTCCAACTCGGTTTCATCCGTTCTTATAAAGAAGTTTTCAGCACATGAGGATCCGGTCGTTATCAGCGGATACCAGTTTGTCGTTGGCGGTGCATTTTTGGTTGCAGTTGGCCTTATGTTCGGCGGTAAGCTCTCATTTGCAAGTCCTGTTGGCAACGCGATTCTTGTATATCTTATGTTCCTTTCCGCTATCGCATATTCGCTTTGGGGCTTGCTTCTTAAGCATAATCCCGTGTCGCGTGTAACGGTGTATAATTTCACAACCCCCATTTTCGGCACAATTCTTTCCGTTATCTTCCTTCCGGAGCAGAATGATAAGCTTTCGTTTGTAAATCTTGTGATCACGCTTATTCTCATTTCTATAGGAATCCTGCTTCTTAACTACGTGCCCAAAAAACAAACTCACCTAAGAAAATTCAAATAAAACAAAAACTGCCCGGACCGCAAGGTGTGGGCAGTTTCTTTATTCATTTTTTGTAAAACGGGGTCAAACCGATTCTTACTTGCTCGCTTCCTCGCTGAGAAGCTCGGCGATCTCGTCATCTTCGGCGGTATCACCGTTTGAGCCGCCATCCTTCTCGCCCTCGCAGCCATCACAGTTTGCTTGCTCGGCGAGTGCCGCCTGCGCTCTTGCCATCGGTCTTAGCTTCTTTATCACGGCGAAGATAACAAGGCCGCCAAGGAAGAGGATCGTTGTGCTCCACGAGACGGGGTAGGAGAGGAGCAGGCCCTCGGGAGATTGCAGGTGAGGGAAAACGAAGGACACCCAGATTATTCTCAGGCCGCATATTCCGGTAAGGGACATTATCATCGGCGTAAAGGAGAAGCCAAGGCCCTTTGCGATTCCCGAAAGAACGTCCATAACTCCGCAAAGGAAATAGAAGGTCAAAAGCAGCTCCATAATAGCCTTTGTCTGCTCGGTTATCCTTGCGATGACGTCGGGGGTAAGCTCGGGATCTACGTAAAGGGAGATCAACGGATCTGCAAGAAGCAATTCAAGGCGTGACATCAAAACGCCGAATATAACTACCTGTATGAGCGCATAGGGAATTATCCTTTTTATTCTATCCGGCTTTCTTGCGCCGAAGTTCTGGCCAACGAAGGTCATTGCGCTGTGGTGGAAGGAGTTGCAGGTCGTAAACGTCAGTGCGTCTATATTGCCCGAGATGGTGTATGCCGTAACCACCGAGTTGGTGTAAACAAGAGCGCCGCTCTCGTCTTTTAGTATGGCAAGGCTGTTTATTCCGCTCGTGAGAAGAATGTTGGATATACTGAAAAGGCAGCTTTGAAGTCCGGAGGGGATACCAAAGCGCAGTATTCTTGCAAAAAGCGTCCAGTCAAAGCACAGAGTTTTAAAGCTGAAGCCGTAGCATTTTGCTCGGTTTTTCAAAAGCACAAGCACCACCGCTATTGCGGAAAGGTATTGCGCCGAGATCGTTGCTGTCGCAACTCCCTCAACCGACATATGGCAGACCAAAACAAAAAAGAAGTTAAGGCCAACGTTTGCAAGGCCGGTGGTTGAAAGTATTATCAGGGGCGTTTTTGAATCTCCGACGGAGCGCAGTATCGCCGCGCCGAAGTTGTATATTGCGGTGGCAGGGATGCCCAAGCAGATTATTCTGTAATAGAGTATCGCGCCGTCAAGATATGCCGCCTCCGTGTCCATAAGCACAAGCGCAGTTCTTGATAGTATCAGGCCGAGTATCATAAACGAAAGGCCGCCGATAAGCGAGAAGCTCATCGCGGTGTGTACCGCGCGTGAAACTATCTTATCCTGCTTTGCGCCGTAGGCTTGCGCTATAACAACGCTCGTGCCGGCTGATATACCGATAAGCAAATTTATTGAAAGATTCGTTAGCGCACTCGTCGATCCAACCGATCCAAGCGCTGTTTCATCACCTGAAAAACGGCCAACGACAATGTTGTCTGCCATCGTATACATAGTTTGCAAAAGTCCCGTTGCGATAATGGGCAGGGCAAACAGTATCATTTTGAAGAAAAGCGGGCCCTCGGTAAACGAGCGCTTTTTAACGTTGGTAGCCATACAGTCCTTTCAGGACTCTTTTAAGAGTCCGAATAAAAATCTCTTTCAACCTATAATTATATGCCCTGCTGATAATTTTGTCAATAGAGTTGAGAAATTGTATCAAATTAAATCTTTCGAGCTGTGTGCCCACAGCTTTGCTGTCTTGCCGTAGATAAAAAAATGTCAAAAAATTCTTGATTTTCTATTGACAAACCGAAATTTATCCTGTATAATATCTTTCGGTTAGCAGAGGCTAACTCGACAAAAAACGTTTTTTTAACGGAGAATTGAATGAAAACATTAAGAGAAATAAAGGTTGGTGGCAGTTGCCGTGTGGTTAAGCTTCACGGAGAAGGTGCTATCAGGCGCAGAATTATGGATATGGGCATAACCAAGGGCGTTGAAGTGCGCGTTCGCAAGTTTGCACCGCTTGGCGACCCCATTGAGCTCACCGTTCGCGGATATGAGCTTTCGATCCGCAAGGCTGATGCGGCTATGATCGAGGTTGAATAACAGGGGAGCATATCCCCTTTACTTTAAAACGTACGGTTAGCGCAGGCTAACTGAAATGAAAGGAAGAAAATATGGCTATAAAAATTGCCCTTGCGGGCAACCCTAACTGCGGTAAAACAACGCTTTTCAACGCGCTTACCGGCTCAAACCAGTTCGTTGGAAACTGGCCCGGCGTTACCGTAGAGAAAAAGGAAGGCAGGCTTAAGCGCCGAGATGACGTTATCGTAACAGACCTGCCCGGTATATACTCTCTCTCTCCCTATACGCTTGAGGAGGTCGTTGCGCGCAACTATCTTTTGAACGAAGCGCCCGACGTTATTCTTAATCTTGTGGACGGTACCAACATTGAGAGAAACCTTTATCTCACAACCCAGCTTATCGAGATAGGCATTCCCGTGGTTGTGGCTATCAATATGATGGATATCGTTACCAAGAGCGGTGACGTTTTTGATCTTGATCATCTCTCCCACGCTCTCGGTTGCCCCGTTGTAGAAATATCTGCGCTTAAGGGCACGGGTATTCAGGAGGCGGCAGATCTTGCTATCAGCATTGTCGGTGAGAAATATAAGGCAAAGACACGTTCCTTCTCGGGTATTGTAGAGCACGCGCTCGCGCATATCGAGGAAGCCTGCGTACATAATCTGCCGGAGGAAAAGCAGCGCTGGTACTCCATAAAGATATTTGAAAGGGATGAGCACGTTCTTTCTGAGCTTGGCTTAACGGCGGAGCGCCGCGCTCATATCGAGGAGGATATCGTTAAGGCAGAGAGCGAGCTTGATGACGATGCTGAGAGCATCATCACAAACGAAAGATACAACTACGTTGCAGAGGTAATTAAAAATTCCTATAAAAAGAAGGTAAAGAAAAAGACCTCTGTAACCGAGAAGATAGACAGAGTTGTAACCAATAAATTCGCGGCATTGCCTATATTTGCGGCGATAATGTTCCTCGTTTATTTCATCTCTGTTTCAACCGTTGGCACGTGGACTACCGATTTTATGAACGACGGCGTTTTCGGTGAAGGCTGGAGACTCTTCGGTATCGGTGGAAAAAAGTACGATGCGGCAGTTGAAAAATACGTTCAGGACAACGGCATTCTCGATAAGGTAAGCGGTTATCTTGACACCGCGGGTGAGGAGGCTGTCGGCATTGACGGTATCCGTGATGCGATCGAGGATAAAGACTACGACGCACTCGGCGAGGCTATTGCATCCTACGGCGTGCAGGTTAAAACCGACGTTGCCGCGATGGAGAATGACGCACCCTTGCTTGATGAAAACGGTGAGCAGGTATATCTCACCCTTGATGCGTGGTATGAGGCGATCTTCTCATTGGAAGAAGCACCCGAGAATGCAGACTATGGCGTCTGGATCCCCGGCGTCGGTGTTATGGTTGACGACCTTCTTACAAGCATAAATTGTTGGGAGCCGCTTCAAAGACTCGTTGTGGACGGTATTGTTGGCGGTGTAGGTGCGGTGCTTGGCTTCGTGCCCCAGATACTCGTTCTCTTTATAATTCTTGCATTCCTCGAGGCTTGCGGATATATGTCCCGCGTGGCCTTCGTTATGGATAAGATCTTCCGTAAATTCGGTCTTTCGGGCAAGTCCTTCATTCCTCTTCTTATCGGAACAGGATGCTCTGTGCCCGGTATTATGGCATCCCGAACGATAGAGAACGAGAGGGACAGGAGAATGACGATTATAACGACCTCGTTCGTTCCCTGCGGCGCAAAGCTGCCCGTTATCGCTCTTATCTCAGGCTCGCTCTTCGGCGGAGCCTGGTGGATGGCGCCCTTGGCGTACTTTATCGGTATAGGCGCCGTTATTATATCCGGAATAATACTTAAAAAGACAAGGCTCTTCGCAGGTGACGTTGCTCCCTTCGTTATGGAGCTGCCACCCTACCACATGCCCACGCCCATCAATATATGGCGCTCGGCTTGGGAGCGCGGTTGGTCCTTTATCAAAAAGGCAGGCACGATAATTCTTCTTTCATCCGTGCTTCTTTGGGGCGCCTCCCACTTCGGCTTCAACACCGAAACGGGAACGTACGTATTCAACCTTGATATGGAGCTTACCGACAGTATTCTTGGCAGCCTTGGCGCAGCGATCGGTTGGGTGTTTGCTCCCCTCGGCTTCGCAGGTGTTGAGACCGCTATCGCAACCGTTATGGGCCTCGTTGCAAAGGAGGAGATCGTTGCGGTATTCGGCGTGCTTGATTTCTTTGAGATGACAAAGCTTGCGGGCTTCTCATTCCTTGTATTCAATCTTCTTTGCGCTCCCTGCTTTGCGGCTATCGGCGCTATCAGAAGAGAAATGAACAACTCAAAGTGGACTTGGTTTGCTATCGGATATCAAACCGTATTTGCTTATGCAACCTCGTTCTGCATCTACAATATCGGCTCGTTCTTCGTTGGTGATATGCTCTGGTACGAGCCAATCACGTTCATTCTTTCGCTTGTGATCATTGCGGCGGTGGTTTACCTTATGGTAAGACCTGCCAGGGCACCGATGCAGGCGAGCATTAAAAAGTAATTTTGGGAGGTAATAGCTATGCCGTGGGAATGGCTTGGTAAAAATATCGGTTCAATAATAGTGCTTTTTGCGGTAGCGGCTATGATCTCGTTGCTGATAATCTACCTTGTAAAAAGCAGAAAAAAGGGCTCTTCGTGCGGCAGCTGTTCTTGCTGTCCGCACGCCGCCTCCTGCCCGTCCAAATCATTCGGTGAAAACAAACAGGACGGCAAAGATGACGGCAAATCTTAGTGCTTTCTTTAATAGAGAATGCGCTAAAAGTCTGCCTCGTAATTGAAGATAACCTGTGAATTGTTAGTTTTTGCCTATGGCAAAACGGGTGGGTTGAAATTGCTGTGAGCATTGGCGAGTAAGCACGGCTTTGCTCTTGAGAAAATTTCACTAAAAAAGGAACAGAGAGAACGGATCGGGGTGAATTCCGAAACGTTCTCTCTGTTTTTAAGCTTAAGAGGTGCCGTTTGCAAGCTCGCTTTTCAGCGTGCTCGGGCGGTGTTTCCGCCTTTTAGGTGTAATTATCAAGGAACTCGATCACCATTTCAACGGGGATCGCGCATCCGTCGGTAAAGTCGTTATTTTGTGTTTTTGCTCCGGCAAAATTAATGCCAACAAGCTCTAAGTCGTAGTTAACGAGTGCACCGCCGCTCGATCCCTGCTTTATCTTTGCCGTGTGCCAAAGCACGTTTTTCGTAACGTTGCTTATCGAGGTGTCGGCATCGGTAACGTTGGTTTTCTCATATCCTATAACCTCGCCAAAGGATATTGCGTTTGCCTGGCCTGAGGGAGTGGAAAGAGAGATCACCTTCTCGTTTTTCTTAGGATTTGCATCTGCCAGGGTGAATGCCTCGTGCCCTTCGCCAATAGTCTGTGAGTAAAGGCAGGCGAGGTCGTATTCCGGCGCGCAGGAAGGGCTGCCAATGCCGTTGTAGATATATGCCGTATGCTCCGTTCCTTCATAGTCCACAAGCTTCAGCGAGGCAAGGGAATAGCCGTTGCCGTAATTTACCGCGTGGTTGTTGGTAAGTATCAGTGTGCGTCCTTTGTACGAAACTATAACGCCGCTGCTTTGGGTCATCTGCGTGCTTTGTGAAAAATACACGGTCTTCTGGAAGGTTGCCCTCACGGTAACAACGGCTTGTATTTTCTTTTCGGTTATTTCATTAACCAGATCTTCAATATTTTTTTCACTGCCGTTTTCAAAAAAGCCCGGGCCGGCGGTGTTG
>JAZLCY010000045.1:0-4954 GCA_045614485.1 Eubacteriales bacterium
AGTGCATCATCCAGCAAAAGAGAGCCTAAAGAGATGCGTTTCAGATAAACGACTCTTGCACCGCCGTAGAGTATCATTCTCTTTACCTGATGCTTCTTTCCTTCAGAGATGGTTACAGTACCATAGATCACAGGGGTATTCGGGCGGCGGTTTGCACGTTTCAGATCATCCGAAGAGAGCTTATCTCTGATATCGGAAAGCGTACATTCGCCAAGAATTTCTATCTTGCCCGGTGCTGACATAACATCACGCGTGGGATAAAGCTTTATACCACCCTCGATCTCAGCTATAACGTCCTTTTCCATATTACCCAAAGCATAGAAAAAATAGGTTTTGGGTATCTTGTTTTCCGGATTCATCAGTCTTGCGAAAAGCGATCCGTCATCTGTAATTAAAAGTAACCCTTCCGTATCCTTATCAAGCCTGCCGATCGGAAAAAGACCTTCCCTTTCCTCCGACGGAAAAAGGTCCATTACGGTTTTGCATCTTTCATCACGGCAGGCGGTGAGGTGAGCGCGCGGCTTATTCAACATATAATATCTTGCCATATTATTTACCCACCTTCAATGCTCTCATAGAATTGAGTATTGCTAAAACGGCAACGCCAACGTCGGCGAAAATAGCGAGCCACATAAACGATAAACCGAACGCGCTCAAAAGGAGTATCGCCCCCTTAATGCCAAGAGCAAAAATAATATTTTGCTTCGCTATACGAACGGACTTTCTTGCTATCCTGACAGCCGTAGGTATGCGCGAAAGATCGTCCGACATTATAACAACGTCTGCCGCCTCGATAGCACTGTCGGAGCCTATTGCTCCCATAGCAACACCAACCGTTGCACTTGCAAGCGCGGGGGCATCATTTATGCCGTCGCCAACGTAGATAACACCACCTGGTTCTTTCGAAAATTCGCCTACAAATTTATACTTTTCCTCGGGTAAAAGTCCTGCCTTCACCTCGTCTATTCCGACCTTATCGGCAACCGATTTCGCCTTGCCGTAAACGTCTCCCGACAGCATGACTGTGCTATTCGCTCCAAGGCTCTTAAGCTTAGATATTGCGTCTTCTGCCTCTATTTTTATCTCATCTTCGACATAAATCGCACCAATATATACATTTTCAAGTGCAACGTACAATGCTGCGTTCTTAACAATATCGGCAATAGAAACACCTGCTTCTTCCAGGTGCTTAAGATTGCCTACAAGCACGCGTTTGCCGTCCACTGTGGCTATTACACCGCGGCCTGCGATCTCAATATATTCGTCAGGCTTTTTTGCGTTTGTTACTGCATTCTTAACGCACTGCGCGATAGGGTGATTTGAGCCGTATTCAGCACTTGCAGAATAATATAAAAGTTCCTCCTCACTCACACCGACAGGGGCAATTTTGCTGATATTAAATCCGGCAGTTGTAAGTGTTCCGGTTTTATCAAAGCAGTATTTTTTCGCCTTTGATAGAGGTGCAAAAACATTACCGCCCTTGAAGAGAATTCCCTTGCCTGCCGCACCGCCAATACCCCCGAAGAATGCCATCGGCACAGAGATCACAAGCGCGCACGGGCAGGAAATTACGAGAAACGAAAGGGCTCTGTAAAGCGCATCAGACACGGGTACACGCCATATAAGAGGCAATGCTACCGAGAGTATAACCGCAAGGATCACAACTATCGGAGTATACACTCTTGAGAATTTAGTTATAAACTTCTCCTCTTTCGATTTAGCCTCGTTTGCGTTCTCAACAAGCTCAAGTATTCTTGCCGCGCTGGACTCATCGGCAAGCTTAAACGTTTTGCATTTCAAAACACCGTTAAGCACAACGGTTCCGCTCTCGATATTCATACCGACAGAAACAACTCGAGGCTCTGCCTCTCCCGTGAGGGCAGAGGTATCAAGGTCCGCAGTGCCATCTATTATCACAGAGTCTATCGGAACGCGCTCTCCTGCGCGGATTATTATTTCAGTTCCAACCTCAACGTCCTCTGCATCAACGCACTTCTCACCCGAGTCGGTGATAACGGTTGCCTCATCAGGACGGATCTGCATAAGCGATCTTATCGACTTTCTTGAACGCGCAACAGCCTTGTGCTCGAAGAATTCACCAACGAGGAAGAAAAGCATCACCGCAATTCCCTCTGTCATATCTCCGATTATGATAGCACCAACCGAGGCAATACTCATCAAGAACTTCTCGCCAAGGAAATCACGGCGAAAAAGCCCTGTTACAGCATCGTAAAACACAGGAATGCCCGCGATAGCAAGCGTGATAATATTCGCAAAATCAGAAAGCAGCGCGAAGGCATATATATCAGAGAGCTTATATACAAGCGAGAACAATAGCGCAAAGGCAAAAAAGGACAAACCGAATATCAGCCTTGTGGATTCCCTTTTTATAAACTCAATAAATCTGTTCATTTTTCGATCTTTACTGAGGAAGAAAACTCCTTGCCGGCCGATCTAACTGCTGCAAGAGTGGCATCCGTATCAAGTGATGACTCAACTGTAAGCTTCTCGGTGAGAAAGTTTATCTTTGCGGATTCAATTCCATCCTTTTTCTCTATCAATGAGGCAAGCTTCGCGGCACAGTTGGGGCAATCAATACCGGTTACAGTGTACTTAAATTTCATAATAGTTCTCCTTATTCCTTTATATGCTCAAGTGCGAGCTCAATAATACTTTTTACGTGATCGTCTGCAAGTGAATAAATAACGTTCTTTCCGCTTTTTCTATACGTTACGAGCTTGTTCTGGCGCAGAATTTTAAGCTGGTGGGAAACTGCAGATTTTGTCATACCGATAGCACTCGCTATATCACAAACGCACATCTGCCCGCCATCAAGCGCGAAAAGGATCTTGGTTCTCGTTGCATCTGCAAAGATCTTAAAAAGATCAGAAAGCTCGTACAACGTTGCGTCATCCGGAATCAGCCCGGCAATGCGCGCAGCGGTATCCCCTACCGAGTGATCACACTCGCAAACCGGGGCATCAATTCTTTCTTCTATCATTATATTCTCCTTTATAGTTGAACAGTTGTTCAACCGTTGATTATATTATACAGGATAAAACCGTGATTGTCAATACTTTTGGGAGCAAACAAAAAACAAAAAAGGCGCGAAACATAAAGTTGCGCGCCTTTATACTTGTCACTATATTCAATTAAAATCAGTCGCCGAAGCAGATGCCAAGATCCTTTGCGAGATTTACAAGCTCGCCGTTGGGATCAACGTTCTTGGTCTTCTGGCCGATTACGTCCTCAAGAGAGATATCAACGATCTTATCGCCCTGGAGCGCAACCATTCTGCCGAAGCCGCCCTTCATGCAAAGCTCAACTGCTGCATGGCCGTAACGGGAGGAAAGAACTCTGTCGTGCGCTGTGGGTGTGCCGCCACGCTGAATGTGGCCAAGGGTTGTTGCTCTTGCCTCGGAGCCGGTAAGCTTCTCAAGCTGGTCTGCTACAATAGAACCAACACCGCCAAGACGGATAGAGTCTGCGCTATCCTCGATAACCTTAAGAACCACCTGCTTGCCGTCAAGCGCCTTTGCGCCCTCAGCAACTGCTACGATCGAGAACTCCTTGCCGTTTGCTTTATCCTTCTTGATCTTCTCTGCTACCTTATTGATATCGTAAGGGATCTCAGGGATAAGAATAGCGTCTGCCGCACCTGCAATACCGGAGTGAAGAGTCATCCAACCTGCGCCTCTACCCATGATCTCAACAACCATGATTCTGTGGTGAGACATACCGGTGGTGCGAACTCTGTCAAGACCATCGGTTGCAACCGAGATCGCAGTATCAAAGCCAAATGTATAATCGGTGTGAGCAAGATCGTTATCGATAGTCTTGGGAATACCTATAACCTTTACGCCCTTGCGAGCAAAATCTCTTGCCGAGGTAAGAGAGCCGTCGCCACCGAGGATAAAGATAGCGTCGATGCCGGCATTCTTAAGGTTCTCTACGCCAACGTCGGAAACGTCCTCGTAGATAAGCTTTCCGTCCTCGCCACGAACGAGATTACCGTTCTCGTCCTTAACAGGATACTGGAAAAGGTTGTCCTTATTTGAGCTATAAAGAATAGTACCGCCCTTGGTGATGATCTCATCAACGGTTTCAAGGTCAAGGTTGATAAAATCGCCGTGGTAAAGTCCAAAATAACCGTGGCGCACGCCCATAACCTCAAGGCCGTACTTGTTGATAGCGGTCTTGGTAACCGCGCGAATAACAGGGTTCAATCCGGGGCAATCTCCGCCCGCGGTAAGAATAGCAACTTTCTTAATGTTCTGCATAAACGTCAATATATTCCTTCTTATGTATTTTCTTCGTATACTTTCCCCGAAATCCGTTGTTCGGCTCTCGGAGTGACATAAATTCATTTTATCTGATTAATTTTATCACAAACCGAGCCTTTTTGCAAGAACTTTATAAATATTTTTTAATTTTTTTGAATAAAAAATGCTATTTATCCGCACTTTGCGCCTGTTTTGTACTGTTTTTTGAGATCATAGCATTTATAAATTTTATAAAAGGTCTTGAAAAACATATTTTTTTGTGCTATACTATATAGGCTTGTTGAAACAAGCGTGCAAACATTAGTATGCAGAAGCATTTCGCCTTGGATGTATATTTTTGTTTGTAGGTTAAAAATGCATACAGTACGCATCATTAAGAGGTATTTCGCCTTGGCTAAGATATCCGCACCCTACGCCTGACAAGCGAGCTTGTCGATCTTCGGGTGGGATATGCGAAGCGGTCATAACGGGGCTGACTCGAAAGAAACTCGGGTTCGTCACTGTTTCGGCTCTAGAGTCCCTTGAAAACTCTCACTTTTTCGGAATTTAGTGTGAGGATTTTTTGAAGGCTGGCCCGCAGTTTTTTATCAAAATTCCGTGAAATGTTTCCGCGTTTTTAGAGGTATTTCACATTCGGTGAATATATCCGCACCTTGCGTTTGCAAGCAAGC
>JAZLCY010000046.1:0-4385 GCA_045614485.1 Eubacteriales bacterium
GCAGTTGGGGTACTTTTCCTGGTTAAGCTTGATGATCTCGCCGGTGGAGCAAGCCTCTGCACGAAGAGCCTCAGCCTGTGCTTCGGTGCCGTCGATAAGAACGATGTTAGAGGGCTTTACAAGCTCTACCATCTCAGCGATCCACGCATTAACGTGCTTGTTTGAAGTAACGTTTGTGTTCATTGGTTTATCTCCTTATAATTTAATACTTTTTAAAGGAAAGGTTTGCAAAAAGCCAACCTTTCGCAAATACATTATATCATATAATATTACTTAATTCAATATGTAAAATAAATTTATTTACATTATTTTTATGTACAAACGGAAAATTTTGCACAATTTAATTATGGCAAAATGCGATTTTTGAAAAAGAGTGTGCCTTTTTCTCATTCCCCGTCGAATTGCAGAACGAATTGGTAATTTTTACCATTTTTATCATTTCAACTTTGTAATTTTTTTCGCTATATTCACCCTTGATTTTTCCGCCTATTTTGTGGTAAAATGTTCTTGCTCTACAAAATTACCATTTTTTTCCAATTATTTGAAGAAGGAGATTTAAAAATGAAAAACAACATCAAAATTCTTGTGTGCGACGAGAACAATGAAGAAAGAAGCAAGCTTTTGCAAAATCTTGCGAGCTACGGCATCAGTTGCGATGAAGCAAAGGACGGAGAATGCGCGTTTGATATGATAAAGCGCGGTAGCTATGACGTTGTAATTACAGACCTTTGGCTTTCCGGAGTGGACGGGATCGGTATTATCCGTGCCATCAAGGCCCTCGGACTCAAAAGCGAGCCTTCCTTTATCCTTATGTCCCCTATCAACAAGCAGTCTATTCTCGTAGAAGCATCTGATGCCGGCGCAGACCTGTGCATCTTAAAGCCGTTTGACTTTACAACGTTGCATTCTCACATAGAATCCCTTGTAAAAATCAGAAAGCGCGAAGACACACAGCCCAAAAGCAACGTAACTCCCGATATGGAGGCACAGGTAACGAAGATCATACACCAGATAGGTGTTCCCGCACATATCAAGGGCTACCAATATCTCAGAACGGCAATACTGATGACTATAGAAGATAACGACATTATCAACTCTGTAACAAAAGTGCTTTATCCGACCGTTGCAAAGAAGTACGCAACCACGACCTCGCGCGTTGAGAGAGCCATAAGGCACGCAATAGAGGTTGCGTGGGACAGAGGCGACGTTGATACCCTCAACTCATATTTCGGATACACGATCCAAAATTCACGCGGCAAACCCACGAACTCGGAGTTTATAGCAATGATCGCAGATAACCTCAGACTTAAGTATAAATACGCAGCGATCTGACGCCGGTAATCTTATGCCCTAAAAAGAAAAAACAGAGATAAATGCCCAAAGCTATACTATCTCTGTTTTTTATTCTATTTTAAAAATAACGTCTGCCTTCCATCGCCCTGTAAAGAGTAACCTCGTCAGCATACTCAATATCTCCGCCTACAGGAATACCGTAAGCAAGGCGGGAAACCTCTACGCCGTACGGTGAAAGCAATCTTGCAAGATACTGCGCAGTAGTATCACCGCCGGGGGTTGGATTGGTGGCAATTATTACTTCCTTAACCTCGCCGCCCTTCACTCTCTCAACAAGCTCGGCAAACGTAAGATCCGCCGCGGTTACGTTATCTATCGGAGAAAGCGCACCGCCAAGCACGTGATATACACCGCGGTAACCTCTTACCTTTTCCATAACCATAACATCCTTTGCATCCTCAACAACGCAAATAACAGATCTGTCGCGATCCTCATTTTCGCATATTGGACAGCCCGCCTCGGACGTTGAAATACCAAAGCAAACAGGACACTTACATACGTCCTTTTTTATCGAAAGAATTGCATCGGCAAATTTTACCGCCTCTTCGTCGGTAAAATCAAGCGCGGCAAAAGCATATCTCGCCGCAGTTTTCGCGCCCACACCGGGCAAACGGCGAAATTCCTCAATAAGCCTTTGAATAGGCGCTATAAACTCTGCCATGATCAGAACATTCCGGGGATGCCCATGCTACCGGTGATCTTCTGCATCTCCTCGCTGGAAGTAGCCTCAACCTTCTTGATAGCCTCGTTTACAGCGGCAACAATAAGGTCCTCGAGAGTTTCTACGTCATCGGGATCAACAACCTCGGGCTCGATCTTAACGGAAAGGATCTCCTTTTTACCGTTGATCTTTACGTTAACAACACCGCCTCCGGCGCTTATTTCGTATTCACGAGCTTCAAGCTCTTCCTGCTTTGCAGCCATATCCTCCTGCATCTTCTGAGCCTGCTTAAGCATCTGCTGCATATTTGCGGGGCCGTGGCTGTTGGGTATTCTTACCTTCATATTAAATTCCTCCAAGAGTTGTTATTAAAAGTTATCAAAATCGGTAGTGGCATCAACCTTGTCGTTAGCCTTCTCCTCTACCGAAACGTTTATCTCGTGAGCGGGTATTCCTTCTTTTTCCGCAATAACGCCTTTAAGTATCGCCATATCGGGAGCGCTGTTCTTTATTCTGTTGGCAAAGAAACCGCTCATTCTGATCACAAAGGTATTAGCACCGTTGCGATATGCCTTTGCGCTGACGAACTGGCTTGAAAGCGATCTTTTGATCTCACCTATTCTCTCAAGCACTCTTCCCCAGTTTTCATAGGGACGAACGGCATCAGCTTTGGGCTCGACCTTCGGTACGTCAACAGCAGGAGCGCTCTTCACCGCAGCAACAGGCTTTGCCTCCGGCTTTTTAACCGGCTGTGCCACCGTCTCTGCCTGCTGGATCGGAATTGCTCCCATTTTCATAAGAGACACCTGCTTTTCAAGCTCCTCAACTCTCACAGCAAGCGATTCGGCAGAAGCAACAAGCTTAGGCTCACACATTCTTGTTAAAGCGATCTCAGCGATGCTTCGCTTCGAGTTAGCCGCTCTTTGCATATCCTCAAGAGCTCTTTCGAGAAGCTCGGTGTGATATGAAAGCTTTGCCATAGAGAATTTCTCTGCAATCGCGCGAACTCTCTCATACTCACCGTCTGTAAGATCGAGATAGCCCTTTGCCCGCGCTGAACACTTAGCTACCATAACGTCTCTGTACGAATCGATGATTTCCTGCCAGAACACAGAAATATCTGCACTGCTCATATCTGTTTCGCGAATGATCTCATATACAGTCGTAAAATCAGATGAACCGATAGCTTCAATAAGCTTATACGCACTCTCCCTGTCTCCCGTACCGATCGTCTCGGCAACGAGGGGAGCATCGATCTCCACCTTAGCACCTGCACAAAGCTCAAGAAGGCTTACAGCATCACGCAAACCGCCTCTCGATGCCCTTGCAATAAGCCTTGCACCGTCAGGAGTGAGAGAGATATTCTCTCTTTCGCATATATGCATCAATCTGTCAATGATAACGTCGGAGCTGATCCTTCTGAAATCAAAGCGCTGACATCTTGAAACAATGGTTGTGGGAAGCTTATTGAATTCTGTAGTTGCAAGAATAAATACTACGTATGCCGGGGGCTCTTCAAGTGTTTTAAGAAGCGCGTTAAATGCTGCGCCGGACATCATATGCACCTCGTCTATTATGTAGACTCTATACTTAAGTATAGCGGGTGAGAAACTGATCTCGTCCTTGAGGTTTCTTACGTTATCGATACCGTTGTTGCTCGCTGCGTCCATCTCAATAACGTCAGTAGCAACGCCTGAATCTATAGAAAGACACGCACTGCACTTGTTACAGGGATTGCCGTTTATAGGATTCTCGCAGTTAACAGCCTTGGCAAGTATCTTTGCACAGCTTGTTTTACCCGTTCCGCGCGAACCGCAGAAGAGGTACGCGTGGGAGATCTTACTGTTAGCGACCTCATATTTCAATATGTCGGTTATTCTGTTTTGTCCGCAAACATCGTCAAAATCGACAGGACGCCACTTTCTATAGAGCGCCTTATAATCAGCCATGAGAACCTCCCAAAAGTTTTATAAAAAAGAAAAGCGCGGGCGGCCATTGGGCACTGTCCCGCACATGCGCCGCGATTCCTTACAATGAATCAACAGTGAAAATGCTTGATGCGTCGGATAGAACCATACACCTCTCCTTCGAAATACCCTTACACACGTTAACCGCCCCATCTGCTCCGAACAGGCGCCCCTGCGGCACACCCGATAAACCGCTTAATGCTGCTTGGTCCCCCACCTGACATGGTTCACAGCCTCGAATTGCGCAAGACCCATTCTTCAACACAGATAAAGACGGCGCAGACTACACAAGAGCAGCCCTTGGGAGAGGAATTAACCCCTGCTATAGCGGATTTCAGGTACAAGGCACCGCTACTTCCCCGGCTGGTATGGCTCCATCCGACGCACCAAATCTTTTTAGCTCG
>JAZLCY010000047.1:0-35291 GCA_045614485.1 Eubacteriales bacterium
CTACCCGTAAGGAAGGCGGTCACGTTCAGGCGGCGATCAGCTATACCATCAGCCCTGTTCACTCCAGCGAAGCTTTTGCAAAGTACGCAAAGCAGCTTGAAGAAATGGGCGCGGATTCCATCTGCATCAAGGATATGTCCGGTCTTCTTAAGCCCTATGAGGCATATCAGCTTGTTAAGACCGTTAAGAACAGCGTAAAGATCCCCGTACATCTTCACTGCCACTACACAGCAGGTCTTGGTTCAATGACCTTGCTTAAGGCTATTGAGGCCGGCGTAGACGGTGTTGATACAGCCATTTCTCCTCTTGCAATGGGTACATCTCATACTCCTACCGAGTCATTGGTTGCAACTCTTCAGGGCACTCCCTACGATACAGGCCTTGATCTTGCTAACCTTGACGTTGTTGCCAAGCACTTCAACACGATTCGTGAGAAGTATATCGCTTCCGGCCTTATTGACCCCAAGGTTCTTAAAGTTGACGTTAACGCACTTCGTTATCAGGTTCCCGGCGGTATGCTTTCTAACCTTATTTCTCAGCTTAAGATGGCAGGGAAGCTTGATAAGCTTGATGAGGTTCTTGAAGAGGTTGCAAACGTAAGAAAGGATGCAGGTTATCCTCCGCTTGTAACTCCCACCTCTCAGATCGTTGGTACTCAGGCAGTTAACAACGTACTCTTTGCGGAGGACGGACGTTACACAAGAGTAACCAAGGAATTCAAGGGTCTTGTTCGCGGTGAGTACGGTAAGTGCCCTGCAGCTATCTCCGATGAATTCAAGAAAAAGGTTATTGGTGATGATGATATAATCGATTACCGCCCCGCAGATAAGATCGCGCCCGAGATCGATACTCTCCGTGAGCGAGTTGCTCCCTACCGTGAGCAGGATGAAGACCTTCTTTCTCTTGCACTCTTCGAGCAGGTTGCAATCAAGTTCTTTGAGTGGAGAAAACAGCAGAAGTATAAGCTTGATTCCAATGCTGATGCTGCTCAGGGAATTCATACAATCTGATTTACAGATAAATAAAAAAATGCAGAGATCAAATCTCTGCATTTTTTGTTTCGGTCAGCCACATTGTGTGGCTGACTTTTTATTATTCTTCCTCGGATGAATCTTCGTTATCTTCTTCATCCTTAGGCTTGGTGCTTTCAAAGAAAGGAACAAACAGACCGTTATTTGCGATCTTTTCAGCTTCCTCTTGTGCGCGGCGAGCTTCCTCTGCTTTGATTCTTTCCTCTTCGGCATTCTTTTCGTGAGCGGTCTTGTTCTCTTCCTCGCTCTTGGTCTTTCTGTCAAGCGCAATCTTTTCGATCTCTTCGATCGTGGGATCTTCGCTTGTCATAGCAGCGTTGAACTGTTCTTCATCCATAACCTCGTTCTTAAGAAGGAATTCGGCGATAAAATGAAGCTTACCAATATTTTCAATAAGAATAGTCTTGCATCTGTCGTAGGACTCAGAAATAATTCTACGAACTTCATCATCGATGATAGCTGCTGTCTGCTCGGAGTAATCCTTTCCGGTCGAGAAGTCTCTTCCAAGGAACACTTCGTCTGCAGTTGTGGGTGAATCATAAAGAACAGTTCCGAGCTTATCGCTCATACCGTACTTTGTTACCATGCTTCTTGCAACCTTTGTTGCATGACTGATGTCGCTTGAAGCACCGGTAGAAATATCATCAAGAACAACTTCCTCTGCAACGCGACCGCCAAGGTCAACAATGATTCTATCGATCATTTCGTTTCTGGACATACCCATTCTATCCTCCGTGGGAACACTTACGGTTACTCCGCCTGCATTGCCGGCAGGAATGATAGAGATGTGCTTAACGGGATCTGTATGCTTGCAGAAGTAAGAAGCAACTGCGTGGCCTGCCTCATGATATGCACAAAGCTTGTTGTCTGCATCGCTTCTAACTTTCGTCTTCTTCTGAGGACCGAGAATAAGCTTCATATAAGACTCTTCGATATCTTCCATACCGATAAGTGCCTTATTCTTCTTTGCGGCTCTGAGTGCTGCCTCATTCATAAGGTTTGCAAGCTCAGCTCCGGAAAATCCGATTGTAGTTTGAGCGATCTTCTTAAGGTCAACGGTTGCCTCGAGGGGCTTGTTTCTGCAGTGAACCTTAAGGATCTCTTCTCTTCCCTTCATATCGGGATAATTAACGGTTACACGGCGGTCAAAACGTCCGGGACGAAGAAGAGCGGGGTCAAGTATATCAGGGCGGTTTGTTGCCGCGATAACGATTACGCCGGAGTTTGTTCCGAAACCGTCCATCTCAACAAGAAGCTGGTTGAGTGTCTGCTCTCTTTCGTCGTGTCCGCCACCAAGACCTGCGCCTCTGTGACGTCCAACTGCGTCGATCTCGTCGATAAATATAATGCTTGCGTGAGTTTTTCTCGCGCTGTCAAACAAATCGCGAACCCTTGATGCACCTACACCAACGTACATTTCAACGAAGTCCGAACCGGAAATTGAGAAGAAAGGTACGCCTGCTTCTCCTGCAACAGCCTTTGCAAGAAGTGTCTTACCTGTACCGGGAGGGCCTACGAGAAGCACACCGCGAGGGATTCTTGCACCGAGCTTAACAAATTTGCCGGGATCTTTAAGGAATTCTACAACTTCCTCGAGCTCAGCCTTCTCTTCGTCAGCTCCGGCAACGTCACAAAACTTAACTGCATCTTTATCGTTGCCTGTAATCTTTGCTTTGGACTTTGCAAAGTTGTTCATCTTGCCCGTGCCGGGAGCACCGCGCATAAGGAAGAACCAGATTGCAATCAGCGCAATGAACGCGAGTGCATAAGGAAGGATCACCTGCCACCAAGGAGTGCCTGCAGGAGCTTCGATATCGTAATTTTCGGGAAGAAGGTTGCAATTTTCGCCTTCTCTGAGTTTAAGAGCTTCAACTTTATCCTTGATATCGTCGATGATAGAAGTATAACCGATAGCATATTCCTTCTTCTCGGGTGTCTGATCTTTTAACAGATTTCCTTCTTCATCAACAGGAATTATCTCAAGGACAAGATTATATTTCTTATCAATGTGAAGACTCGTTACTCGGTTGCTATCGATGTAGTCATACACCTCACCAACGGTAGCTTCGTTATTTTCCTTCATAATGTGATTGATGTAGGTTACACCTGCTATAACAAGCGCGACGATCACAAGAAGAAGTATTAAGCTTTTAAAATTAAATTTCATTAAGTATATTCCACGCCTTTCTCTTTTATCGCAACATCAGGCGATAAAACGAACATTTTTTCCAAGTCCTGATCATCGTTGGTTATCGGCTCTGCTATGGCAACATAAATTATTTTTTGCGCCTTGAGGGATCTTATACCGAAACCGCATACCCAAACGATACCAAAGCTATCCTCAAAAACCGGGATGCTTTGTCTTAAATTCACAGGTATAGATTTATCGTTAAAAAGCTTTTTAAGCTTTCTTGTTTTGCCACCGTAAGAGTAGGAATCACCGTCTCTTCTGGATCTTACCGACAAACCGCAACCTATTATATCAGTAGATAATTTCGCGCGTATTGAAATTTTGTAAATATTTGAATAACAATCGAAATTATCGTTATCTGACACAAGAATAACACTTGAATAACCTTCAACCTTGTTTACACCGTACTTTAACGGTACTGAAAACTCGTTTGTTTCCTTTTTTACGTCATCTTCAAGGTAACAAATGCCGTTTTGCGAAACAAAGCGCACCTTACCCGGCAAGGAATAAGCAAAGTCATTGCCGCTAAGCAATGAATATATCGCTTCTACGTGTGTTTTTTCAAGAGTTTTGTCTGTTTTTTGCCCTATAATATGCTTCATAACGCGCATAAAAAGAGCTTTGTGTAAAGTGCGAAGCTTTTTGGCTTCAACTTTTCCTAAGACGTAGTTATCGGCTATAAACTTCATAGCGCAATCTTCGATAAATTCTACGTCCTGACGAGCGTTTTCGCTCATTCTCATTGCCATTTTTTCAGGAGAATCGGTGATTTTCTTAAAAAGAGGCAATATCTCATTTCTTACGTAATTTCTCGTATAGTCGGAGGACATATTTGTGGAGTCGATAACGTAAGGAATAGATGAAGAATCAAGAGCAGAAAGAATTTCCTCCTTGGAAACGTCAATTAGAGGGCGGATAACTCCTTCTCTCTTTGGGGGAATCCCTGCCATGCCGGACGTACCTGCGCCGCGCATAAGATTGAGCATCACCGTTTCAAGATTATCGGTTGAATTGTGGGCAACTGCTACTGTAGTTGCTGTTGCGTGCGCCTCCACCAGCTCACTGAATATCCTGTATCTTTCGTTTCTTGCGCATTCCTCAGTACCGAGCTTGTATTCCTTGCTAAGCTTTGGAATATCGACTGTTACGAGATTGAATTCTACGCCGAGGCTTGATGCAAATTCTTTTGCAAATTCTGCATCTCGATCGGCTTCTTCTCCCCTTATCATATGATTTACGTGAACTGCAATTATAGGAAAATATCCTAATTCAGCGCGTAAATATGACAAAAGGGATAAGAGCATAACCGAGTCTGCTCCACCCGAAAAACCTACATAAACACCGTTTTTGATGTCTTTATCCATAGAATACCGGGTGATAGTTGCCTTGGCTTTATCAAGTATAAGCTTTCCTTTTTCTGATGAGAAAAGCTCTTTAATTTTATTCATCAGCCTTGTAAATCTTCCTCAAGAGTTCTGAATTTTGTGAACTGACCGATCCAGCCCATCTTAACGTTACCGACAGAACCGTGTCTGTTCTTAGCAATGATAACCTCTGCTGTGTTAGCGTTGTTTGGAGCATTGGGATCATCGTTCTGAGCACCGCTGATGTCCTTATAATATTCATCTCTGTAAAGGAACAGAACAATATCAGCATCCTGCTCGATAGATCCCGAGTCTCTGAGGTCTGCAAGAGTGGGTTTTTTACCGCCTTCACCTGTTCTGGACTCTGTACCTCTGTTAAGCTGAGCACAGCATATGATCGGAATGCCGAAGTCCTTTGCCATGATCTTAAGGTTTCTTGAGATTTCGCCAACCTGCTGAGCACGGTTATCGGTGTTCGAAGTGCTCTGCATAAGACCTATGTAGTCAATAACTACAAGGCCGAGATTGGGAATTCTACGTATCTTGGATTTCATCTCAGTTGCGGTTATAGCCGAAGTATCGTCGATATAAATATCACAACCCGCAAGAGAGGAAACAACACCCGCAAGATTCTCCCAGTCTGCATCCTTAAGCTGACCGGTTCTCATTCTTGTGGAATCGATAAGTGCCTCGCTTGAAAGAATACGGTTAACAAGCTGCTCGCCGGACATCTCAAGCGAGAATATAGCAACAGCTTTTTTCTGCTTAGCAACGTTAACGGCAATATTCATCGCAAACGACGTTTTACCCATACCGGGACGTGCTCCGACGATAATAAGGTCGCCCTTACCCATCTGGATAAGCATTCTGTCAAGGCCGGAAAATCCGGTCTTGGACCCTGTAACTGCACCGCCTGTTTCAGAAAGCGTCTGTATGTCGGTATATACGTTCTGAAGGATCTCGCTTATATGACGGAATTCCTTTGTATCGTTGTTGTGCGCGATATCAAAGATCTTCTGTTCTGCGTTGTCAATGATGTTTCTTACGGCAGAGGACTCCTCATAAGCGGTCTCGTTGATCTCATCACAAGCAGTAATAAGATTTCTGAGAATAGCCTTGTCCTTTACGATCCTTGCATAGTCCTTGATATTCGCAGTTGAAGGAACAGAGCTTGCGATGGTGGAAATATACTGTATTCCACCCGCTTCATCGCGATCCCCCTGCTCTACAAGCGCATTAACAAGGGTTACCGTATCGATTATCTTGCTCTGAGTGTACATCGATACAAGCGCAGTATATATATGTCTGTGTTCCGCGAGATAGAAATCGTCTGCGGTAATCATACCGCCGATCAAATCAAATGATTCGGGCTTGATGATTATCGCACCGAGTAATGCACGCTCAGCCTCTATCGCAACGGGCATCTGTCTGAAAAGATTTGATGATGAATCCATCAGAAAATTCTCCTATTCAATGTCAATTAGAAACTTTAACGTTAAAGGATGCTACAACGTCGGTGTAAAGCTTGATTTCTACAGTGTAAGTGCCGTATGCCTTGATAGGATCTTTAAGTGTGATCTTTCTCTTATCGATATCAACACCGCCAAGCGCCTTTTTCAGCTGATCAGCGATATCTTTTGCAGTAACAGAGCCGTAAAGTCTATTATCCTGGCCGTGCTCCATTTTGATCTCAACGTTTGCATTCTTGATCTTTTCTGCAAGCTCAAGCGCAGCCTTTCTTTCCTCGCTGATCTTGAACTGCTTGGAGTTCTCCTTATTCTTAAGCTCGTTTGTAGCCTTAGCATCAGCAATTATTGCCTTTTTCTGAGGAAAAAGGAAGTTTCTCGCATAACCGTCAGAAACCTCGATGATCTGATCCTTCTTTCCCTGTCCTTTTACGTCGCAAAGTAAAATAACCTTCATATTTTTATCTCCAATTTATTTGCCTAAATAGTCATCAATGCTTGCCTTCAGTATTTCAAGCACCGTTTGAATAGAATCGGACACCACCTGTGCACCTGCAACGTCAAAGTGTCCGCCGCCGTTCAGTTTTTCAAGAATAAGCTGAACGTTGATCTTACCGTTAGAACGGCCGGAAATGTGAATCTGATCTCCAATACGTACAAGAGTAAATGCGGCCTCGATGTTCTTAAGAGTAAGCATTTTGTCCGCCGCTTTGGAGGCAATGATTCTATAAGACTCGTCTGTATCTCCCTCACAGCTTGAAATAGCGATATTTCCTTCGTAAGTAGTGATGCTTGTATGGAATCTTGCTTCCTTGGAAAGATCGTCTGAGGATGTCTTAAACAGGTCGTAAACGTCCTGGGGGCTTGCTCCTGCGCCTCTTAAGTACTGAGCCGCGCCAAACGTTCTTGTTCCTGTGTTTCTCGTAAACTGCTTTGTATCAAGAAGAATGCCGGCGAGAAGCATATCTGCAACCTCTTTCAAGAGGTTCTGAGAGCTGATAGCATTCTCAAGCATTTCACTCACAAGCTCGCAGGTTGAAGATGCACTGGGTTCGATATATGAGATCTTAACCTCGGGTGCTAATGCCTCGTTTGTTCTGTGGTGGTCTATTACAGCAATACTTGTAACCTTGCTTGCGATGTTTGCAAACTGTGCCCTGCCCACTGAGTTGTGGTCAACAAGAACAACGAGAGTATCCGGGCCGACAAGGTCAAGTCCGTCTGCATTATCAACAAAAACGTGAGCATAAATATCCTTCTCCTGAAGAAGCTTTATGCACGGCAAGAGGTTTTTATCTCTCATATCCACTGCGATATTTGTTTTTGTACCGCAGAGCATACAAAGTCTGGCAATACCGACAGATGCACCAAATGAGTCAAAATCGCCGTATCTGTGGCCCATAATGATGACGTTATCCGAACGTGCGATAAGAGAAGTAAGCTGGGTTGTAAACGTTCTGGAACGAACGTTGGAGCGCTTATATACGGCTTTCGTGCGTCCGCCGTAATAAACGGTTGAATTTTCCGTTTTATAAACTGCCTGGTCACCTCCGCGCTGAAGGGCCATATCTATGGCATCCTTGGCAGCAAGCTCCCTTTCGGCAAGCGATCCTGCAATATTTGATACACCGATAGAAACGGTGATCGAAACTCCGTCTCCCACCCTTGTATCCCTTATATCGTCAAGGATAGCAAATCTGTTGGCAATGCATTCGTTAAGATGCTTTGAATCAAAGAGCATAACGTACTTATCGTTGTCATATGACTTGATAACACCGTTTACCGACTCCGCCCACTTCTTGATCTTTTCATCAACAATAGCAACTGCGTCGCGGAATTTTTCCTGTACGTACTGAAGCACATCCTCTACGTTATCAATAGCAATATAAGCCACTGCAACGTGCTCGTTGTTATACTTCTCTTCCATAGAGCAAAGCTCGGTTGAGTCGTTCAGCACGATGGCGAAGAGCCCGCCGTCGGCTTCTGAAATTGTGAAGCCTTCGCTTCTGTAGATCCTGTTGTCAATTTTTATAAGTTCGTTTGTGAAAAGCTTTTCGGATGCGTCGGCACCGAAAATCCTCTCAACTTTCTCTCCGACGAGGTTTTCTGACAAAGGCAACGCTTCACGCATTGAATCGTTGTACCAAAGTATGATTCCATGCGAATCAAAAATAACTGTCGGATGAACCGTATTCTTGAATATTATACTGCCGTCTTCCATAAGAAGATCGTATATGCTTGCCTTGGGAGCGATCTTAGCATTTTTGCGCCTTGCGAAATAAATAATGGCAATCTCAATAAGATAAAGTCCAACAAAAGCAAGGGTAAAAAGCAATGGGAATATAACCCTTACAGGCTCGCCGCCAAGTGTTAAAATGTAAATTAGTATTGATGAAGCCAACAATATAAAGTTCATGCTTCCGAACATAACAGTGAGTGCTACGTCCTTTCTGGATGCATACGGTATATTATTGTTGGTTTTCTTTGTTGAGTTAGACATTTTTTAACGTCTCCTAACCTGAATATAAAAGAAAATCAGCTCTGTCGGTTGGCATTTGCCCTTTTGTTAACGGAAATAACGTAATATGCGCCGAAATATGAGGTAAGCTGGTATGCAAAAGTACCGAGCAGAAGAAATGCAACAGCAACTACCACCGCCGCAAGAAGCGAATTCTTCTTAAGTGAGATGAACTGATACACAAATCTTACGCCGATATAAGCATAGATTACCGAGAAAATGATGTAGATCCAACGAACGGAAATACCAAACACACCGTCTCCTGTAAAGAGAGACAAAATAGATGATGCAATATAAATTACTGCAAAAAGTGTTGGTGTGTGAAGTCTCCACTTCATTGAATTTTGCGCGTCCGGGGTGAATCTTGATACGAAGAACTTAAAGATTTTTGATGTAACTCCTACAGATATAATAGCTGCTGCAAAAAGATATGAAGGAAGGAGGAAAACAAACATGCGGTATCGTTCAAGGACAAGCTCCTTGAAATACTGCGTTGATGTATCGATATCGAATATCGCAAGTAGCTTCGCAACAGCAACATTGTCACAGGAATACATGATGGAATACATGATGATATTTTTTGCCGAATCATAGGTATGAAGCAACGTATCTTTAATTGAGCTCATTGTTGCCTTGTCAATACACGCAAAAATCAGAACGAATATTGAAGCAATGTAAAATGCCAAAAGAATGCCTGAAATTATAAAAACAGTCTCAAGCTTTCCAACTTTATGGGAATACATAAAGTAGATCAAAAAGCCTACGAGCACAGCTGCTACGGTGCATAAAATTGACGATACTCCAAAGAAGAAGCCCAAAGCAATAATTACAACTGCCGAAATATAGGAAAACATGCGGCGGTTTCCGTATTTTTCGCAGAAAAGCAGCATTGCATAAAATGCTGAGGCAAAAGGAACAACAAGAAACCCGAAAAATATGGTAGCGATTCCTGAAAAAATCGTCAAAGCAGTCAATATGGCTATAGAGCTATTATAAGTTTTTTTGCTACTGTTAACTAAACTCATTAAAAACTCCCATTTATTTAATATATTTTATATATTATAGCACACAAGCGCGCAAAAGTAAATAAGAACAAAAAATATTTTATTAACTCGGTGTAAATTCTTCGTCAAATGCACTTTTTTAATTTATTTGATGATTTGTTATTGAAAAAAACACGAATGTATAGTAAAATAAAGAGAAAAAGGAAGAAAGGAGATCCATATGCAAAAATCGATAATGCCGGAAAGTCCGGTTAAAGTACTGAACGGCGTTGGAGCAACAAGAGAAAAGCAACTCGCTAAGCTCGGAATACATAGCGTACGTGATCTCGTATATAACTTCCCAAGAAAATACGAGGAACGCGGCAACGTTCTTCCGCTGGCTTATGCCGACGAATACAACGACTATTCATTTGTTCTCTGTATTTCAGGCGCGCCGAAGAGTATTAAGCTCAAGAGCGGGATCACGATGACTTCCTTCTCTGCATGTGATGACTCTGCAAAGGCTGAAATCGTATTTTTTAACGCACCATATATCAAAACAGTTTTTCACATAGGTGAAACATACCGTTTCTACGGCAAAATTTCTTCTACAAAAGGCAAGATACAGCTTAAAAACCCTAAATACGAGATATACGATGAAAACACACAGCTCAGAGAGTTCGTTCCGGTGTATTCGCTGACTGACGGTGTAAGCTCAAAATTTCTTGAAAAAGTTACACGCCCTGCACTTGAGAGCTATATCCCCTATATTGAAGATCATCTGCCCGAGGCTATAAGAACAGAAAACGAGCTCAGCACCCTTTCCTACGCCCTTAAGAACGTTCACTTCCCTCAGGATGCAAATGCTCTGCATATTGCACTGAGAAGACTGATGTTCGACGAGATGTTCCTGTTTGGAATAGCAATATCACACGCAGCTAAATACAAAAAGACCGGAGGCGGCTTCAAATTCAAGCCTTGCGATCTTTCTCCTCTTCTTAATATGCTCCCGTATGAGCTTACACAGTCGCAAAAAAACGCGGTAAATGACATTTATAAAGACACGGTTATAGGTGAAAACGGCATTGTTTCCCCTATGGCAAGAATAGTGGTTGGCGACGTTGGCTGCGGAAAGACGATTTGCGCTATCATAGCGCTCTATATAGCTGCAAAATCAGGATATCAGGGGACGATGATGGCCCCCACAGAGATACTTGCGCGCCAGCATTATCAGGAGATTTCAAGGCTATTCTCTGCCCTTGGAATCAACGTTGAGCTTTTGATCGGTTCAACGACCGCCAAGGAGAAAAAAAGAATTTATACAGCAATTCAAAACGGAGAATGCAACGTTGTTGTTGGAACTCACGCGCTTCTCTCTGACAATATTGAATTTTCAAAGCTCGGACTTATCATAACGGATGAGCAGCACAGATTTGGCGTAAAACAACGTTCTGTATTGAAGGATAAAACCGAATCGGCGCATATGCTTGTTATGAGCGCAACACCGATCCCGCGCACACTTGCACTTGCATTTTACGGAGATCTTGACATAACAAGAATTACGGATATGCCTGTTGGAAGGCAACGTGTTGAGACATACGTTGTTAATGAATCCTACCGCGACAGACTCTGTGATTTTATCAAGAAACAGGTTGCGCTCGGCGGTCAATGTTACGTTGTTTGTCCTGCGATCGAATCTATCAGAACCACTGAATCAAACGAAAGCTTTATTTTATCAAATATAAAGAATGTTGTAGAACATACAGAAATATTGAGGCAGAAACTCGATGGTTTGAATGTTGAATGCCTGCACGGAAAAATCAAAGCTAAAGAAAAAGATGAAATCATGCAAAGATTTTCAAGTGGAGAAACTGCAGTTCTTGTTTCTACAACAGTTATAGAAGTTGGCGTAAACGTGCCCAATGCTTCCCTTATGATAATCGAAAATGCTGAACGTTTTGGTCTTGCGCAGTTACATCAGCTGCGCGGCAGAGTTGGACGAGGCAGCAAAAAATCATACTGTGTTCTTGTTTCTTCATCAACGTCTGACAATGCTATAGATAGACTCGAAACAATGCGAACGACATACAATGGATTTGAGATCGCAGAAAAGGATCTTGAGATGCGCGGCCCGGGAGATTTCTTTACTTCGAGCGAAGCAGGACTCAGACAGAGCGGCGGACTCGAGTTCAAGCTTGCATCTCTTTGCACAGATACAAAACTCACTTCCCTTGCATTTGCGGCGGCAAAGAAACTTATTGAAAGCGACCCGGAGCTTCGAAAGCCAGAAAATGCTGCGCTCCGCAATGCTATACAGGAACAGATCAATCAAAACAATTCCATTATTTCTTAATTAGGAGCAAAAATGAATCAGAAACCACTCGCAGACAGAATGCGCCCGCAATCATTTGAGGAGGTTGCCGGACAAGCACACCTTGTATCTGCAAACGGAATACTCAAGAAGCTCACCGACAACGGCAGAGTACCCAACATGGTGTTCTTTGGCCCGCCCGGTACAGGAAAAACAACTGTTGCAAATATAATTGCAAAAAAATCGAATATGCAGCTCTACAAGTTAAACGCAACAACCGCTTCGCTTGCAGACGTTAAAGAAGTTATATCGGGCACCGAAGGTTTTCTTTCTGAGAACGGTACTCTTTTGTATCTCGATGAAATACAGTATTTCAATAAGAAGCAACAGCAATCCTTGCTTGAGTTCATGGAGAATGGTAAGATCACTCTTATTGCATCTACAACAGAGAACCCTTATCAGAGCATTTACAATGCCCTGCTCTCACGTTCATCAGTGTTCGAATTCAAGTCGGTTACTCCTGCTGACTGCGTACCTACGTTAAAAAGAGCCATTAGCGTACTCAATGAGGATTTCAGCGACAGTAAAACAGTTGATGACGACGTACTTCTTGCAATTGCAAGTGCGGCTGGCGGAGACGTCAGAATGAGTATAGGAATACTCGAGAATGCTTTTTATATTTCAGCTGATGAAATTACTCTTGAAAACGTCGAAAGCTTATTACCGAGCGTTGTAGGACATTACGACAGAAACGGAGACGTTCACTACGATCTTTTATCCTGCCTGCAGAAATCTATCAGAGGTTCTGACCCCGATGCTGCAATTTTTTATCTTGCTAAAATTCTTGTGGGAGGAGATCTATTATCTGTGTGCAGAAGACTCCTTGTAATTGCGAGCGAAGATATCGGCCTTGCTTATCCCATGGCAACAACTGTAACCTATGCAGCTGTCGAAAGTGCCAAGCAGCTTGGAATGCCTGAGGCTGCAATTCCGCTTGCAAATGCCACCTGCCTTCTTGCAACTGCACCGAAGTCCAACTCATCCTACCTTGCTTATCACAATGCGTGCGAGGACCTGAACAAAGGTCTTGGTATACAGATACCCGAGCACCTTCGTTCACCTTTGTTTAAGGGGTATGTGTACCCCCACGATTATGAAAATCATTACGTAAAGCAAAATTATCTCCCCTCTGATCTGATAGGCAGAAAATATTACTCTTTTGGATCGAATAAAACCGAGCAAGCAGCACGTACTTACTATGAATTTATCGTTTCAAAAGCAAAATAAGTCCTAAAATACATATAAATGAATATATTTCTTGACAAAATACGACAATTTTGATATACTTTTAACGTAATGCATAAAAAACGAAGCTAAACTTTTGGAGGAAAAATGATATATCATTTCATTCTTAACCCCAAATCAGGCAAAAAACGCAGGTATCGCCATTTGGAAGATACCATTAAGAAAGCTTGCGCAGTTAAAAATATAGAGTGCAAAATTCATCACACGTATAAGCTCGGCGACGTAGCTGAATACATTGCTGAAAACGCAAAGGCTACCGATGAAAAGCAACGTTTTATAGCTATCGGTGGAGATGGAACGCTTAATACCCTGGTTAACAGCGCTCCCGAAAATCCAAACGTTGAATTTGGCGTTATCCCTGCCGGCACCGGTAATGATTATATACGTAATTTCACCAAGAAAAAGGCATTCACTGATATAAATGCACAGATCGAAGGTGAAGCAATTGCGGTTGACCTTATCAAGTGTAATGAGCGCTATAGCATTAATATGATCAACGTAGGACTTGACTGCGAGGTCGCTAAAGAAGCTGACAGACTCAAAAAGCTTTGGTTTATCCCGGTTAGTCTTTCCTATATTGCAGGCCTTGTAGTTATCGCATTCCGCAAGATCGGAACAAAGATGAAGATCACATACGGTGATGGAACTCTCAGAGATAAGATCTTTACCCTCACTGCTATAGGCAAGGGTAAATTCTGTGGCGGCGGATTCTGTGCACTGCCTACAGCTAATCTTGATGACGGTAAACTTCACGTTATCTCGATCGATAAGGTCACATTGGCAAAGTTTCTCTCTCTCGTTGTCCCCTATAAGCTCGGCAAACATTTGAAATCCAAGCGCGCAATGAAGGTTATCAAATACAACACCGCCGAATCCTTAAAGTTGGATTTCGATAACGATATATCGGTTTGTATTGACGGTGAGATATTCGACGCAAATTCAATAGAACTCTCCGTACGCCGCGCGGCAGCACACTTTGTTGTTCCAAAGGGCTCATCATACAAATACATTAAAGCATAATTTCAAACGGTGACGATATGAACGTTTTTGACAAAAGACCCCTTAGTTTGATACTGTGTATCCTATTGGGGTCTTTTGCCTTTTTTACGTTTGGAAGCACTTTAGTAAAAGGAACGGTTATTGTTGCGGGTGTTTTGACCTTGCTTTTTGCACTTTTTCTTGCAAAAGAAAAGAGAAAAAAGGTAATTGTAATTCTCTGCTCTATCGCAATCTTTCTATCTTCATTCCTTTCATTTTTATATTTTGATCTGTATTTCAAGGCGCACAAAAGATTTGAAAGTGAGGTTACAGTTAACGGTGTTATAACCGAGTATGAATCGGGTGCAAACGGCATTGAATTCACTGTAAAAACAGACAATATAAATGATAAGCCGTTTTCAAAATACAGGCTGAAGGTATATCTCAGCTACGGCAAGGAAACCAACCTCTCGGTTGGAAATAAGATCACTCTTTCAGGTACCATTGAAGAATTCAATACGGGTGATGCAGTTGATGATTTCAATTATAATTATGCAACCGGAATTTCCGGCAAGATAGATGACGTTAAGTCAATTGAAGTGATCGGATCAGGAAGTCCCGGGCTATTGTATTATTTAAGATCATACCGAGATACCCTGTCAAAAAGGATAATTGTATCCTCTGATGCAGCAAGCGGCGGCCTTATGGCGGCATTTTTGCTTGGCGACAGGGGATATTTGTCAACGGGTATCGAAACCTCTTTCACAAGGCTCGGAATTACCCATATTCTTGCCCTGAGTGGTATGCACCTCGTTCTGCTTATCGGTGGATTTGAGAAAATACTCGCAATACTTGGCGTAAATAAAAAGCTTCGCAAGATTCTCGGTATATTGCTTTGTGCCTTTTACGTTGCCTTGACAGGCTTCCCTGCCTCTGTTCTGCGCGCAGGCATAATGCTTATACTTGCATCCACCCTTTTCCTGATATCCGAACGGTCGGATTCTATCACATCCCTTTTTATTTCTGCTGTTGTGATCATAGTTGCAACACCATATGCGGTATATGACGTTTCACTTTGTCTATCTGTGCTTGCAACGTTTGGAATAGTTCCGTTTGTAGAAAGGAAACAAAATGATCAGATCACAGGATTTAGAGGTAAAATCAAGGAAATACTAAAAACTGTGCTTGTTTCGATAGTTTTATCTACGTTTGCAATCGGAACAACGTTAGTTATAACAACCTTTCAGTTCCAAACCATCAGTATGCTTGGAATTATTGCAACGCTTATATTTTCCGCTATTACCGATCCATTTCTTTATCTTGGCGTTCTGAATGCAATATTCGGTAGTTTTGGCCCGTTTGGATTTATTACAAAAATATATGGCAACGCAATAATCTACGTTGCCAACCTTATGTCAAAATTAGACGGTATATACTGTTCAACAAACTATTTGATAATAGAAATTCTCGTTGTTCTTTTCACAGCTTGCCTGATAATATTTTTTATAATCAAGATAGACAAGCGTATAAGCGCGGCGATAGTTGTTTCATCAATGCTTCTGTGTGTATTTATCACGTCTTTTGCTTCATCAAGGATCAATGAATCAAAGCCTCGCATCGAATATGACTCCGGTACGTACGGTGATAGAATACTTTTAACAAAAGGAAACAAAACAGCCCTTATCGATATCTCGAGCGGAACTAACAAAGCTACGCGCGAAACTGCGGAGTTTATGTATGAAATGAAGATATATGACATCGATAAGTACGTTATCATGTCGTATTACCCGAATATGATCTCGGGCATACCCGAACTTATCTATACGTTCAACGTTGACGAATTACACCTTCCGCTTCCGCAAAATAAATCTGAAGAGGAGATCTTGCTCGAAATAAACAGTGATTTGAAGCTAAATAAGTGCAAAACAAAAATTATTTTCTTTCCCGAAAACGACGATATGATTAAATGCAATGATTTTACCATTGCCCCGTTTTATCGCTCTACGGAAGAAGACGTATTAGCCTTTACAATATACTATCAAGGCAAATTCTACAGTTACTTGTCTTCCGGCATGTTAAACGATGATAACAAGCATCATGCATTTCAATTAATGAACGGTGCAGATACTATCATCTTTGGCAACTGGGGAGAAAACGTTTATGACTATGAGTTTATTTACCAAATAGAAAGCGCAGAACAACTAATATTCTCAGACAAATACATGACCGTATCTGACGAAACATTAGAGTTCTACGCTTCTAAAAACTTATATTTCACTCCAGAAAGAATGAATCTTATACGTTAAAGAGGAACTCGACGATATCGCCGTCCTTCATTACGTATTCTTTTCCTTCGCTACGGAGCAATCCCTTTTCTTTAACCTTATTTCTGTCACCTTCACGAACAAGATCGTCGAAGGAAACAACCTCGGCACGAATGAATCCGCGCTCAAAGTCGGTGTGAATCTTACCTGCTGCGCCGGGCGCTTTCGTGCCCTTCTTTATTGTCCAAGCACGAACTTCCTTTGGGCCTGCTGTAAGGAAGCTGATAAGACCGAGCAAGGAATAGCCGGATTTAATAAGCTTATCAAGTCCGCTCTCCTCGATTCCAAGGTCGGAGAGGAATGCCATTTTCTCTTCACCTTCAAGCTCTGCGAGCTCAGCCTCGATCTGTGCGCTTACAGCGATGATCTCACTTTTCTCGGAATCTGCGTGTTCCTTAAGCTTAAGGTAACCGGCATTGGACTCATAGTCGCCGCTAACCTCGTCCTCGCTTATGTTAGCTACGTATATTATGGGTTTGAGTGTAAGGAGTCTTGATTCTTCGATCTGTGCACACTCCTCTTCATCCAAGCCGAGCGCTCTTGCACACTTTCCCTCTTCAAGCCCCTTTTTTACCTTCTCAAGAACCTCAAGCTTTTCGAGGAGCTTCTTATCGCTCTTAGCAGCCTTAGTTGTTCTTTCAATAGCCCTCTCAACGATCTCGAGGTCGGAAAGAATAAGCTCTATATCAATAGTTTCAACGTCGCGCATAGGATCGATATTGCCCTCAACGTGAATGATATCGTTGTTTTCAAAGCAACGAACAACGTGAACTATTGCGTCAACCTCTCTGATATTTGCAAGGAATTTATTACCAAGTCCCTCACCCTTTGATGCACCGCGCACAAGGCCTGCAATGTCAACAAACTCGATAACAGCGGGGGTGTACTTATCGGGTGTGTACATCTCAGCAAGCTTATCAAGTCTCTTATCAGGTACCGCAACAACGCCTACGTTAGGGTCGATCGTGCAGAAAGGATAGTTTGCAGACTCAGCGCCTGCGTTTGTTATAGCATTAAAAAGTGTGCTCTTACCTACGTTAGGAAGACCTACTATACCAAGCTTCATATTTAAAATACTCCTCAAAGTCTAAATTGCATTTCGATACATTATATCATAATGCAATAAAGATTTCAATAGATGTCAGACAAAATATGATTTCATTTCCAATTATTTTACACTCGACGGCAATCTTCAGGCTAAGAAAGCCCCTGAAAAAACAAAAAAGAAAACAAAATAATTTTAAAAAACCTAAGCTGTAGTTCGTTTTACTCCCTACAGCTTAGCTTCAATTAAAATTTCAGATATTTTATTCATAAATACTTCTTGACATAGACATAATTATATTGTATAATTGAATTGTTAAGATTTTCATTTTTTTAACAAAGTTAACAATTAAAGGAGATAACAAAATGGATACTAAGCTTTTGATCGTTGATGACGACGTAAATATATGCGGAATGCTGAAGCTTTATTTTGAAAATGAGGGCTACAAGGTTAAAACGGCAAATGACGGCATTGAAGGTATAAACTGCTTCAAGCTTTACGAACCCGATCTTGTGCTCCTCGATATAATGATGCCTAAGAAGGACGGCTGGCAGGTTTGCCGCGAGATTCGCGAAATGTCTGCAAAGCCCGTTATTATGATCACGGCAAAGGGCGAGATATTCGACAAGGTGCTTGGCCTTGAGCTTGGCGCTGATGACTTTATCGTTAAACCCTTTGATATGAAGGAGCTTTCTGCAAGAATCAAGGCAGTTCTCCGCCGTTACAACGCACACTCTCAGAGTAACGATGAGGAAGTTGTAAGATTCGAAAACATTGAGATCAGCCTCCAGAAGTATGAGCTTAAGCTTAACGGAAAGGCTATTGATATTCCTCCGAAGGAGCTTGAACTTCTCTACTTCCTTGCTTCCAACTGCAATAGAGTATTTACAAGAAACCAGCTTCTTGACAAGGTTTGGGGCTTTGATTACCTGGGAGATTCCCGTACAGTTGACGTACACGTTAAAAGACTTCGCGAGAAGCTTGAAGGGATCTCAGACAAGTGGTCACTCAAAACCGTTTGGGGCGTTGGTTACAAATTTGAAACAATGATATGATTAAAAGAGGCGAGAATTTTCTCGCCTCTTTTTTTAGAAATTAAACGTCATCTGACCAAGCGAAACACCTGTTGAGGGAATCGCAAGCTTACGGCATTTTGCCGCATCCTCGCCAAGCTCCTCTACCCTATCGGTTACAAGCTCGATCTTACCACCCTTCTTGGGGAGCTGCATGATCTGTACACCTGCAGCTGTTCTTGTTGATTTTTCGGGAATGAGATCACTCTTTATGAGCATTCCCTTGCCTGTATCAGACTTAATAAAGAGTTTGATGGGCTTATCACCCTCATAAACAGCTCCTGCGAGCGCAGATGCTGTCGAGTAAGCGCCGGAAATCTTCTTTCTCTTTGACTTGGCATCATAAACACCAAGCGATACTCTTACACCCTTGCCGTTTTCAAAGATGTAAACCATATGATGCTTAGGATTAAGTTCATACATCATCTTGCAGTAAACAACGTGCTCGTCATCATCCATAGAAAGCTTCGCGGGAACGTAATCACCCATGCTTGATGCCTTGCAAAGATCGAAATCGGCAACCTTCGCCCTATAGATCTGTCCCTTGTCTGTGAAGAAAAGAACGTCGCCACGGTTGTCTGTATCTTCATCATAGATTACAAAGTCGCCTTCTTTGAGCTTCTGATCATCAGCGCTTCTTGCGGCCTGAACAGAAAGCTTCTTAAAGTAACCGCCCTTAGTAAGTATGAGCTTGCAGTTGTAATTCTCAAAGAAGAGATCTTCCTTTGTGGGAGCTGCAACCTGCTCTTTTTCGATTATCTCTGTTTTCCTGGGCTTTCCGTAGGTTTTCTTTATCTGCTGAAGAGATGAAATAATGAGATATTTAAGCTTTATCTCGTCCTTAAGAGTTGCTTCCATATCAGCAATCTCAGTACGAAGTGTATCTATCTCCTTGATTCTGTTGAGAATATACTCGCGGTTGATATGACGGAGTTTTATTTCCGCAACGTACTCGGCCTGAGCCTTGGAAAGCGCAAATGCCTGTGCAAGATTGGGAACAACGTCATCCTCTCGCTCGGTCTTTCTGATTATCTTTATTGCCTTATCAATATCGATAAGTATCTTTGCAAGACCTTCAAGAAGCTCAAGCTTTTCGCGTTTTTTACCGAGGTCAAACTCTATCTCGCGGCGAACGCACTTGGTTCTGAACTTGATCCACTCAAGCAAAATTTCCTTAACACCAAGCTGATAGGGGGTGCCTTCTACAAGTATGTTAAAGTTACAGTCAAAGTTGTTCTCAAGCTCAGTCGCAGCAAAGAGCTTTTGCATTACGATCTCGGGGTTAGAATCCTTCTTAAGATCGAATGCAAGCTTGAATCCGCTAAGGTCTATTTCATCGCGTACGTCAGAAACCTCGCGAAGTTTACCAAGCTTGATCATCTCAGTTGCCTTTTTAATGATAGATTCCATGCTTGAAGAATAAGGAATCTCGGTTATATTGATGCAATTTTCCTTTTTATCATACTCATATGATGCGCGCATCTTGAAGCTACCTACACCGCTGGTGTAGATCTTCTTCATCTGCTCGCGGTCATATATGATCTTTGCTCCGCCCGGGAAATCGGGCGCTTTGATTATATCAAGAAGGCGATCGACCGATGTATTGGGATTTTTAAGCAGAGCTATCGTTCCGTCACAAATTTCGCCAAGGTTGAATGAACAGATCGAGCAAGCCATACCAACGGCGATACCGAGGTTGGGCGAAACAAGAATATTCGGGAAAGTTGTGGGAAGGAGCGCAGGCTCTGTCGTAGTATTATCGTAGTTAGGAACAAAATCAACAGCATTCTTGTCTATACCGGAGAAAAGCTCCTGGCAAAACGTATCAAGCTTTGCCTCGGTGTATCTTGAAGCAGCATAAGCCATATCACGTGAGTAATGCTTACCAAACGAACCCTTAGAATCAATAAAAGGGTGCAGGAGTGCCTCGTGGCCACGGGTAAGTCTTACCATTGTTTCATAGATAGAAGCATCGCCGTGGGGGTTGAGCTGCATCGTTTGACCAACAATGTTAGCGCTTTTGATTTTTTGCCCCTTCAGAAGCCCCATTTTATACATTGTATAAAGGAGCTTACGGTGGGAGGGCTTAAAGCCGTCAATCTCCGGAATAGCTCTCGAAACTATAACACTCATTGCATAAGGCATATAGTTTTTCTCAAGAGTTTCTGTTATAGGCTGCAATGTAGCGGGTGCTTCATTAGCCATAGGATCAACGTTAACGCTTGTCTTCTTTTTTGCCATTTCAATTACCGTCTCAATCTTACAATCTTATGCGCTGCCGCGCGAATCATTCTGTTATACAAAGCAAGTCCGATGCCGCTTATTTTCGGCAATGGTGCGTAAATGACCGATACGTCTGTTTTATCGGTCTCTCTTAAAATATCAAACAGTCTGTTTGCCTGAGTCAATTCGTCGCCATAACTGCCAAAATCAAAAATCAGGCTATTATCAATGAATTTCTCGAATTCAGGTATCATCTCGCTGTATGAAATCACTCCAACACCTGAAGCCGAATTATCACGCACGTAGCTAAGAAATTCGGGTGCATCTGCATCCACGAGAACTAAAGATGCTCGCGGCGCATAGTGCCTGTACTTCATACCGGGAGATAAAGCCACTTCCCCATCCTTAAGCTTGTCTGTAACCGAATCAGCAAGCCTTACCTCGTTGGCAACAGTCAAAAGATCGTCTACCGTTATCTTTCCGGGACGAAGCAGAACAAGAGATCCGTCAGCCTCTATTTTAACAATAGTTGATTCAAGCCCAAAATCACACCTGCCGCCGTCAATTATAACGTCTACCCTGCCACTCATATCGCTGATAACGTGCTCCGCTACTGTAGGCGAAGGAGTGCCGGAAATATTCGCTGAGGGCGCTGCAATTCCAACACCTGCGTGTGATATAAGTGCACGGGCTATTTCATTTTCGGGGCATCTTACAGCAACTGTATCAAGGCCGCCGCGAGTCAATGCAGGAACCGTGTCCTTTGCATCAAGCACCACTGTCAGTGGGCCCGGCATAAACCTATCTGCAAGCTTATAAAACAGGTCGTTTGTATAAGCATATCTATCGGCATCTGACGGGGTGGATATATGAACAATCAGGGGGTTGTCCGAGGGACGTCCCTTAGCGATATAAATCTTCTTTACAGCATCCTCGTTTGTCGCATCAGCACCAAGACCGTACACGGTTTCGGTGGGAAACACAACCAAGCCGCCGGCAACAATGAATTCAGCCGCGCGTTTGATCTCCGTATCATGATTCATAACGCTACCGTTAATTTTAAGTATCTCAGTAACCATTATTCTCGCCCTTCAAGCGCTCTGCAGTATCGGCTGAAATCAAATCAAGAATAATATCATTCATATCACCGTTGAGGAACGCTGTGAGGTTGTATATAGTCTTATTTATTCTGTGGTCGGTAACGCGCGACTGAGGATAGTTATAAGTTCTTATCTTCTCGCTTCTGTCTCCGCTTCCAACCTGGCTTTTGCGCTCTGAGGCAATCTTCTCTGCCTGCTCGCGCTCTTTCATATCATAAAGCTTTGTGTAAAGTATCTTCAGAGCCCTCTCCTTGTTCTGAAGCTGGCTTCTCTCCTGATCGCACTCTATAACAATGCCTGTGGGCTTATGAGTCAATCTTACCGCAGACTCGGTCTTGTTAATATGCTGACCGCCTGCGCCGCTCGATTTACATGACTCGATCTTAATATCGGCAGGATTAACGTCAACCTCGACGTCCTCTGCCTCCGGGAGCACCGCAACAGTAACGGTAGAGGTTTGAATTCTACCGTTAGACTCTGTAACAGGTATTCTCTGAACGCGGTGAACACCGCTCTCAAATTTAAATTTTGAATATGCACCGTCGCCAACGATCATAAAGTTTATCTCTTTTATACCGCCAAGCTCGGTTTCGTTAAGAACCGTAACCTCGGTTTTAAACCCTTGCGACGTTGCGTACATAGAAAACATACGGTAAAGGTCTGCCGCAAACAGCGCTGCTTCCTCTCCGCCTGCGCCCTGCCTGATCTCAACGATAACGTTGCGCGAATCATTGGGGTCGCGAGGTACAAGAAGCATTCTTAACTCCTCATGAAGCTCATCAAGTTTAACCTTGATCTCCCTGTACTCCAACTCTGCCATCTCTCGAAGATCCTGATCAAGCATAGAGTCGCGCATCATTTCATTTGCATCATCAAGCTCCTTGGATGCAGTTTTGTATTCTCTGTATTTTTCTATGACAGGCTCAAGGTTCTTGTACTCTTTTAAAAGCTTTGAATACTCCTTGTTGTTGGAAACAACACTTGGTAGAGTTATCATCTGCTCTATTTCCTTGTATCTATCCTCGGCCTTTTCAAGCTTTTTAAAAATCATAACAATTCCCTGTAAGCGAATTTAAACTATTACTTTACAAATGCAACGAATGCTTCGTAGGTGGAGTAAACGTCTGCCTTGGAAACAACCTCATAGGGTGCGTGCATCGAAAGAACCGGGACACCAAGGTCAACGGTTTCGATATTGTGGTTTGCAATATACATAGCAACAGTTCCGCCGCCGCCTGCATCTACCTTACCAAGCTCAGCGGTCTGCCAGATAACGTTATTCTCAGCAAAGAGCTTTCTGATATAACCTACGTACTCTGCAGATGCATCATTGGTAGAGGACTTACCTCTTGCACCGGTGTACTTACTCATAGTTGTACCGCAAGAGATGATTGCGCTGTTTCTCTTCTCATATACGTCTGCGAAATTAGGATCGTATGCAGCAGTAACGTCTGCACTAAGGCACTTGGAATGTGCGCGAACAACTGCAGGGTTCTTGCCAAGAGCAGAAGAGATCTCGTTGATAACGTCAACAAGGATATCAGACTGCATACCTGTAAGCCCCACAGAACCGATCTCCTCCTTGTCTGCGAGAACGACCATAACGGTCTTTGTCGTCTTATCAGCATCAACAAGTGCGGTAAGCGCGGGATATGAGCAAACTCTGTCATCATGACCGTATGCACCGATAAGCGCTCTGTCAAATCCGATATCACGCGCCTTGAATGCAGGAACAAGCGAAAGCTCTGCACTGATAAAATCCTCTTCGTTGATGCCGTACTTTTCGTTAAGGATAGAAAGAGCGGTTAGCTTGATCTTCTCGGAAACATCTTTATCGGCATAAGGAAGACCGCCGATAAGAATGTTAAGGGTTTCACCTGCTATTGCAGAGCCAAGAGGCTCACCGGACTGGCGCTGAGCAAGGTGAGGAAGAAGATCGTTGATGTAGAATACAGGATCACCTGCATCTTCACCGATACAAACGTCTACGCACTCACCGTCTGCCTTAACAACAACACCGTGAAGCGCAAGAGGAATAGCTGTCCACTGATACTTCTTTACACCGCCGTAGTAGTGTGTTTTAAGGAATCCCATACCGGAATCCTCATACATAGGAACCTGCTTAAGATCAATTCTGGGGGAATCAACGTGAGAGGCAAGAATTCTTATGCCTTCCTTTGCGATATCCTCGCTGCCAACCTTGAAAGCAATAAGGCACTTACCGTGCTGATTGAGATACTTCTTATCACCTACAGCGATCTCATCGCCAAGCTTGTACTCGGTGTAGCCTGCTTCAGAAAGCATCTTAATAGCCGCAACGGTTGCTTCTCTTTCGGTTTTACCTTCATCAAGGAAGCGCATATATCCAACGGAATAATCAAAGATAGCCTTTATCTTTGCAGAATCCGCCTCCTCAAATACATTTTTCTTTGTGTAAGAAAGCTCTTCAAGCTTCTTCTGTCCACATGACTTTTCTGACATAGTAATATATCCTCACTTTTTAATTATTATTTATTTTATTCACAATATCAAGAACAGCACTTTCCACTTTCTCAATACTGCAAGAATTATCTATTATGAAATCCACTTTTTTGACCAGTTCCTCATCGGGGATCTGATGCCTAATGCGCTCAAGAGCTTTTGTTTCGGTTATTCCATCGCGTTCCTTGATCCTCTTGACTCTCATATCAACAGGAGCGGTTACGGCTATAAGATAGTTGCACTCTTTATCAAATCCTGATTCAAAAAGCATAGGTGCATCGACAATAACACCGGCAAGTCCGAGGTTTGAAGCTGAAGAAATCATCTCGCGAACGCTGTTAAGAACGTGCCTGTGTGATATTTCGTTCAGTCGCTTATGTTTTTCCTTGTTGGTAAAAACTATCTCTCTTAAACGTGCGCGGTCGAGCTCAAGATCGTCTGTAATAATGTCCTCACCAAACTCGTTTGCAAGCTCAACAAGGCAAGGAGTAAGAGATGACGTTAGATTACGGTATATTTCATCTGTATTGATGGGCAAAATATTGTATCTTGAAAACAGGGTTGAGATCGTGGACTTTCCGCTTCCACTGCCGCCTGACAGACCAATGACAACCATTTTTACCTCCAAAAACTACATATACATATCTATACATAGATATTATACTATATTTTGTCTTTAAAAGTCAAGCAAATGCAACCAAATATATACAAAATAATATAATAAATATATGGAGGTAAATCATGGCTGATATAATAAAAAGAAACGAATGCTTTGCGGCAACAAACGGATTTGACGGATTTAAAAGCTTTTTTCATGAAATCTTTGATCCGGTGCTTTTTGAAGCAATATACATTCTTAAGGGCGGACCGGGTACGGGCAAAAGCAGTATAATGCGCTATATCGAGTCTTCCCTGTCCGGTATGTGCGAAAATACCACGCTTGTTTACTGCTCCTCGGACACAAAATCCCTCGACGGAGTAATTATTGAACGCGGTGGAAAGAAAATCGCAGTTATAGACGGCACTGCACCGCATATGACTGACCCAAAATACCCAGGCGCAATCGAAAAAATCATAAATTTGGGTGATGCCTGGTGCGATGCAACACTAAAAACGCAACGTGATAAAATTATAAGACTCAGCAATTTAAAGCAAAGAGCATATAACTCTGCATACAAATATCTCAATATTGCAAGAAGCATTGATGAGAACGTTAAATGCATAACCGAGAGGATCTTCTCGAAAGAATGTACGGATATAATAAGCGACGTTCCGTTAGCTACAAATAAAGACGGTTTCACTAAGACTTCAAGAATCATTGAAGCCTTCGGTTCCGGCGGTTTTTACAGACTTAAGCCACCCGAATGCCAAAAGACACTGTACGTTGTTGGTGTTTACGGAACCGAACGGCTCTTTTATAAGCACATTCTTGCAAGTCTTGAAGAAAAACGCGCCTCATACGAAAGATACCCCTCGGTTTTGAACACCGATGACAGCATGGGAGTTATGCTTGCCGATAGCAAAACACTGCTGATCAACCTGAACGGCTCGCCCGTAGATGAGAGCAAGATCATAGACACGTCCCGTTTTTTGAATCAAAGCGAACTTGCAAAAGAAAAGAGCAGACTTGAATTTTTATGGAGAGAACGGGAAATTATGCTCTGGAACAGCGTGAGCGAATTCAAAACAGCGACAAATTACCACTTTGAGCTTGAAAAAATTTACACGACTACCATGAATTTTTCAAAAATTGACAAAACAAAAGAAAAACTGCTTGCTAACATCAAGAAAACGCTTAATATCAAGGACTAAAAACTCTAAACAGATTTATTTACATTTGTTGACAACATAATCAACATATGATATAATAGTTAAACGAAAAAACCACGGCGCATCGCGCCGTGGCTTAATATTAAAGTGATTTTACAATCATTTCTGTGTCCTGAGCAATAACGAGCTCCTCGTTGGTGGGTATCATATACACAAGAACGGAAGAATCATCGCCGGAAAGCTGAACAGGATCGTTGGAGTGAGCGAAGGTGTTTCTCTCCTTATCAAGCTTAACGCCAAGATACTCAAGGCCACAGAGCGCATTCTCTCTGATGTAGGTTACGTGCTCACCGATACCTGCAGTAAATACGATCGCGTCAACACCACCCATTGCAGCGGAATATGCACCGATATACTTCTTGATCTGGTAGCAAAGCATATCAAGAGCAAGCTTAGCTCTCTCGTTACCCGCATCCATTGCAGCAGTGATATCTCTAACATCAGAACCGATGCCGCTGATACCGTCAAGACCGCACTTCTTGTTGAGGAAGCTATCAACTTCCTTTGCGGTCATATTCTTCTTGTCCATGATGAAGGGAACGATTGCGGGGTCAATGCATCCGCATCTTGTACCCATCATAATACCCTCAAGAGGAGTGAAGCCCATAGAAGTATCAAGGCACTTACCGTCCTTAACAGCGGTGATGGAAGAACCGTTACCGATATGACAGGTGATGATCTTGGTTCCCGCTGCTCCCTTGCCCATGATCTTGATCATTTCGTTGCTTACGTATCTGTGAGACGTACCGTGAGCGCCGTATCTACGAACGCCGTACTCTTCGTAAAGATCGTAAGTAAGACCGTACATATAAACTTCCTTGGGCATTGACTGATGGAAAGCAGTATCAAATACAAGAACCTGAGGTGTGTTAGGCATTACAGCAATGCATCCCTTGATTCCCATAACACTTGCAGGAGTGTGAAGAGGTGCATAAGCGGTGCACTTTTCAAGTGTCTGCATAACCTCATCGGTAGCAAGCATGCTCTGTGCGAAATAAGGGCCGCCGTGAACAACTCTGTGGCCGATAGCCTCAATTTCATCTGCAGACTTAATGCATCCGTATGTTTCATCAAGAAGCGAATCAACAACGAGCTTGGTTGCCTCGGAGTGATCTGCAAGATCACGGTTGATCACAAGCGCTTCCTTTCCGTTGGTTTTGTGAGTAAGCTTAGAACCGCCGATACCGATTCTCTCACAATTTCCCTTTGCAAGCACAGAATCAACACTCGTATCAAAAAGCTGATATTTAAGTGAACTTGAACCTGCATTAACAACAAGTACTTTCATTATATATCTCCTAATAAAATTATTGATACGACAATTATACAACAACTTTTTCCAATTATCAAGCGATTTTATTAATTTTTAGCGAGGATTTAAGATGAAAACCGTTGCAATCATATCTGAATACAATCCTTTTCATAACGGCCATCTTTATCACACGCAGAAAATACGCGAAGAGTTTGGCTCCGAAACGGCAATTATAGCAATTATGAGCGGAAACTTTGTTCAACGCGCAGAAGCTTCAATAATGGAAAAATGGGACAGAGCTAAAATCGCAACAGAAGCCGGAGTTAATCTCGTTATTGAACTTCCCTTTCCCTACTCGGCAGCAAGTGCTGAATATTTTGCAAAGGCCGGCGTGTCGATAGCTAACTCTATTGGTGTGGTTGACGTTTTGTCATTCGGTAGCGAATGCGGCAACGTTAACGCACTTTCGACAGTAGCCGAAAATATAATGTCTAAAGAATTCAACGAAGAGGTAAAAAGACTCACGAAAGAATCGGCATCAGTTGGCTTTGCAAAAAACAGAGAGATAGCTTATAAGAATTTGTACGGAAATTCGGTTGATATAACAACACCAAACAACATCCTTGCAATCGAATACATTAAGGCACTAAAGCAGATCGGAAGCAATATAATACCGCATACAATCAAACGCTGCGGTGCGGGATACAACACGAATTCATATGATGAATCCGGTGTTCAAAGCGCAACATATATAAGAAAATTATTTAACGAAAATAATTACTCTGCCAATGGTTATATGCCGGAATTTGCAGAAAATTATATATCAGACTTAACCAACAAAAAAGAGTTCCCCTGCAACTCAGAGAAACTCTGGCCTGCAATTTCATCTAATATTATCAAGGTAGATACAGATGAATTTGCAAGCTTTGCGGAATGTGGAGGCGGGCTTGCTGACAGGCTTAAGGCAAAGGCTAACGAAGCAACAAGCCTTGCATCACTCACCACCCTTTCCTCTACAAAGAAATATACAACAGCAAGAATAAAGAGAGCTATGCTATTTTCCTTTTTCGGCGTTACCTCCTCCGACCTCACGGAACAGCCTGCATACACTCAGGTTCTTGCTATGGATAAAATCGGTCAGGCACTACTTAAAAAAATTAAGAAAGCGAGCTCAATACCGGCTATTACCCGTCCGTCATCTCGTGGCGAAGAGCATACAGTACTTCGCAAGCAAAAGGATAAAGCGGACATGGCGGACTCGGTATTTCAGCTTACAAAGCCGGTTTGTGCCTGCGCGGCGTCAATATACCGCAAAACGCCCTACGTTAAAAAGTAGGTCAATATGCGATATATTAACAATAGCTTCTTTTGTCGAAGCTATTTACACAGATAATCTTGTTTGATATTATTGATATGAAATCGGACAAGCTACGCCGTCGCTTTCAAATTAATCGAAAGGAGAAAAACAATGATAAACGCACAGGGCGTTACAAACGAAGAATTCCTTGAATATAAGGGCAGACCGCTCGTTCGTCACGAACATGATTTATACTACGGCGATATGTCAGCTAAATATCATGTTCACATGATCATCATGAGCGAGAAAGAAGTTAAGGGACAGTTAATTCCCGATAAAATCGTCGTTCAGCTTATTCCTCACGGCTCAATTATGCCTGAGAAAAACATTATGTCTTCAAGCTTGATCGACGCGCTTGAAACCGCAGACGCTTGGCTTGAGCGCCGCGTATAAGCGGTAAACGTGTGTGCCGCGTTGCACACAAGGAGGTAAAAATTGAAAATTTCCAAGTACAGCAGTATCTTTAAATTTTGCTCGCTTGTTATCGTCATTGTGCTTATCATAACCTCAGTTGGCTTTGCCGTTAGTGGCAGAGGAATTCCAGGGCTCGAAACACAAAACGATGCGGCGAGCAATATTTTTTCACCGGACAACTCAGGAAGCGGCCAAGATAAAACACAAGGTATAATAAACAGCCCGGGCACAACAGAACCTACACTTTATACTCATTTCAGCAAGATTACAGGCTTACCTATAACAGAACAGCAAGCAAATGCCATTCCCTACGGTGTTGTAATCGATCCGATGTCCTTTCTGTACGGTGTTTCCGAAGCGGATATATCGATCGAATTTCCTATTGAAAACGGTTCGTCCAGGCTGCTCTGTTATTCAACGTCCGAATCAACTATGTGGAAGATAGGCTCGCTTAAGCCAACGAGAAAGTTCATTTCCAACACATCTAACCTGTTTGGCGGTTTGGTTGTGTCATACGGTGTAGATGACACTGTCAGATACAATTCGTGGGAAACCAACCGCGTAACTCTCGATTTATCCATATATTCCGACTGTTATACTGTAGATAACACAAGCTACATTTACACGACCGAGGCAATGATAAATACCGCTATAAACAGGATGAGCGCCACGTCAACACCAGCAGGATACCATGATGCACCGTACACGTTTTCAGAAACTACAGTAAACGGTGTTTCGACGGTTGGGCAAATTACAATTCCAATATCATCAACGAACACTACCGATCTTGTTTACGATAAGATAAGCAAGCAATATACATATTATAAAAACGGATATGAAAAAACAGATATGCTCACGGGAGAAACTCTCGCTTATACGAATGTTTTTGTGCTGTTTGCAAACACTATAACGTACGAGAATTACGACGGTGTAGAGATGGTTTTTGACACTGTATCGGGCGGTAAGGGCTACTATTTATCCGGCGGTACAATGACAGAGTTCAAATGGTGCGTGGATGAGATGAACAGGCTAAAATTCTTCAATCTGAAAAACGAACTGTTAACCGTTAATCCGGGTAACGTTTATCTTTCGTATTATAAAGCATCACGCGAATTTGATATTATTCTAAAGTAAAAAAAGCGAGGAAAATTCCTCGCTTTTTTTAGCTTTCCATTTGCTTACCAAGAAACATACCGGCGGTTTGGATAAGCTTTGATTCAACTGTATCATCGAGCTTATCCTTTACAGGCGCATCATATTGCCATGCAGAGATGATAGCACCGGTTATATCCCCTTCTGCAATTATCGGCATTGCACAGCTGACGTAATGCCCGCCGTCATCAGTAAGAGCTATTGTTTCCTTTCCGTTATCCCTTTGATATAGCGAACGTGAATCAATTATCTGCTCAAGAGATCGGGAGATCTTTCTATCAATATACTCCCTTCTTGATGCACCCGAAACGGCAATAATTGCATCTCTATCACAAATAAAAATTGGCATTCCGGAGGTTTTTTGCAATGTTTCTGCATATTCCTGGGCAAAAGAGTTCATCTCTCCAATGGGAGAATATTTCTTAAAGATAACCTCACCGTCTCTGTCAGTATAAATTTCAAGAGGATCGCCCTCGCGAATTCTCATCGTTCTTCTTATTTCTTTGGGTATAACAACTCGTCCGAGGTCATCAATCCTACGGACAATTCCTGTGGCTTTCATATATATAAAAATCTCCTTATTTTACAGATTTCTGCAAAGTTAGTATCTGCAAAGCTAAAGGATTTATTCGGTCATATTTCAAAAAATGACCTCACATTTTGTCAAAGATATGCCCGAACCTTCTGTGCTTAGTGTGCTGAAAAAACAACAGATAAAATGCATTTTAAAAAATGATCATTTCAATAAAAAAAGACGAACGGACAACTATCTCCGTTCGTCTTTCTTTATTTTGAGGCGATATTCCAAATATTATCTGTAAAATCCTTGACACGCCCAATGCTTTCAGCCAGGACGTCCTTTGCTTTCAAAAATCTGGAATAAGCCTTTTTATCATCGCCGTGTATATCGCTACCAAGGGCAACAACACGTCCTTCTTTTATCCATTTCATAACGTTCTTATTCTTAAAGAGGCCCGAAATGGATTCAGCATTGATCTGCATATACTTTACGCCCATATCGATCATAAGCTCGATATCCTTAGGGGGATATCTATCAACGTGAGCAAGAACAACCTCAATTCCCTTCTTCATAATCTTTTTAACGGTGAATGCGTATTCCTCGTTAAAATTAGAGAAAGGAAGCTCAACGAGCATATAATTCGTGCCGTTGATACAAAGCTGTTCTATGCCTTCAAAATTCTCAAATCCGGGGCAAACAAGAACCTCTGCACCGAGAACTACCTCGGGCATTCCATCCGAAAGCTGTGCGCTAAGCGCCTTAAAGGCCGCCTCTCGCCTTGTGAGAAACTTCTCAAGCGTGTGCCTGTGTGGATAGAAATGAGGTGTAGCGATCAACCTCGTTACACCTGCATTCTTTGCCATATTAAGCTGCGCCATACTCGTTTCCACAGAGGAAGAGCCATGGTCGGCGCCGGGTAGGATATGAGAATGAAAATCAATGATATCTATATCCTTGTTTTTCATAATTACTTATTACCGTAATAGCTACTGTTATATGACTTGTATCCGTACTTTGACTTTGACTTTTTGGGGTTCACAGATGAGAGAACCACGCCATACACCTCTCCGCCAACGTTCTTAACCGTTTCAATAGCCTCGCTGAGAGCATTAACATTAGAATAATCCGCTCTTGCAGCCATTACGTAGCCATTTATCTTATCGGAAAGAAGAACTGCATCAGATACAACAGTTACGGGGGGAGTATCAAGAATGATGTAGTCGTATGACTCAGAGTAGCTCTCAAGAAGCTCTGCCATACGCTTGGAGTTAATGAGTCCGATAGGATTGGAGCTTTCCTTACCAGAGTAAAGTATGGAAAGATTGGGAATATCAGTTTCAATGATGTTGGGGGTTGCATCAATACCTGCAAGATACTCGGAAAGACCGGAAACAGTAGTATCTTCGCAATACTTAGAAAGTATGCGAGCAACTCTGGGCTTTCTCATATCTGCGTCAACAAGAAGAACCTTCTTATTCTCAGAGCTCTTTGCAAGAGTTATTGCGAGGTTGATTGAAATGTAGGTTTTACCCTCGCCGGAGAATGCACTTGTCAATGCAATCTTGCGGCACTTATCTTCGATAGGAAGATAGGTGATCTTTGAATACAGTGCTCTGAACGCCTCTGTAATAGCAAAGGGAGTGTTCTCATCAATAAGGCGAAGCTCGTCTACCTTATCGTTCGAATGTGCTTTCTTTGAAAACAAGCTCATCTTCTCTTTCCCTCCTCTGCACCAATTTCATGCCTGGGAATTACACCGAGAATCGGTATATCGATATTTTCCTCGATCTTTGCAACGTCGCGAATAACAACGTCAAACATAGAGTAAACCCAAACCGCAGCAGCTGCAAGTATAAAGCCTATTGCAAAAGCAATAAGAGAATTTCTTACAGTGTTCTTGCTGTTGGGTGTGTTTTTGATAACATTGTGGTTTCTTTCAGGCTCGGTATAAACCTTAGAGATAAGATTACTTTCTACAAGCTCATCAAGCTTAGACTTATCACCGTCTCCGTTAACCTGGATCTTCTTAAGAACGACTTCAGATACTGCACATGTTATAATAGGATTCTTTGAAGTAACCTTCAAAACAAACGTGGGAGTATCATCATCTGTCTTGATAGTTATCATACTTGCAAGAACCTTCGCAGTAATACCGTTATCACCGTATACATTCTTGATTTCAGCAACAACCTTTTCAGCTGTCAAAGTATTCTTCTTTTCAGCATCTGTCATCTTTTTATATTCATCAGAAGATTCGCTGATGAAGCAACTGTAAATTTCGTCGCTACTTAAAGTGCTGCTGATTTCGTTAAGGAAAACGCCACCAAGAATAACGATCTCATAGGACTTTACAGTTTCCTGCGCAAGCTGAGTTGTTTGAATATTATTAAGAGAGCTCTCTCCGGTTCTGTCAACAATTATACCCATTGTGGTTGTGTATGTATTCTTCTTCAAGAAAGTAGAATATCCTGCCATCAAGGAAGCAAGAATTGCACCTACAACAAGCAAAATCCAAATTTTTGGAACGAATACATTAAGTATATCCTTTAATGTTCTTTCCTTTTTCTTCTTAATCATCTTAGACCTCTTAAAAGAAAATTTATGATTTCATAAGAAAATCGGGAGCATAGCACCCGATTTTCAATTTAAGATCAGTTAGCTACGATCGCCTCAGAGTTCTGCATTTCGCCGCTCTGTGCAATCTCCTTAGTCCACTTAATTTCATTGCAGAAGGAAGCAATAAATACATTTCCGGTGTATTCAATGTTAAGGCGATACTTCTTGCCTTCATCATCGATCATCTGGATATTGCCGTCTTCATCAACAGTGTAGGTAGTTCCCTTTACACCGTACTGAAGGAAATCGCGAAGCTCCTTATCTGTACTAAGCTTGTAAATAATTTCCATAGCCTTCTCATTAGCTACATCACCGCTATCCACGATAGCAAAAGCGGTTGAATAAGCCTCATCGGCAGTAACTGTAGGATAGGAAATGATGTTACAAACGTTACCGGCAGCCTCAAGCTGTGCCTTGAGTTGATAAGAACCGTATACTCTTGTTACGTAATCAACGTATGCTCCGGTGCGTCCCTCATACTCATCAATTTCATCACAAAGATTTTTGTACAGCTCATAACTCTCACTGTTAATATCAAAGCTCACGATCTTGGCAAGCTCTTCACCGGTGTACTTAAGTGTCTGCTTAGCCATCTCCTCGTTTATAACAAGGTACTCATACTCGCCGATAATGTGGTTGTTGGGCATAGCATAGAAGCTACCGTCCTCACCGCGAATCGCCTCAATAAGCTTACCGGAGATCTCGTTAAAGCTACCGTACTTCTTTACAAGGTTCTTGTTGCTTCTGTCGGCATTCTCAAATACGTATGTAGACAAATCAACAAGTCTGTTTGTATCAAGAAGCTCAGCCATGATCTCGGAAGAGTTTACAAGAAGGATGTTTACGTTTACCTTATCGCCTTCTCTTTCAAGCTTAGTAGCATCAAGAACTTTGCTTTCGTATTCTTCCTCAGAAACGAAGTGAAGCTCAACAGTGATGCCGTACTTAACGGTTGTTCTCTCTCTGAAACGGTCTCTTACCGTATCCAAAGCAGCCTTGTCAGACTCCGAATCATATATCATATAAAGGTTAACTATAATGTTATCATCATCTTCCTTGGGATCCGGATAGTTGTCCGGAACCTTACCGTATTCATCCTCGCCACATGATGCAAGCATGCATATTGAGAGAAGAACGCAAAGGAATATAGCAAGAAATTTCTTCATCAGAAATCAAATCCTCCGTTTTGCACATAATTTAAACATAAATATTTTACTATATATTTATTTAATTGTCAATAGATTTTATAATAAAGAACTATAAAAGGCAAAAATTAGTTAGCAAGATAGTCCTTAAGTGCCTTTGAACGTGAAGGATGTCTCAGCTTTCTCAAAGCCTTAGCCTCGATCTGTCTGATTCTCTCACGGGTAATATCAAACTTCTTACCAACCTCTTCAAGAGTTCTGGGACGACCATCCTCAAGACCGAATCTGAGCTTGATAACTGCTTCTTCACGATCTGTAAGAGTATGAAGAATGTTGCAAAGCTGCTCGCGAAGCAAAGAATAGGACGCACTGTCAGAAGGAGCGGGAGATTCGTTATCCTCAACGAAATCGCCAAGGTGGCTATCCTCTTCCTCGCCGATAGGAGTTTCAAGAGAAACAGGGTCCTGAGCTATCTTCATTATTTCTCTGACTTTTTCGGATGTTATATTAAGTCTTTCTGCAATTTCATCAGTGGTAGGCTCTCTGCCGAACTCCTGAAGAAGCTGGCGCGCAGTTCTTGATACCTTGTGAATGGTTTCAACCATATGTACA
>JAZLCY010000048.1:0-5049 GCA_045614485.1 Eubacteriales bacterium
TCCCAAACCGAAGTTCAGGAGTCTTAAAATCAGCAAAAAGCCTTGATTTTACTTATTACTTGCAAGCCTCTTCGATAGCAACTGCAACCGCAACAGTCATACCAACCATGGGGTTGTTACCTGCGCCGATGAGACCCATCATCTCTACGTGAGCGGGAACGGAAGAAGAGCCTGCGAACTGAGCGTCGGAGTGCATTCTACCCATAGTGTCGGTCATACCGTAGGAAGCAGGGCCTGCTGCCATATTATCGGGGTGAAGAGTTCTACCTGTACCACCGCCGGAAGCAACGGAGAAGTACTTAACGCCATTCTCGTTACACCACTTCTTGTAGGTTCCTGCAACGGGGTGCTGGAATCTGGTGGGGTTGGTGGAGTTACCGGTGATAGAAACACCTACGTTCTCAAGGCGCATGATTGCAACACCCTCGGGAACGTTATCAGAACCGTAGCACTTTACAGCTGCGCGAGGACCGTTTGAGAAGGGCTTCTCGGAGATAACCTTAACCTCTTCGGTGTAAGGATCGAACTCGGTCTTTACGTAGGTAAATCCGTTGATACGGGAGATGATGTAAGCAGCATCCTTTCCAAGACCGTTAAGGATAACGCGAAGAGGATTAGTTCTTACCTTGTTTGCATTAAGAGCGATCTTAATTGCACCCTCTGCAGCTGCAAAGGACTCGTGGCCTGCAAGGAAGCAGAAGCACTCGGTCTCGTCAGAGAGAAGCATTGCGCCAAGGTTTCCGTGGCCAAGACCAACCTTACGGTTCTCTGCAACGGAGCCGGGGATACAGAATGCCTGAAGACCGATACCGATAGCAGCTGCTGCATCAGAAGCCTTCTTGCAACCCTTCTTGATTGCGATAGCCGCACCTACAACGTATGCCCACTTTGCGTTCTCAAAGCAGATAGGCTGAGTTTCCTCAACGATCTTGTAGGGGTCGATGCCATAGTTATCGCAGATTTCTTTACACTCATCAATAGAATTGATGCCATATTCCTTAAGAGCAGCGAGAATCTTCGCCTCGCGTCTTTCGTAACCTTCAAACTTTGCCATTATACACTACCTCCTATCAGTCTTTACGGGGGTCAATGTACTTTGCAGCATCATTGAATCTACCGTATGTACCCTTGGACTTCTCGTAAGCTTCGTTAGGCTCCATGCCCTTCTTGATAAAGTCGGTCATCTTGCCGAGAGAAACGAACTCGTATCCTATAACTTCATTATTTTCATCAAGAGCCATTCTGGTGCAGTAGCCCTCAGTCATCTCAAGGTAACGAACGCCCTTTTCCTTAGTACCGTACATAGTACCAACCATGGATCTTTCGCCCTTACCAAGGTCTTCCATACCTGCGCCGATTACAAGGCCACCCTCAGAGAATGCGGACTGAGAACGTCCGTAAACGATCTGGAGGAAAAGCTCACGCATAGCGGTGTTGATAGCGTCGCAAACAAGGTCGGTGTTAAGAGCCTCAAGAAGAGTCTTACCGGGAAGAATTTCTGCTGCCATAGCCGCAGAGTGAGTCATACCGGAGCATCCGATAGTCTCAACAAGAGCTTCCTCGATGATACCGTTCTTTACGTTGAGGGAAAGCTTACAAGCTCCCTGCTGGGGTGCACACCAGCCCACACCGTGAGTGTATGCAGAAATGTCGGTGATCTGCTTTGCCTGAATCCATTTGCCCTCTTCGGGAATGGGAGCGGGTCCGTGATCGCAACCCTTAGTTACCTTACACATATGCTGAACCTCAAGGCTCTGTGCGTAAGGCATTTCACTTACATTGCTCATTGTTTTATCTCCTTACAAAAATTATAATCACAAAAGTTTGTTTATCGCATTCTTATAGTGCTCTGCGATAAATTTTGCACCCTCGGCATTGGGATGAACTCCGTCAGCAGAGTAGTACAGGGGCGCGGGCTGTGTTTTAAGAGCCTCGCTGAAGTATTCATTAAGCGGAACGTAAACGTCAGCAAACTCTGCAGCAAGCGCATCAACTATCGGAAGCAGTCTTGCAAAATCCTCACGAAGATGATCGATGCCGTGGCTGTCAAGCAGGAAAGGCTGGAGCATAACTATCTTTGAGTTAGTCTGCCTTCTGAGTCTTTCCAGAATACAGCGGTAGTTAAGCTGGATCTGAGCATCGGTGGTTTCGATCTTGCCGAAATCATGCCTGTGCCAGATGTCGTTTATGCCGATAAGAATCGAAATAATATCGGGAGCGAACACAATACCGTCATCATAAAGTCTATCAAAAAGCTGGCAGGTACGGTTACCGCTTATACCAAAGTTGATAAATTCAAAATCGATATCGGGATGCTCGCTTTCAATAAGCTCTGCCGCATACTTAGGATAGCCGCTACCAAGCTCGTGATAGTTGCGCTTATCCCTGTTTGCGTCAGTTATACTGTCTCCCTGAAATAATATTCTCATGCTAATTAACCTACGATCTCACCGTAAACTGCGCCAAATGCACAAGCTGCGTTAGATTCGTCTGTATCGATGTGCATTGCAGGAGCAAACTTCTCGCTTACTCTTACAACAACGTCACCGTAAACGGTGGTGCGCTCAGAATTTATTTTAACGGAAACGATCTGCTTATCAGCAACACCCATCTCCTCTGCTGCTGCAGGGGTAAGGTGAATGTGGCGCTTTGCAACGATAACACCCTCGGTAAGCTCAACCTCAGCACCTGTTTCGGGGTTAACAAGCTTGCAGGGAGCAGAACCGGCAACGTCACCGCTCTCGCGGATAGGAGCCTTTACACCGATAGTGCGAGCGTCGGTAAGAGAGATCTCTACCTGGCTTGCAGGACGGGTAGGTCCAAGAATAGATGCCTTAAGTGTGCCCTTAGGTCCTACAACGAGAACCTTCTCTGCGCATGCAAACTGACCGGGCTGAGAAAGATCCTTGATATTGGTGAGCTCATAGCCCTCACCGAAAAGAATGTCAAGGTCCCTGCGGGATACGTGCACGTGTCTTGCAGACGTTTCTACGAGTACTGTTTTCATAAATGAAAAACTCCTTTAGATTTATTGTTTGGGGAGAAGAATTCTCCCAAGTTATCCACCGTATATTTTAGCACAACAAAAATAGAAAATCAATGCATAATTTAAAAATAAAGTGGCGAAAATAATAAAAAATAGTGGAAATCAAAGGGATGTGATGCGTTTTGAAGTATTCAGATGGCGAAAATTCAATCGAAAAGAAGCGCGAAGCAATAGTTGAAAGCGGAAATGCTACCGTAGAAGGCGCAGGCGGAACGTTCTATTGCCTATCAATAATCGGGCAGATCGAGGGGCATTACGCACTTGATCAAAATCAGAAAACGACAAAGTATGACCATATTCTGCCCTTGCTTGTTGCACTCGAAGAGGATGACGAGGTTGACGGAATTATAATCCTTATGAATACACTCGGCGGCGACGTTGAAGCAGGACTTGCAATAGCTGAAATGATTGCAAGTATGAAAAAGCCAACGGCATCTATTGTTCTTGGCGGTGGGCATTCGATAGGAGTTCCGCTCGCTGTAAGTGCCGATAGGTCGTTTATCGTGCCAAGCGCTACAATGACGATACACCCGGTGAGAACAAGCGGTGTTGTTCTCGGTGTGCCACAGGCATTTAACTACCTTGAGAAGATGCAGGACAGAATTATAAAGTTTGTTGTTAACCACTCCGGCATCAGCGAATCCAATATGCGAACTATGATTGCACGCACAGACGTTCTTGTTAACGATATAGGCTCAATTCTTGACGGATACGATGCCGTAAAGTGCGGCCTGATAGATGAAGTTGGGGGTATTAAGGATGCGCTCGCATATCTTGAAGAAAAGGTAAAAAGTGCGAAAAACTGCAACCCGTGTAACAATAAATAAATTTATGCAAATCTTTGTTTACATTGTGCGGATGTATACACATAAAAAGAGCGGGTATATTGCCCGCTCTTTTTTAGCTCTTTTTTGTTTTTCTTTCTCTGAAACGTATAATGCCAACAGTCAAGGAAACAAGGTTTAAAACCTCTCCGAGAATGCCGCCGAGCGCACCCCAACCAATGTGGGTGTTGTAGGTGAGCCATGATATAGAATCACCGTATTTCCAAGCGCGAAGCCTGTTAACGTTTGTATTTGCAAATGATACTGTGCCGAGGAATGCTGCTATAACAGGGAAAATATTCCATACGTTGTCAGCAAGGCTCTCCTTGGCAAATATGGTATATAGTATGTACGTGATCACATAAGATACGCACAGGCATATAACTGCTATAATAATAGCCCTGCCGCGCTTCTTTGAAAGGAACATAAAGAGGAAATTCCTTATAAGCATCAAAACGTTGAGTGCAATAGCAATTCCACCATCGCAGAAGGCATAAGAGATCATAAAAAGAGTCGATCCTACAGTTTGTATTATAAGGAGCGGTATTTTGTTTTTTACCTGGAATGAAACTATATTGACTGTCATACCCATGAGGCTCAATATCATTCCGATTATCTCGTTTGTTGTCATACTCTACCCTTTCACAAAAATCAAAAAAAGCCTTGCCACACGGCAAGACCAATATAATAAAAGGCACGACGTACCTTATTTGCGGTATATTTTTTAAAATATCCACTGAAAACCGAATTAGTGGGCTCGCATAGATGGAAGCTTAAGAATTTTCGGGACCGTGTTTACACGGCAATTGGACTAAGGCTCCAATTGCGGAAATTCATAGCGCGCAACCATCAGCGCAACACCAAATACAGCCTGTGCGCGCGGCAAGCTCTAATCAAAGCTTACTTGAATCTGCAAAGAGCAGTTCCGGCATGCATGCCACGCCCTCAGGTCTATTAGTATCGGTTGGTTGAAATCCTGATCTTGCTATTCAAAACAAAAAGCCCCGATACTTCGGGACTCCAATATATAAAGGATATTAAAATATCCACTGAAAACCGAATTAGTTCTGAAACGAAGCTCAATCAAAGCTTACTTGAAACTGCAAAGAGCAGTTCAAGCCCTCGGTCTATTAGTATCGGTCAACTGAATACATTACTGTACTTACATCTCCGACCTAT
>JAZLCY010000049.1:0-13916 GCA_045614485.1 Eubacteriales bacterium
TTTCCAAGGGTGAAACGGTTGCAGATACTATAAGAATGGTTAGCGCATATACAGACATCATAGCTATGCGCCACCCCAAAGAGGGCGCGCCCATCGTGGCAAGCGGCGTATCCCGCGTGCCGCTCATCAACGCAGGTGACGGCGGCCACTTCCACCCCACCCAGACCCTTGCAGACCTGCTTACCATCAAGCGCAAGCTTGCAAGATTTGACGGTCTTACAATCGGTCTTTGCGGCGACCTTAAATACGGCAGAACGGTGCATTCGCTTATCGCGGCAATGTCAAGATACGAGGGTGTTAAGTTCGTTCTTATAGCACCCGAGGAATTGAAGCTGCCCGATTACGTGAAGAGCGAGTTTTTAAATGGCGGAAACTATGAGGAGATCGCATCGCTTGAAGAAGCTATCCCCACACTCGACGTTCTTTATATGACACGCGTTCAGCAGGAAAGATTTGCCGATAAGGCGGAATACGAAAGACTCAAGGATTCCTACATTCTTAACAAGGCAAAGCTTTCGGGAGCAAAGGAAACCCTTTCTATTCTCCATCCCCTGCCCCGTGTTAACGAGATCGCAACCGACGTGGATGACGATCCCAGAGCGCACTACTTCTATCAGGCGGAGTTTGGCAGATACATCCGTATGGCTCTTATCCTCTATCTTCTTGAAAAGAAGGGAGAGCCCACCAAGAAGGCGGAAGCCACCCTTGATGAAACCCTCACCTGCAAAAATCCGCACTGCATCACGTCCGTTGAGCGCGGCTTAAAGCCCCTTTTCAAAAACGGCAACTGCGCATACTGCGACCAAAAGGGTGAAAAGAAATAATCTAATATCCCCCTGCTCCGCAGGGAAAAAGAAAAGCTTGAAATTCAGTGAATTTCAAGCTTTTTTATTATTAGCGCACCAGCAGGGGCGCAGGGGAGTTCGAGCAGAAAGCGTCGTTTTCCAACCGAGAGGCGTATATACATACGTCGGAGGGCGGAAACGGCGGTAGAACAAAAAAACAAATCAAACGGAGAAAACCGCAGGTTTTCAACATCTGCTCCTTTAAAAACAAATGGATGTATAAAAGTGGTACTGTGTTTTTTACAATACCCCCTTCTTTTTTGTTCGGTTATGCCGAAATACACAAGCCCCAATTCACTTCTTAAAAAACTGATACAAATAACACGGTATCATTCCGTTATACAGCTTTCTTACCTTGTCTGCACGCTTGCCGTAGAATTTCTCAAACGAGGGGTGCGAGGTGATAATATACACCTGCCAGGGAGAAAGGGAGCGGAAGTGATTGCCTATATCCTTATAGAGCGCCTCTATCTCTCGCATCGAGCCCATTCGCTCGCCATATGGCGGATTGGTTACGATAGTACCGCGCCTGCCGGGTGCGGATATTCTCCTTGCGTCCTGGCAGAATGCCTTTACCGTGCCCGAAACTCCTGCCTTATAGGCGTTTTTCTTGGTCAATTCCACTGCCGCAGGGTCTATATCCGAGGCAAAAACCTCAAACTCGCTCTTTACCTCGCCATCCCTTGCCTCTTCCCTTGCGTTTTTCCATATCTTCTCGGATATAAAGGGAAATTTCTCTGCCGCAAAGGAGCGGTTAACACCGGGGGCGATATTGCGCATTATCATCGCCGCCTCAATAGCGATAGTTCCCGAGCCGCACATGGGGTCCCAAAGCAATACCTCTTCCCTTGGGCGAGAGGTTTTGGCAATAGCGGCGGCAAGGGTTTCTCTTATAGGCGCGGCATTCGCATCCTTACGGTATCCGCGCTTATGCAGGGCGATGCCCGACGTATCTATCATAAGGGTTGCCACGTTATTAAGGATAAAGAACTCTATCTGATACTTTACTCCAACCTCAGAGAACAGGGATACACCGTATCTTGCTTCAAGCGAACGGCAAACCGCCTTTTTAACTATCTTCTGGCAATCGGGGATAGAGGTGAGATTTGACTTTATCGAATGGCCCTTAACGGGAAACTCGTCGTTAACACCGATAAAATCCGCCCATCTGAGCGCGCGAGTGCCCTCAAAGAGCTCGTCAAACGTTGTTGCGCTGAACGAACCGAGCTTTATAAACACCCTTTCGGCATATCTCAAAAATATATTGGAAAGCGCAACCGCCTCCTCATCTCCCACAAAGGTAACTCTGCCGTCGATAGTGGAAACTCTCTCATATCCGAGCGCGTCTATCTCCTCGCCCAAAAGATGCTCCATACCGAAAAGGCAGGTTGCCACAAGCTCAAATCTCATAAATAATCTCCAAACGTGTTTTTCATCCCATATTTTAGCACAATGCCCCGAATTTGTCAACCGAACGGAATAGACTTAAAGTGTTGACTTTTAGGCTGCATAATTGTATAATTAAATGAATACAAACGCATAACGTTGACGAAAGGAGGCACGGAGCTTGACCGTATACGAAAATGGCGCCAAGATCAGCGGCGCGCGCGTTATTGCGCTCGGTTTTTTTGACGGAGTGCATATAGGACACAGAAAAATACTTGATACGGCACGCGCCGAGGCAACAAGGCTTGGCATTCCGCTTGCCGCCTTTACCTTCTCGCTTGACTCGGGCATAAAGGATGAAAAGAGGATATACACCGAGCGCGAGCGCCTTTACCTGCTTGAAGAATGCGGGGCGGACGAGGTTATAATCGCAAGCTTTGCCGATATGCGCGCACTTTCGGGCGAGGATTTCGTTAAGGAATACCTTATCGGAAAATACGGCTGTGCCGTTGCCGTGGTTGGCGAGGATTTCAGATTCGGCAAGGGTGCATCCTGCGGTGCAAAGGAGCTTTTTACCCTTTTATCCGGCGCAGGAAAAGAGAGCATCACCGTAAGCGACGTTGCGATAGACGGCGCGCGCGTTTCCACCACAAAGATAAAAGAACAGCTTTTGCGCGGCGATATGAAAAAGGCAAACAGTGCCCTTGGCTCTCCCTACCTTATATTATCTAACGTAGCGCACGGGCGCGCGGTGGGCAGAACGCTCGGCTTCCCTACCCTTAATTGCGACATAGGCGGAAAAAGGCCGTTGCGCCTTGGCGTTTACGCATCAAGCGTTATTATCGCGGGCGAGGAATACACCGCCCTCACGAACGTCGGCATCTGCCCCACCTTCGAGATAAGAGAGGTGCACGCCGAAACCTTTATACTTAACTTCAACAAAGAGATATATAATGAAGAGGTAAAAATTTACCTGCACGCATTTTTGCGTGATGAGATGCGCTTTTCCACAAAGGAAGAGCTTATCGCAAGAATAAATACCGATATTGAAAATGCAAAGGAGCTTTTTAAAAATGGCAGGTAGCTGGACAAAACTTACCGCAACAGGCAAAACCCGTGATCTCGATAAGATCACCGCAGTTATGAGTATGCTTGATAACGGACTTATGATAGAGGACTTTTCCGATTTCACCCTCGGTATGTACGGTGAGCTTGTGGACGAATCTATACTCAATGCAGACAAGGACACCGTTAAGGTTTCCCTCTTTGTTCCCGAGGAGAAGAGCTTTAACGAGTATCTTGCATTCCTTAACGAGAGATTCTCGGCAGAGGGCGTTGAGGTATCCCTCTCGGTAGACGGCGTTAACGAAGAGGACTGGGCCGAGAGCTGGAAGCAGTATTACAAGCCGATCCCTCTTGGCAAGGTTACTATCGTTCCCGCCTGGGAGAAGTACGAGGCAAAAGAGGGCGAGATCATCATCAGAATGGATCCCGGCATGGCATTCGGCACAGGCACGCACGAAACCACAAGGCTCGTTATGCTTATGATGCAGGACGAGGAGCTTTCGGGCAAGAGATTTCTTGATATGGGAACAGGCTCCGGCATTCTCTCTATCTGCGCGTCCAAGCTTGGCGCAAAGACCTGCAATGCATACGATATCGACCCCGTTGCCGTTAAGGTGGCACAGGAGAACGCCAAGGACGGCGGATGCGATAACATCACCGTTGGTGTTTCCGACCTGCTCTTTGGAGTTGACCTCTCATATGGCAAATACGACTTCTGCGTTGCAAACATAGTTGCCGACGTTATTATAAGAATGCTTCCCGACCTTGATAAGTATGTTACAGAGGACGCGCCCATTATCCTTTCCGGCATTATCACAATGCGCAAGGACGAGGTTATGGCGAAGATTACCGAGTGCGGCTACAAGGTTACAAAAGAGATCAGAGAGAACGACTGGCTCGCAATAATGATTAAAAAGGATATTTAATATGCCGAGATTTTTTGCTACGTCGGATGCATTTGCCGACGGCACGATAACAATAATAGGAGATGACGCGCACCATATTGCGCGCTCGCTCCGAATGACAGAGGGTGATGAGGTTACGGTTTGCGATATGCACGGCTGTGAGCACTCCTGCCGCCTTATCAGAATACGCGATGAGGAATGCACCGCCGAGATCCTCTGCACCAAGCAGTCGGACACCGAGCCCCCTTGCACCGTTGCTCTCTTTATGGCTTATCCGAAGGCAGACAAGCTTGAGATAGTTACACAGAAGGCTGTTGAGCTTGGCGCAAGCAGGATCATTCCCTTTGAATCCTCGCGTTGCATCAAAAGGCCCAAGGCGGAGAAGGCGGAGAAAAACACCCGCCGACTTCAGAAGATCGCCGAGGAAGCCGCAAAGCAGTGCGGTAGGGGTAAATTGCCCGAGGTTTGCGAGCCGACCGACTTTGGCGGTATGATAAAGCTCGCCAAGGAATACGATCTTACCCTGTTTTGTTACGAGGGAGACGGTACACGCACGCTGAAACAGATCCTTACCTCAGCCGAGAAAAAGGGCACTATCGCCGTTATCGTTGGCTCTGAGGGTGGCTTCTCGCACGACGAGGCTGAGAAGGCAAAAGAGGCGGGATTTGCCATGACAGGCCTTGGCAAGCGCATTTTGAGGTGCGAAACTGCGCCGAGCTTTGCACTTTCCTCTCTCGTTTACGAGTTAGAGCTTTAAAATTGCCAGATTTTTCCTGTTAATTGCGATTTTAACCAAACAAAACACACTTTTTTTGTATATTTAGTAATTTTTTTTGAAAAAACTATTGAAAAATATCAAAAAATAGGTTAGAATATAGTACAGTATAAACAAAGCCACTTTTTTGTGGCGGAATATAGAGAAAAAGACCGCTTATCACCTTTTTCGGTGACGGCTTTTTTTCTGCCCATTTGAGCCCCTCAGGTGGGAAAATACAACTTGATAAAAACGTTTATTTGGAGGTTTTTATGTCCAACCGTTTATTCCAGACGATCATCCATCAGATGAAGGATGTCGTTGGCCGCACGATCGGTGTTATTGACGAGAACGGAATCGTTATCGCATCGAGCGAGCTTGGTAAGATTGGCGAGTCCAGACAGAGAGTTAAAGACGAGCTCCCCTATTCTTCCGAATCTATGATTCACGAGGGATATACATATCGCTTCATCGGTGCAACCGAGAAGAGCGACTGCATCGCGTTCGTTGAGGGCTGTGATGCGCACGCTTCAAAGATGTGCCACCTTATTTCTATTTCTCTTGGCAATATCAAGAGCCTTTACGATGAGAAGTACGACAAGGGTTCGTTCATCAAGAACATCATTCTTGATAACATTCTTCCCAGCGATATTTACGTTAAGTCCAATGAGCTTCACTTCAACAGCGACGAAAGACGCGCTGTTATCGTTATAAAGTTCCAGGGCCCCGCACAGACTCCCCCCTACAACATCATTCAGTCCCTTGTTACCGACAAGGCAAAGGATTTCGTTATCAGCATTTCCGAGCAGGACATCGTTGTTGTTAAAGAGGTTGATGATTCCACTGATGCAGAGCAACTTGAGGCTTATGCACACGAGATGCTTACTGCCGCAACCGAGATGGGCGGCACCAAGGTTCTTTTCGGCATCTCCTCTATCGTTGATAACCTTAAGGATCTTGCTAAGGCATACAAGGAGGCTAAGATCTCCCTTGAGGTAGGTAAGGTATTCGATATCGAAAGACCTGTTATGTCCTACGAAAACCTCGGCATCGGCAGACTTATATATCAGCTTCCCACCACCCTTTGCGAGATATTCTTGCAGGAGGTGTTCAAGCGCGGATCTCTTGATTCGCTTGACCGCGAAACTCTTATGACGGTTCAGTGCTTCTTTGAGAACAATCTTAACGTTTCCGAAACGTCAAGAAAGCTCTTCGTTCACAGAAACACCCTTGTTTACCGCCTTGAGAAGAACAGAAAGCTTACCGGCCTTGACCTTCGCGAGTTTGACCACGCAGTTACCTTCAAGGTAGCGCTTATGGTTAAGAAGTACCTCACCTCCAAGCCCACCAAATTTTAATTTTGGCAGAGGGTTCGACTCTTTTCTTGAGTCGGGTAAGGTAAAATAAATAAAAAATATGCCCTGCCGCTGACCGCGGCGGGGTAAACTGCTCTTAAAAGAGAATAGATTATGCAAAATATTACCACTAAAAAATCTCTTCGAGCCGTCTTTTTCATTACAACTATTGTACTTATAATAGCCGTTTGCCTCTTTTCCTGCACCGCAGGATCAAAGAAGATCCTCGAGAAGGATGAGCTGCGCGATAAGATCGGCACGGAGGGGCGCAACCTCACTTCCGTTTGGCAGTATCTTGACGCCTGGGATTTCCCACAGTTTGACAGAACGAAGTTCAAAACGATAGAGAATGCTTTTGCGGAATACTATTATCTTGATTTGCCGGACGTTAAGGAGCACGCAGTGGCATGCGCCAACTACTTCCTTGATACCTACTATGATAAAACCGAGCTTTCGAACGTTGACGCGGTTACAGACGCGCTTATAAAATCCTACGTTTACGCAGTGGGCGACAAGTTCTCAAGATATATGACCGGCGATGAATACACCACGCACCAGAACGATATGGGCGGCGCTTTCGTTGGCATCGGAGTTACCGTTACGAAAGAAGACGGTCACCTTTTCGTCAACTCGGTTATAGAGGATGGCGGAGCTTACGATGCAGGCATCAAGGCATATGACAAGATCATTGCCGTGGACGGTGCTTTGATCTCGGACATCGGCACGGATGCCGCAATCAACCGCATCAGCGGTGAAGCCGGAACTACGGTTACAGTTACGGTTGAGCGAGGCGAAAGCACCTTTGACGTTACTATAACGCGCAAGCTCATCGTTGATAAATCGGTAAAATACACAATAGAGGACGGCATCGCATACGTTAAGATAACCGCGTTCAAGAGCAACACCGACGAGCAGTTCAAGGAAGCGATCGACTTTATCCTTGCATCCGACGCTTCGGGCATTGTTTACGACCTGCGCGACAACACCGGCGGCACGCTCGACTCTGTTGTTAATATGCTTGATTACGTTACCGAGGACGGTGTTACGATAGCAAGCTTTTCAAATTACGTGGCTGCACCGATGGTGGCAGATGATGGGCATAGCTTTTCCCTGCCCACCGTTGTTATCACAAACGGCCGCACCGCATCCGCAGCGGAGCTTTTCACTGCAGGACTGCGCGATTTTTCGGATATGGGACAGTTTGAGTGCGTTACCGTTGGCACAGTTACCTACGGAAAAGGCGTTATGCAAAGGACGTACAGCCTGCGCGACGGCTCGGCTATCACGATAACTATCGCATATTACAATCCCCCCTCGGGAGTAAACTACCACGGCGTTGGTATCATTCCCGATTATCCCGTTGAATTGGGAGAGAGCGACACCCAGCTTGAAGAGGCGCTCGTTCGCATTAATGAAATTATAAACAGTCAGGAGATAAATTAAAAATGGCAGAAATCAAAACCTACACCCCCCAGGGCTTCAAGGCTCTGCAGGATGAGCTCGACTACCTCGTTAACGTTCGCGTTGAGGAAAACAAGAAGGATATATCCACCGCGCGTGCATTCGGTGACCTTTCCGAGAACAGCGAGTACGATGAGGCAAAGGCTGAGCAGGGCAAGATACATTCGAGAATTGCAGAGCTTAAGGAGATGATCGCAAACGCAAAGGTTATCGACGAATCTCAGATCGACGAATCCGTAGTTAGCGTTGGCTCTATCGTTGTGCTCTACAACGTTGAAAGACAGAAGGAGTTCACCTATCACATCGTTGGTTCTTACGAAACCGACCCCTTGAGCGGTAAGATCTCCGACTCCTCTCCCATCGGAAGCGCGCTTCTCGGCGCTCGCGCAGGCGATTCCGTTACCGTTGAGGGTGCAAGAGTTCAGCACCTTGAAATCAAGCAGGTTTCAAGAGCGAAGGAAATCTAATTCTATCATTTTTTTGAAAGGAATCATCAAAAATGGCAGACAACAATCAGACTATCAATTCCACAAGCGAGCTCGCTGTAAGACGCGAGAAGCTTGCTAACCTCGTTAGCGCAGGCAACAACCCCTTTGAGATCACAAAGTATGACGTTACCTACACCGCTCCCGAGGCTATAAAGGTATTTACCGAGCGCGAAAGCACTCTTGCCGAGGGCGAGACCATCACCGTTAAGATGGCGGGCAGAATGATTGCAAAGAGAGTTATGGGTAAGGCTTCCTTCGCCCGTATCAATGACGGCGAGGGCGAGATTCAGATCTACACCTCCCGCGATGACCTTGGCGAAGAGGACTACGCAGCATTCAAGAAGTGGGACATTGGTGATATTTTCGGCTTTGAGGGTATCATTTTCCGCACAAGAACCGGCGAGATCTCTATCCACGTGAAGAGCGCAACCCTTCTTGCAAAGAGCCTTCTTCCCCTCCCCGAGAAGTTCCACGGCCTTACCAACCTTGAGCAGAGATACCGCCAGAGATACGTTGACCTTATCTCCAACCCCTCTGTTAAGGACACCTTCATCAAGAGAAGCCAGATCCTTAAGCTTATCAGAAACTATCTTGATGACAAGGGCTTCCTTGAGGTTGATACTCCTATCCTTGTTCCCCTTGAGATCGGTGCATCTGCGCGCCCCTTCAAGACCCACCACAACACTCTCGATATGGATATGTATCTGAGAATAGAGACCGAGCTTTACCTGAAGCGCCTTATCGTTGGCGGTATGAACCGCGTTTACGAGGTTGGCCGTATCTTCAGAAACGAGGGTATGGACACCAAGCACAACCCCGAGTTCACCACCATCGAGCTTTACCAGGCATACACCGACTACTACGGCATGATGGACCTTGTTGAAGAGCTTTACAAGATGCTTGCAGAGAAGGTTTGCGGTTCTACCAAGATCACCTACCAGGGCAACGAGATCGACCTTGGCAAGTGGGAAAGACTCACTATGGTTGACGCGGTTAAGAAGTACGCAGGTGTTGACTACAACGAGTGGGAAAGCGATGAAGAGGCTCGCGCTGTTGCAAAGGAAAAGCACGTTGAGGTTCCTGCAAACGCAACCCGCGGCACAGTTCTCGTAGAGTTCTTTGATGCTTACGTTGAGGACAAGCTTATTCAGCCCACGTTCATTTACGATTATCCCGTTGAGAACAGCCCCCTTGCAAAGAAGAAGCCCGAGAATCCCCTCTTCACCGAGAGATTCGAGTACTTCATCAACTGCACCGAGTTCGGTAATGCGTTCTCTGAGCTTAACGATCCTATCGACCAGAAGGAAAGATTTGAAAAGCAGGTTAAGGCAAAGCTTGCGGAAGAGCCCGAATCAAAGGCAGAGGTTGACTACGATTACGTTACCGCCCTTGAATACGGTATGCCCCCCACAGGCGGTCTCGGCTTCGGCATTGACAGACTTGTAATGCTCCTTACCGACAGCGCTTCTATCAGAGACGTGCTTCTCTTCCCTACTATGAAGCCTGAAGTTTAATACTTTAATCACCCACGAGCAAAGCCCGAAGTTTAATACTTTGCAATTTTCGCCCTCTGTAATGGAGGGCGAATTTTCTTGACTTTTTGCCATTTATTTGCTATAATTTACGTGACCTCGCCATGCCCACGGGCAACGCTTTTTTAGCGACCCAACGGTTAGACGAGGTTTTTTTGCTTAAAAAATATACGGAAAATTATTGACAAGAAAAATGTTTTATGCTATATTATTAATGTAATTTAAGGGAGTAGTCGGCGCTTAGCGCATATGTTATCGTCATCACGAGTAAAATCCGGTAACATACCAAAGAAGATTCATTTCTTTGTGGCAAGACTTATTTGCAAAATACGCAAATAGGGCTTGTTATTTTTTTATAAATTCTGAGCCTCTGTTTGTAGAAAAATAAGGGGGCTCTTTTTTATGCCGATTTTTTTAGCTTCTTTCCCTTCTATCTCATTAAACGTTCTGTTCTTGATCCTTGGCTTTGTCTTCTTGGCAAAGGGCGCGGATTTCTTTGTTGACGGTGCCTCAAGCATTGCAAAAAAGTTTAAAATTCCGCAAATAGTTATAGGCCTTACCATTGTGGCAATGGGAACCTCAATGCCGGAGGCGGCTGTCAGCATCAAGGCGGCGATCACCGGTAATGCCGATCTTTCGGTGGGCAACGTAGTGGGCAGTAACATACTCAACATCCTCTTGATCCTCGGTGTTTCGTCTGTGATCTTTCCGCTCGTTATCAAAAAGCTCACGAGAAGAATTGATATTCCTATCGTAATTTGCGCATCTTTCGTTCTTTTCCTGCTTGGTCTTTTAAACAAGATATTCTTCTGGGGCGGAATCATTATGCTCCTTATGTTTTTTGGATATCTTGCTTATTTATTTGTCGTGGCAAAGAAAAATAAGGATATAGAAGAGCCTGCCGCGATAAAGAATATGCCGGTTTGGAAATCCATTCTCTTTACCGTTTTAGGAATTGCGCTTATAATCTGCGGCAGCGAGTTTGCCGTTGAAACCGCATCGAATCTTGCAAAAATGGCAGGCTGGAGCGAAGCTTTTATCGGTCTTACGGTCGTTGCGCTTGGCACGTCCCTGCCCGAGCTTTTTACGTCGGTTGTAGCAGCTATCAAGAAAAACTCGGATATAGCGATCGGCAACGTTGTTGGCTCTAATATCTTCAATATCTTATTCATCTTAGGCATTACGTCGCTTATCACTCCGCTGGGCTTTGCTCCGAGCTTTTTGATCGACACCCTGTTTTCCCTTGCCTGCGCCGTTCTTTTGCTCGTTTTGTCGCTGAATGGGGGAAAGCTGAAAAGATGGGGCGGCATTATTATGCTTGCTTCATACGCGGTTTATTTCGTGTATTTATGTGCCACTCAGCTTGATTGATATAAGGCGTTAAGCCTTGAAAAGCAATTATAATATTGACAAAATTCGTGCTTTGTGGTAGTATTAGTTGGAATTATTTTAGGAGAATTTTTATATGTTTGACTTTATATTGAAATGGCCCCAGCCCCTGCCGGTGATCTTTGCTGTGCTCCTGCTTGGCGTGGGTGTTTTCTTCCTCGTTAAATTCTGCGATATTTTCGTGGATTCATCCTCCAGCATCGCAAAAAAGCTGAAGATCTCTCCCCTTATCATCGGTCTTACGATCGTTGCAATGGGTACTTCCTGCCCTGAACTTGCGGTTTCTGTTTCCGACTCCCTCGCCGTGCTTAAGGAGGGCGGAAACGCAAACGTGGCAATAGGCAACGTTGTCGGATCTAATATATGCAATATCGCCCTCGTGCTTGGCCTCAGCGCGCTCTTCACCCCCATGATCGTTAAAAAGTCGATCATCAGGAAGGAGTTGCCCATTCTTTTGGTTGTATCAAGCGCTTTGGTTATATTCGGTTGCTTCTTTGGCAAAAATGACACTCTTGCCATTCTCAGATGGGAAGCAGTGATACTCGTTTTCGGTATTATCGCATATCTTTCCTACATCGTTATCTCCGCAAAGAGCGATGCAAAGAAGGAAGCAAAGGCTAAACTCAAAAAGAAAAAGAAGAAAAAGGCCGCTATTGTTGTAGAGGACAACTCTATCAAGGACATGCCTATCGTTAAGGCGATCGTTCTTTGCGTTCTCGGTATCGCAGGTATCATCGTTGGCGGTGAGATGGTTGTTTTCGGCGCAAAGGAGCTTGCCACCGAGGGTGCATCTCTTATTGGCCTTGACCCCGACCTTACCGCATCTCTTGTTGGCCTTACGATCGTTGCAGTCGGCACTTCCCTTCCCGAGCTTGTAACAAGCGTTGTTGCCGCTAAGAAGGGCGAGAACGAGCTTGCTCTCGGTAACGTTGTTGGCTCCAACATCTTCAACATTCTCTTCGTTCTGGGTATCTCAGGCACAGTTAACCCCCTTACGACAGGAAATCAGTTCATAGTGGACGTACTCGTTATGCTCGCTATAACGATACTTCTGTTCGCGCTTGCCCTCAAGGGTAAGCTTGGCAAGGTGCACGGTATCGTGCTTATCCTTTGCTACGCCGGCTACCTTGCATACCTTATTACAAGAACACTCGTGGCGTAACGTAGATGCGCCGGCTATAACTCTCCCCCGGGATAGCTTACAGCCAAAGCGAGCCTCACAACTCTAAAATAAAAAGATAACAAAAGAGAGTGCCTCGTGATTCGAGCCGCTCTCTTTTTGTTTTTGGGGGTGCTGAAACGATCAAAGATAACTCCCCTTTTGTTCTTGACAAATCGGTGTTCCTGGCGTAGAATATATTTAACAACGTTATTTAGGAGGTCTTTATGCCTAATCTCATTGAAAAAAAAGACCGCAGATTCCCGATAGGGGCAATCGCTCTTGCTCTTTTCGTGGCATTATCAGTAATACCATCCGTATTTCACACGCTGGCAAACTATTGGCGGACGGAACAGTTTTTTGAATTTGTGATAAAAATCGGTGACGGAATAAGCGTATCCTTCTTCGACTCGGTAACCTTGATCGCCATCATCGTTATGCTCTCTTTAAAGGTGCATCACATCACTTATATCATACCCGGCATTATTGCCTTGTGCTCGAGCATTACGGCTCTTTCCGAAGCGTTTGAGCGGGCGATCCTTTACCTTCTCGAGTGCATTCGTGGACCGTTTTATGGCTTTTATACTATAATCAACATTATCACCATGTGGTTATCAATCGGCTTCGTATTTGTTTGCGTTATAGGCTGGATATGCTATATTCTTCTCGTTATTTTCGCCACCAACAGAAAGAAAAAGGCATCCGTCCTTACAATGCTTCTAACATTCGGTGCCTGCTTGATCTTTATTGGCGGCCTGCTTTCATGCTCGTATTCTTTTGTTCATCAGTTGATAGATCTTATATATCGATGGATCTCGTACGGCTTTGAATCTATTTTCAATCTCGATTATACACCTCGCTTTATCTTCCGCACCATAGCCCTGTGCATTACCGCAGGAGCAGATATTATAGGCGCGATCGCTATGCTTATGATTGGCTTTTGGTTCAAAAATCCCGCAAAAAAGGGATACGTGCCCACAGCGACCGCCGAGACTCCTGCCGAGGGCGAGGATGCCGGCACCGAGCAAGCGTGACACCTCTTTCGGTGTGAGCCCCACCGTTTTAAGATAAAATGCTAATAAAAAAGAGAGTGCCTCAAGCTTTGAGCCGCTCTCTTTTTGTTTTGACAGGCGCAAATAAGAATCAATGCCTTATCATTAAGTCGGTGGCGGACGGTTTTATTTTGTAACATTTATATGCTTGACTGTTGCACCTTTCTGTGCTACAATTATACAGTAATTAAAAGAAAGCTACAAAGGAGCTCAAAATGAGCGAGAAAAATAATAAAGACGATAGATACGGCAAGCTCCCCGAGGTTGAAATATCTACAAAAAAATATGACGAGCCGGAGGATTTGAGCGTACAGAAATCGACTTCCGGCGAGGCGGTTGCAACAAAGAATAAGTTTGTTCTTTGGATCGAAAACTTCTTTTACCACTACAAGTGGCACACCGCGGCAGTTGCCTTTATCCTTATCGTTGCGATAGTTTGCACAGTTACAATGTGCGGCAGGAAAAAGGTAGACGTTATGATCGTTTACGCAGGCAACGGCGAGATCTTCACAAACAGCAACGGCG